>JBFLVQ010000571.1:0-6333 GCA_040758525.1 Acidobacteriota bacterium
GTTTTTTTTGGTTGCTGAGTTTTTACCTTCTTTGGTTCATAACCCTGAAATCCTGTATCCTTATATAAAGTAGTCTGGCGTGGATAGGAAATTGACTCTTCGTCAGCTATCTTCTTATCGTTAACTTTGCTCGCATAAGTTCTACTCAGATAGCCAACCCTTTTAGTCTTGCCATTCACTATTACAGCATTTTTGTCAGTGTGAGCTTTCTTCCTGTCGCTATAGTGAAGTTTCTGTTGCTCAGCTTTTTTAGGGCGTTGACGACGCCTATCGACTCCATCTATGATGAGCGGAGCTTTTTTTCCTTTGCCTCTTTCATGACGAGCAAACTTGCTCCCATCACGTTCCGCTAACAGTCCTAAATCGTCCAAAGCATCTTTCAGTACGGGCACTAATCTGTGTAGCCAGCGGTTTACTTGCCCTTGGTCTAGCCCAAATAATACTGCCATCATTTCTTGCAACGGGTATGATTTTTGATAGACCAACACGAACAGCAATTTCTGTTCGTAACTGTTTAACTGACTGTTTCGCCCGCCTCCGGCCTTTATTTTCCGTTCTTTTCCTTTCTGCGTTTTGTTTGCTGGATTATTTCGCTCATATGCTCGGATGAATGCCGGCAGCAACTTTTCAAACTCTTCAATGGTTAAACCTGTCAGTGCTAAAAACTGTTTCTTACTCTTTTTAAGTTCTTCATATTTAAGCATTTTACTATTATATCACTTTTCACATAATATCTAATGCATTTCTGAACTCTCAAAATGCATTGGCAATAGTGTGCCTTGGTAAACTGTGAAGTCATTTCTCGGAAGATTAAGCTAATAATGAGCGATCCCCGCTATCAATCTCTTCTTTTTTACTCCACTGTTTGGGGCAAAAATCAGGCTGTCCTTTAATCAATAAGTCTCGGTAACGCTCTACGCTCTTCTACACAATCCTGTTTTCGCCCTTACTGGTAACGCGATTTCTCTAAGCTTTGAAGGAGTTTTTTTATCACAGGCAATCCATTGTTGGCCTTGAGAAGTGTTTCTAGCTCTACTTTAGCGTCATCAAGAAGACCCATTTGAGCATAAACAACAGCCAACAGCAGAGAGGAGTTTGCTTCAGATTGCTTTATTTTTTCCAATTTAACAATGCTGGCTTTCTCTAATACCATAAACTTTGCAGGTAACGCGATCAATTCTTTGTCCTTTTGATGAGCGGTGACCTGCCAATAGTAGATTTGACCTCGTTTAAGCATTTGCTTAAGTGTCCATTGTGTGCCTGCTAACGCTTGGCCCATCGCCACCTCGTTAAATTCTAAGTCATAAACGCTCACAGTATAGTTATCTGCGCCTGCAACCGACTGCCAACTAAAAGTTGGACGATCGCTTTGTACAACTGTGCCTACAGGGCTTATAAGGGTAAAAGATGGATCTGAATGCATCTCTCCCATAAACCTATCTTTCCTTGTAATAAGGTCTGTAACAATTGGCGCAGTCTCTATGCGTTGTTCCAGTAGTGCTTTCTTTATAGCTTCTTGATAGGAGTTCGATAGTTCTAGTGAGCCAGTAATATTGCCTTCTCGATCTATTGCCAGGTGTTTTTTACCATCCTGTAAGCTCAATATAATATCTGATGTTGGAGACACGTTGGACGGGTCTACAGAAGGTGGTTCGAGTTGCTTTTCCCCCATCTTACCAGCTGAGTTCTTGAGAGGCGAAAAATTGGTAGTGGTAAGCTCTTTTTGGGGTGTCTGCATAACTATCCACATAATTAACAGCCCTATTAGAGCAGCACCAAAACGCCATAATATTGAATACCAAGACACAGTAGAAGTTAGCCTTTGCCACCATGACAGATTAGGTGAAAAGCTTTGCACTGGTTGTGCCAGCAAGCTCATCTTGAGCTCTTCTAACTCACCAGCCTCTGCGGTACATTGCGGACAAGTTTCCAAATGGTTTAAGACTATCTCATGATTTACTTTATCTAATTTGCCATCCACATATTCGGCCAGTTGGCGGTAGGAAAGATGTACTGCTTCTACCTCATTCGGTGTTGTGAAACTCATTTGCAAAGATCTAAAACTTGCAGTTGCGTTCTCTTCATCGCAGAGCTTATCACGACAGCTTTGACAAATAGCTGTATGATCGTCGATCAACAGTAGATCTTCTGACGACAATTTATGCTTGCGATAGTTTTCTATCTCTTTGCTAGTAAGATGTTGTGACATAGAATTAACCTTCCTTAAATGCACGCAGGCGTCGTGCTAAACGTTCGCGCGCGACCTTGCGTAAATTGATCACTTGCTGACGCATAACTCCCAAATGCTGTGCAATGGTAGTATCATCCAGGGGCAGGTTATTCCACATTTTGGCAAATTGCTGAGCAGGAATATTGAGTGTCGCTGCAATCTGTCTGATCGTAGCAATGCCTCGGTAAGGAAATAACGCCAAGCCATAGCCATTCTCATCTCTTAGATTAAGCAGCAATGCGGTGCGCTGCTGCAAGGGTAACTGACAAATCTCTGACCAGAGTTGCTGCAGGTAAGCGCGTTGCTCTACCTGTGTAATGATATCCATTTTGGTATCAGTTATAGGTACATAATTTTTCATTGTGTTCGCTTTGTCATCTTCAATGGGTACATTTTGATACTCAATTCTTAAGAGTTCTGCGAGGATCTGGATTAAATCATGCCATTGTAGTGGTGCCCCTACAATCTGAAAAACGATCGTCACAGTCTCGCTCAGATTGATATCGTTACAATAGCTGTTTGATCTAGAGACTCGCGCCAGTGCCTCCTCAAGACTAATAGGTTGCTGACAATGCTGCCAACTAGAAAACCCACAGATAAGATCTCCATTACTGGCCTTCCAAAAACTAAATACTTTCTGGTGAGTTAACAGATAACGCAGGCGATTTTTCAATCGCCAGCGATGTGGGTGCTTGCTGCGTAAGTAATCATAACAGGCGTGCTGTGCGATAACCATAACATAATTAGAGAAACTACTGATCGCCTTATGTTGGGGGTTGGCCTGGAAGTCACGCAAATGCCGTAAGAGTTTTTCAATAATGTCACCATAGATATCCCTGGCATCCTGTGTATCGGTAGTATACTGGCGAAAATATCCCTGGCCGCTATGCTCCAGCCAGATATGCAACTCACGTTTTATCACTCTTCTGATAATTGGGTCAGCATAACTGTAAATAAGATGTTCAAATAGGCGTTCTGTTTCTTGTGTGTCAGTGGTATTCAAAAGTGGCACTAACACAATATCCCATTGACTAGCTGTACTCTGTTCGCTCATCACACCATCTTCAATGAAAATAATGATTTTCGCAGAGTTATTACTACTACCATTAGTATTGATAAGACAAGGAAGATTGGCAGGCTTACTCCCCTATATGTAGATATCTATGTGTATTGTGTCGAAGTTATCTCTATTCTAATTATTCTCGTGGATCTAATTAAGGAGTGACTGGAGTTATCGTGACCAATCAGGATTGAAAATGATAGGGCCGCCTTACTGCGTCTGAAGCTTTGCCAGCAGTCTTGATAAAGCGTAAGGCGGCTATTTTGATAGTAAAGAGAGGCTACCAGGTTTATGACAATTTCAGATAATTAGTACACGGAAACAGAATATGTTCCATTGTTGGGCAGCAATTTTGCACCCGTAATTGTCATAAAAGCCTGTTCACGCGCAAATCCATCCGTTACTTGTGGCACTCTGGCATTGAAAGTAGCCGTATCCATACCAATCGGCCAGGCGCTTACAAAGGTTGCCCCAGTTACTGACAGATTACTGTTACTCTTTAAGACGTGGTAGTAACCTGATGAGTCTTTCCAAAAAACTCCAAAAGCAAGGCCATCAATTACTCCATCTCCCACCATACCGCTTATTGTAAAAGCACCTGTTGGTTGCAGACTGCCAATACTATATTGGCGGGTTTCGATCTGTTGAGTAAACTTGTCAATGGCTCCGCCAGGGTTGCTTCCTCCTATGGTTATCGAAGAGCCGTTGTTTAGATGAATCCGTAGTAAGGGGGTGTTAGTAGTTGCACCATCATACAAGATAACTACTTGCAATGTGCCTGCCGCCATACCATCAAAGCGGTTTGATTGAAGATTTTCAGTAATAAAACAGATGCCGCAGCCACCACTACCGCCGCTGCCGCCACTACCACCATCATCACCAGTAGGCGGTACTGGTGTATCAGGAGCTTGAGTATTGACCTGCGCAACTACCGGTACGCAGAAGATCATCATTATTAACACAACAAAGAAATAGCTCTGTAACTTGTGAGTAGACTTCTTCATAAAACCTCCTAATTGTTGTTAGATAGATGTCTCCTTATGGCTAACACTATTGTTGCCGATAGAGAGGTTGGTTTATCTGTTTATTGTTGTCATTTAATAAGGACGGGTAATAAGATAGCTTATTACCGTGACAAAATATTTTTTTCGGAATATTTTTGCATTAATCTAATAAAAACCATTGTCCAATACTTTTAGGAATTGCAAACAACTCGGATCTCAATAATGGGTCAGGAGGTTATCCATGTGTAATATAAAGTGTCTATGGTTATCAATTGCCATTATAATGGTTGGGATCTCCACATCACGGTTCGGTTTTGCTCAGGATCAACCTAGTCCCATACCAATCAATACAATAGAGATAACCTCGGCCGATGAAGCTGCTTTGCGTAATATTGCCAACCAGTTTTTTGCTAATTACGCGAAAAAAGATCTGAATAGTTTTATGGGATTGTGGAGCGAGCACTCCCCAGATTTTGCAAGCCGCAAGCAGGTAATGAAGAAACTATTTCTCAATACTGAGAGTATTGAGCTTAATAGTCTGACCATTCTCCAGATAGAACTAGATAGAGAACAGGCGAAGGTGCGTGTCAATATAGATATAAGAGGAGTGGATGTTAACACAGGCAAACCCGCGGTAGGATTGGGAAAGCTGATTCGTACACTGCAATTTAAAAAAGAAGAGAGTGTTTGGAAAGTTTGGCGTTACTATCCTGCTGCCGAAGATCTTGCCATTACACTGATCGCAGCAAAAACAGAGGATGAACGTAAAGCACTATTGGCAAGGGAAAAAGAGCTGGTTACGTCCGAACTCGCAAGTTTGGTAGGGCAACAAGGTTATATCCATTTTGGCAAGGGGGACTATGACAAAGCATTTGCGATCTACCAACTGACGATTGGCATTGCGGAACAGATTGGGGATAAAGCCATCATTGCACATACGCTGAGTAATATGGGAAGCATGCAAGCCCGACAAGGCAACTATCAAGAGGCACTTGCCTACTATCAACAAAATTTGAATATCAGCGAAACATTGGGGAATAGGCCAGCCATTGCCCTAGCGCTTAACAATATCGGCTCTATCCATAACGATCAAGGCGATTACCAGATGGCGTTGGGATACTATCAGAAGGGCTTGGCAATAAGCGAGGCGTTAAACGATAAACCCAGTATTGCCGCCATACTGGGTAATATTGGTGTAGTCTACAATAAGCGAGATGACTATCTACAGGCACTTATATACTATCGCAAGAGCCTGGCGATCAGAGAGGCGTTAAACGATAAAACCGGCATTGCCTCCATATTGAGTAATATTGGTATTATCTACGATAAGCAGGGTGATTACCAACAGGCACTGGTATATTATCAGAAGAGCTTGACAATCAGAGAAAATTTAAACGATAGACCCGGCATTGCTATTGCGCTTGGCAATATCGGGAATATCTATAAGACACAACGCAACTTTCAACAGGCACTAGATTACTATCACAAGAGCCTGGCGATTAGTGAGACATTGGGCAATAGATCTGGCGTCGCTGCTACCCTCATTAGTATCGGGATTGTCTATGCGGAGCAAGGTGATTACCAACAGGCACTGGATTGCTATCAAAAGGGCTTGATGATTAGTGAGACGTTAGGCAATAGATCTAGTGTCGGGCTGTTACTTCACAATATTGCCAATGTCCATTACCATCTGGGTGACTTTCAACAAGCAGTTGCATTTTCAAAACTTAGCACGGAAATTTTCAGTCAAATCGGTGAATTAGATGAGCTTTGGCGGGCATTTACGACTTTGGGAGCAGCCTTCAGAAGAATGGGACAGTTAGCACAAGCTCGCGAAGCCTTTGAAAAGGCTCTTACTACTATTGAAAAACTGCGCTTTCAAGTTGTTGGTGGTGAGCAAGAACAACAACGCTTCTTTGAAAACAGGCTCTCTGCTTATAAACAACTGGTGGATCTACTTATCAGCCAAAATAATAATGTGGAAGCTCTTACCTATTTAGAGCGTGCCAAGGCTAGAGCGCTACTAGATGTAATGCAGA
>JBFLVQ010000572.1:0-6291 GCA_040758525.1 Acidobacteriota bacterium
CAAGGCAGCCCACGCGATCTGATATATGCACTTACTACGATCGACAAGGCTATTAGTGTGGATGCTTCGCTGCTGGAAGCTAGATTTAATCGAGCATTAATTCTAGAACGGATCTATCTATTGCCTGCTGCTAAGCAAGCTTGGCAAGAATATATACTTCTTGATAAGTCATCTGAATGGGCAGTAGAGGCACGTAATCATATTGTTGAGTTATCCAAACCTATTGAGGAGACCCGTTGGAGGGCAGAGCAGGTAGGATTAGTCGAATTGGTTTATGCTGGCCGTAATGATGTAATTACAGATATTGTCTCACGCCATCCCCATCAAGCTCGTGTTTACGCTATTGATGAGCTGCTACCCAAATGGGCCACTGCCCATTTATCAAACCAGAGTAATGATGCAGAAAAATATCTAAAGGCTACCCGCGCAATTGCAGAGATACTAGTTAAACTACAGCATGATAATCTAGTTAGCGACTTAGTAGCAGCCATTGATATGGCTAGTAGAGAACCTGATGCCGCCCGCCTTGCCTCGCTAGCTACCGCGCATCAGATCTACCAACAGAGTTTGGCATTTTTTGCCAAAAACCAAGTTGATCAGGCTGGAGTTCTTATTGATCAAGCACGCCACACCTTTATTGACAATGGTAATGTGCCAGGAGAGGCATTATTGACATTACTACAGGCACGTGTGGATGATCTGCGGCTCAATTACCAGCAGGCCCTAGCTGAACTCCTACAAGTGCGTAGAATAGCGATAGCCCATAATTATCCATACTTATTGGGTAGGGTGGGTTGGTTGATTGGCAATATTCAGACACTACGCTTTGAGATTGGTGATGCGCTACAGTCCCGACTAACTGCACTAAATTATCTAGAGGCAACCGGTGACAAAGAGGGTGTCGCAATGGTTCATTTCCTTATTGCTTATAACCTGGATCAGGCAGGTGATATTGAGCAATTGTGGCGACATCAACATCAAGCTCTTGCCTGGATTAGCAAAGTTGATCAGTCGCGCTTCCGCCTTAATATTCTTACTGGTATTGCCACTCTAATAGGGAAGAACGCTGATCCTGCCATTGCGCTCTATTTCTATCAAGAATCGATCAGAATATCGGAAGCACTAGGTGATGAGGTTATCACCGCAACCAGTTTTTTAGAGCGTAGTTTTATTCATAATAAGTTGAGAAATAAGACTGCTGCTCTGGCCGACCTTGCCAATGCCAGTAAGCATCTAGTAAGAGTTTCTGATCAAACCTTCCGAGCCCGCTTAGAACGTGAAATGGCAATATTAGAAGGAGAATATAGTATTGAAGAGAATCCTGATAATGCAGTAAAACTTTTTACTGAACTTATTAATGCTTACTCAGCTACTACACGACGCTATGAAGCCACTCGACTCTACCTTGCTCGCGCACACGCATATCTAGCACTGAAGAATGATCTACAAGCAGAGCTAGATTTGGTCGCTGGTCTAAAAGAGTTTGAACGCCAGCGTAGTAACATTCATGAAATAAAGCAACGTATCTCCTTCTTTGAGAAGCCACAAGATGTTTACTATGAACTGATCGGGTTTCAAGCTTTGAGAAAAGGTCGTGCTGATCTGGCTTTTAACTATGCTGAAGCGATGCGTGCGCGTGCCTTGCTAGATATGTTGGATGGTCAAGCAAATCTATTCTACGCTTATGGACAACCAGCATTGATGGTAAATGGTGATAGTGAACAGCCGCAGGAGCTTGCCAAGATACAACGTGCACTGCCTGAAGGGACAGTATTGTTAGAGTATGCTGTGTTAGCAGATCGAGTGTTAATCTGGATGGTCTCGCACGAGAGTTTCCATATGGCAGAGACTATCATTGATAATAATTCATTAACGGTAGCAGTAATGGCTTTTCGTGATGCGATTGAGCGGGGCGCCCAATCTGCTGAATTGAAGCGTTTATCTACCCGGCTTTATCAGATGATAATTAGTCCCATACTGCCTACTATACCCAAGCAGGCGACCTTAGTTATCATACCCGATAGGATACTAAATACAGTCCCCTTTGCTGCATTGCTTGCGCCTCAAACAGATCGATATTTGATTGCCGACCATGTAATTGAAATTGCTCCTAGTGCAACAGTCTTCTTGCGCTGCTTACAACGTAATCGTCGCCTGCATAATATTAAAACTACTAGCGCACTTATTGTGGGAAACCCTCTTATTGATCGCAGTAATTTCCCCAATCTTCCTTATCTTGGCGAAGCAGAGCAAGAGGCTGAGCAGATCGCAAAATTTTATCCTCAGGTGAAACTACTTACCGGCGCAATGGCAACAAAGGATGCCTTTCTTGCTGCAATAGATCAATATAATGTGGTTCACTTTGCTGGACATGCGTTAATGGATACAAATCGGCCACTCTCCTCCGCACTACTCTTAGCTGCTGCCAGTAATAATGGCACTGGTTACACAGGCACATTAATGGCACATGAACTCTATGGCCAGCGATTTAAGCAGACTCGTCTAGTAGTGTTGGCGGCTTGTCAGACAGCGAGCGGACGTTATTCCAGAGGCGAAGGGATTGCAAGTTTAGTACGACCTTTTCTCGCTGCTGGTGTGCCTGCGGTAGTTGCCAGTCTATGGAATGTAAATGATAGCGCAGCAGCAAAACTTTTTTTTACATTTCATAAACGACTCACACAGGGAGAAGATCCGGCTAGTGCTTTGCGATCCAGCCAACTCTCATTATTGAATGATGAAGATGAAAAATTGCGCTCACCTACGTTCTGGGCGCCTTTTGTTTTACTGGGTGGAATTGAATCTGTTAATCCAAATTAATTCAAAGATCGCTGCTAATTAAGGTAATGATCTTTTCTGGCGCGATCGGTAAGGAGCCAACTATGTTCACACTGCAACTGTTCTTCAAAGGATTGTGTATCTTTGTCCCTGATGATTTTCCTGGTGAGGAGAACCTGATCAATGTATTGATGGTTAAAAACGCCCTACACACTGCTAAATTGATAGTTGATCAGGGTACAGTATTACAGACGCCCTTAATCACCCAGTGTGCTGAGATAAGGGAGCGCGCGCCATATCCATCAGAGATAGCACTTACTAACAACAATCTTGAGATTTTATCACCACAAATAGGGAGACTCAATACCAGCGTCGATTTCTACTCATTGATTGCCAGTTTCTCCTCTTTTCCAGGGAGATTTAATTTTCCTCCCTATCCGTTCAAAAATATCTATCCCAACGGCATGAATGTTAAAGAGGATACACTCAATTACCGTATCCCACCCAATGATGCACAACTCTATGCACGCATAAAACTGACTACTGGCAGTGTTTCTACCTACGGTAAGGTCGGCAACTTTACTTTTGTGCGATTCAACGAGAAAAAGAATGACACTCATCCGGTATTAGCGAGTAACGTCCCGCTAATAGATGGTGTGGTCTGCCGTATTATGTTTGCTTCAGACAAATTGGAGATCGCCTCTGCGACTTGGCCAAATCCTCTAGTTATTGCACCAGATGAGAAGACCAATGAGATAGAGCTTACTATCTCTAATATTGATAATAAAAAGAGTGTTGTGCTAAACGAACCAGATAAAGATTTCATTTTTGTATATGAGATAGCCAGCGAGATACCTGATGATATTATTCTTGCTCCTCTGGTCAGTTATAGTAATCGCAGTATTCCATCTGCGATGGCGTGTGGGAGTGCCATATATAATCCACAGTCTTAACGTCGGGTAGCTATCTGTGGCCCGCCGATGGCGGGCTTCTGCTTTTGCTAGCGACCTCTTTCTTACAGTATAGTAGCAAGCGGCAGGGAGCTAGTTTCCAGGTGGCGGATATTATTGTTAATTATCGCTCTTTTCCGGTTGACACCATACCACTCGTTTGTTATCAATAAGACAATCAATTAAAAGTTGGCGCAAAGCGGCACGCAGACCGCAAATTTATCGGCCCCCGCCATTGAACTACTCTAAAAAGAGAGTTACTAACACGTTTTAGTCGGGATCTACCTTAGGCAGTCCCCCGAGCTACGTGGGCTGCGTAGATCCGTCTAATGTCCAACAGATCAGAAAGGCGGCAACTAACAAATGAGATTTCGTTCTCTGTTTAACTATTTTTCTAATGATATAGCTATCGATCTGGGCACAGCAAACACACTCGTTTACGCTAAAGGTCGTGGTATCGTAGTAAGTGAAGCCTCGATTGTCGCGATCAACCGTATCACTAAGCGCGTAGAAGCAGTAGGCGCCGAGGCCAAAGAGATGCTGGGTCGTACACCTGGCAATATTACTGCGATTCGACCTATGAAATATGGTGTAATCGCTGATTTTGAAGTCACCGAGAAGATGCTGGAACATTTTATACGCAAGGCACACAGCGGTAGATCGTGGGTGAGTCCGCGAGTTGTGATAGGCGTACCAGGTGAGATTACTCAGGTCGAGCGCCGTGCTGTAATAGATGCTGCCAATCGCGCTAAGGCTAGCGAGGTCTACCTGGTAGAGGAGGCAATGGCGGCGGCAATGGGGGCAGGACTACCTATTACTGAGCCTTATGGCAATATGATTGTAGATATAGGTGGCGGCACCACCGATATTGCTGTCATTTCACTGTCTGGCATCGTTTATGCGAAGACAGTGCGGGTCGCTGGCAATGAACTTGATGAGGCAATTACCCAGTTTGTTAAGCGCAAATACAGTCTGTTGATCGGCGAACGTACTGCTGAGCAACTTAAGATCGAGATTGGTTCAGCCTATCCACTTAACGAGTTAATGGCCATGGAGATCAAAGGCCGTGACATTATCACGGGGCTACCTAAGACAATCCAGGTTGATAGCGATGAAGTTCGTGAATGCCTTAATGAACCACTAGAGACTATCACTAGTGCGGTACGTACCGCGCTGGAGCGTACGCCGCCGGAATTGTCAGCAGATATAATGGAGCGTGGTATTGTCTTGACTGGTGGAGGCGCACTACTTAAAGGGTTAGATACTCGTTTGATGGCCGCGACCAGAATACCTGTGCGGATTGCCGAAGATCCGCTCTCCTCAGTCGTACTTGGCACAGGCAAAATGCTTTCTGATATGGAGCTACTTAAGCGTGTTAACTTAGAATGCACTAGCCTGCAATATGCCCGCTCTACGCTCTCTTAAACAGGCGTTGTGAGCACTGCGCCGGCTTAGTCTTTATTAAATGACGGCCGGCGTGTCACTTCGCCACTAGACGAGAGTGTAAGAGCTTGTCTAGATGGCTAAAGTGTATTTGTGCAAACTTGAGCTAGACAGTCTGCTTAGTCAATCTTAATTAGGTAACCAGCCCTGTGTGACATCAAGGTTAGTTAGATCTGGTCGTGGAGTTGCGTCTATATCAGCAACTTTAGTTATACATTCCCGCCATTGCTGAATAACTGTTTCTGCTTCCTGTTTGCCAAAAGCTAGTACTAGAGTCTGCTCAAAGCTATTGGCATTCTGAAACTGTTGTTTGTTTTCTGCCTGCCATAAATATTTATATGACCCATCTCCATATGAGACATAAAAAAATAGGTACCCTACGGGATGTTTTAGCTTTATCAGTGCCTCTCGATATTTTCCTATTACCGACTCATAGGTCTGTTCTTTCCCTGGTTTAATCCATTCTGTGTGAATTCGTATAAAACCAGGCACTGATTGCTGGTAGCGTGAATTTTCTGGTAAATAGCTGTTCTCTTCATATAAACGCCAGATCTGATTGTAATGTGTACGTAGCGCCTTGTGCATTTCATCATCCATCACATAGACTTTCTCATCTAGCAACTTCCTTACATCAGCAGGAATATTGGATGCTTGATCAAATTCAGTAAAGCCCCTACGTCCTCGGAATGTCATATAAGTATAGTTATTAGTAGACAGCTCAAAGGTTGGTTTTCTCGCTATTTCATGAGATTTTAAGATGCTTTTAAGCATAGCTGTTTGAGCTTGAGACAAGCGTTCAAACTCTTTGGCAGCGGCTGGTTCTACCTCATCTATATGCACCATCCATAGCTTAGCAAAGCTAGTTTCTGGCGGTTCTGCTTGCGTTGCATTGATACTATTTTGGTTTGTAATGATAGTAAAAATAGTTAATAGCACTATACAGACAGACGGTTTCATATCATTCCCTTTTATATTTAAGATTCATTAGTCGATTACTGTACTTAAATTACGACCGTGAGATAATTTTGGTTACAGCATTTCTGATAGTACTATGGCGATCCTTTTCTCACACTCTTATGGGAAGCTAAAAGAATGATTAATTTGTTGTAAGAGTATGGTTTAT
>JBFLVQ010000573.1:0-6291 GCA_040758525.1 Acidobacteriota bacterium
AGAACTGGCAATATTGAATTGCAGTTTCCCGAGGATCGTAAGAATACACAGAATAAGTTTAAGTATGCTCATTATTTTCGCGCCCTGGTTGATAGAACAGAGATAAGCTTTAGCAATAATGGGTATAAGTACACAATTTATGATTACTATGAGGGCGAAGAGAAGCCTGCCATTAAACAGATGGGCGTAAGGGTTATTTTTCCCAACGCAGATAAGGAAGATATAGAACTTCGCTGTAGTGGAAATGTAAATAATAGATTAGCCATGTTGGAAGATATTATTCCTTGTGATCCTGACAATGCATTAAATTTAGGTGGTTGCAAGTAGCTTGACATCCTCTGCCTCCTGAAGGAGCGGATTCCTTAACTGCTAACAACGGTCTGAAATGCTAAGGAACTGGGCAGCGTATGAAGGTTTATATCCCAAGGTTGATGCTTCACAGGCGAGTCCAACGACTTCGCCTCAGCATCCAGCAACGCTCAGCGCGAGCGCCGTTCCTGGAAAGGAATTGATTATCTTTCTCTGCTTAACGGTTCAAATTTTACGTGGTAGCCTTTCCACCACAACACCCTATCAAACATTCAAAGAGCCGCGATGCCTGTTTCCAGTTAGGCTGATGGGCGCTGAACCGGGGTTGGATTCGCATCCGTATTGGAGAGCGACAAGATTACCATCTTCGCCTATATTTTACAATGGCTAAGTGTGGCATTCATCCTCGGCCAAGATAAACTTTGGCCCAGGTCTTCTGCCGAAGATTGATAAAAATTCCCTCAATACACAACCCTTTTATTCTGTAGTAACAAGTTCTCGGGAATTATGACGGAAAAGATCAGTGTAGTATTTGAAGATATAGTTGAATGGTTGGACCTGTTTGCCAGCTAGGTCCACCTTACCCTCTTGCTGCAATGACAGCAGCCAGCCCTGCACCGCTTCTACCTGTGGGGTGAATGGATCAAGCTCAGCGGCAGCCTCATATTGAATGGCGCTTTCACCAGGTTCTATAGGAGGCTTACGGCGTATAGGCCGTAACAGGCGGCGCGTGGCAAGATCTTCAGCAATACAGTCAGCAACGATCTCACAGATTGCCTCACGCTCTACTGTTGCCACACTTGTTTGGGCAATATGCAAAAAGATATTATAGAAACGCGAAGGATTGGTTTTCTTGAGCGCACTGAGGATCTTCTCTTCTAGCGCATCAAGCCATGCTTCCTCAAGATTGTTAGCGTAGACAATAAATCCCTGATTATGTCGTGGTCGCATAGAGCGTGGTAGACGTGCCGCCGCCGCGGGGCCGTGTGCGATCTCTATCACACTACGTCGGCGTAGTGAAAAGAGTGCAACTGTGATCAACATTGCTGCCAGCCGCTCACGTTCAGTAATGAATCCTTTATGCATTACATGACGGCGTTGTCCCGCTAATAGTTCTGGCAGGAACTGTTGTGGAAAGAGGTAAACAAGTGATGTAGGGCTTAACTCGCCGATCGGCTGATCACTAATTGTAACAAATGTAGGCTCGGTCTTCTGTAAGGGATCTTCCTCTGGAAAACTGTAACCTGGATTAGTAGCGAGCGGATCATAAGCAAGCGAGGGCGCCATCACTGCCATCAGTGGTAGGATCTCAGCCGGATCTTTCTGTTCTGGTGATGTAGATGATTGTTCGTGTTCGAGCTTCGCTGGGTTTGTCGTCGCAATTATTTCTGGTATGACGGTCTGTGCTAGTGCTTCCTGTTGTGCCGCCAACTGTACGGCAAGGGCAAAGACAGTGGTGAAGCGTTGTGACGGCTGCTTTTCCAATGTCTTCATTATTATTGTTTCAATGGTTGCTGGCGCTTCTGGACGTAATTGCCTTAATGGTGGTGCGGCTGCTTTCAGATGCTGTTCTTTGATAGCATCATAGCTACTACCGTAGAAGGGGAGCTGACCAGTAAAGATATGATAGAGTAGCACACCAATAGCATAGATATCAGCACGCGCATCGATAGCAGTACCTTCGAACTGTTCTGGCGCCATGTAATAAGGATTACTAAGTAGTGTCTCACGCACTGTAGTAGGTACGAGGGCAAGCAGTTCTACGGTCTTGAGTCGTGCAATGCCAAAGTCGAGCACCTTAACGATCTCCTGCCCGTTGCTATCAATAGTAATAAAGACATTCGAAGGTTTAAGGTCACGATGGTGTATACCAAAGCGATGTGCGCCGGCAATGGCTTCACATACTTGTGTGATTATTGAGAGCGCATGCTTGATAGAGAGCTTTCCTTGCTGGTTGAGTAGCTCGGTGAGTGTGCAGCCTTCTAGATACTCCATTATTAGATAGAGAAGATTGTGTGAAGTTCGTCCATAATCAAAAACACGCACGATATTAGGATGTTGCAATGTGGTAGCAGCACGACCATGTTGTACAAATAGATCGACAAGGCCAGGATCAACATAAAGTAGTTCTGGAGATATGATCTTTACTGCAATAGTTTTGCCAGTCTCGATCTCGGTGCCTTGAAAAACTATCCCCATCGTGCCAGCACCGATTTTACGGTCTAGACGGTAGCGTTTACCAATGATGGGTGCGCCCGGCAGTAACTCTTGGAGCAGTGACTGGTCACGGTCGCATACATTCATATGATCGCCGAAACAGGAGTTACAGACCGGGCATTCTTTCATGCGCTCGTTTATTCCTCCGTATTGACACGCCAATCATACAGTTGTCTGCGCGGCGGGCTAAAAATTCCATTAATGATAGTGGAACTCGCTTTTCTAGTCATTAACTTTGTACCTGGCTATGCATCTCACGTAG
This sequence comes from Acidobacteriota bacterium, assembly GCA_040758525.1. Lineage (GTDB taxonomy): Bacteria > Acidobacteriota > Blastocatellia > Chloracidobacteriales > JADJPF01 > JBFLVQ01. The sequence goes on from JBFLVQ010000573.1 coordinate 2,789, forward strand.
CTTAAAACGCTGCACTTTACCAGAGGCAGTCATAGGAAATTCTTCTACGAATCGGATCTGAGAAGGAATTTTAAATCTAGCAATCTTACTATGGCAGAAATCTATAATATCTTCGGCACTACACTGTGCGTTTGCCTTAAGACGTATTGCTGCAGCGACCTCCTCACCGTATTTTTCGCTAGCTATACCATAGACATAGACATCGGCAATCTGCGTATGAGTACGCAGTAGATCCTCCACTTCTTTAGGAGCAATATTCTCGCCTCCACGTATAATAATATCCTTGATACGTCCTGTTATACGTAGATAACCTTCTGCATCGATAGTTGCTTGATCACCAGTGCGTAGCCAACCTGGTTCACCATCAAGGGAAATAATCGCCTCGCAGGTAGCTGACTCATTATTATAATAGCCCTGCATTACGTTGTAGCCACGTACACAGAGTTCGCCAGCAGTATTGATAGGTAGTTGTTGCAGAGTGAATGGATCTATGATTTTTACTTCCATCTCTGGCATAACTTTACCTACTGTCTGAGTACGCCGCGCTAGTGTGTCATTAGGTAGCGTCTGTGTAATACCTGGAGATGCCTCAGTAAGACCATAAGCAATCGTCATTTCATGTAGGTTCATTTCGCTAATTACACGGCGCATTAATGGTTCAGGGCAGAGTGCGCCTGCCATTACACCAGTACGTAACGAAGATAGATCAAAACTGGCAAAATCTGGCACCTCCAGTTCAGCGATAAACATTGTCGGTACACCGTAGAGCGCTGTACATCGCTCCTTAGTTACATATTCAAGCACTTTGTGCGCATCAAAATAGTCCAGCGGCACTAGACAGGCCGCATGTGTATAGGCGCCTAACACACCAATCACACAGCCAAAGCAATGGAAGAGTGGTACAGGCAGACATAGACGATCTTGTGATGTATAACCTAATCCTTCTGCGAGCCAGTAGCCATTATTGACAATATTGCGATGTGAAAGCATCACACCCTTGGGAAAACCGGTTGTGCCCGAGGTGTATTGCATATTGATGACTTGATCAAGTGTTAGCGAATTCTCACACTCTATAAGCTCTGACTCACTAACTGCTTGCGCCAATTGTGGTAGATCTTGGTAATGCACAAATCCTGCTGGCGACTCTGCGCCAATGTAGATGGCATAACGTAGGAAAGGCAAACGAGCCGATTTCAAGCCACCCTGAGGGGCATTATGTAGTTCAGGGACAACCTCGTAGAGCGTCTCGACATAATTAATATCTTTAAAGTTTCCAATGGTGATAATAGCGCAGGATTCAGATTGTGAAAGCAGATATTCCAATTCCTGTTTACGTAGGCTGGTGTTTACTGTAACCAGAATTGCGCCGATCTTGGCGAGCGCAAATTGTAGCACAACCCATTCTGGCACATTGGTGGCCCACAATGCTACTCGCTCGCCTTTTCTGATCCCTAGACTGAGCAGCCCACGAGCAATGGTGCGTGCAGTCTGCTCCAATTCGCGAAAAGTGTAGCGTAGTTCCCGGTCTAGATAGACTAGTGCCTCCTGGTCAGGATAATCCTCGGCTAGACGAGTAAGCAGTTCGCCTATTTTTATATCTCTATAGGATTTGCTATCAGCACACATTGACCTCCTCCTCTGTAGACATTTAGTCAGGCGATAGCACGCCGCGGCCTAGCCGCACAGTCTTTCTCTATATAGAAAAGATACTCAGTGACCTGCACTCGCGGCGCATAGCGACGGTTTTCGCGATCTATATCGGCACGAAAACGCGGATGAGTCTTGGTAAAAACATGGTAACGCCGTGTGCGCACACTACGCAAGATCGCCTCCAATTCGGTATGACTGATAATTCCTTCATCATTATAGCTGAGGAAGATATGACGAGCCTGACAATCATGAATAATTTCACGTAGTGCCTCGCGAGCTAATCGTCGTGAGCAGAAACGGGACTTTTGGTGCTCAGCAGGCCGTAGTCCCGTCTTGCCTGTCAATGGAGGTGCATCATAGGCGGCAATTGTCTCCAATACATGGTAATTGGAGGAGAATTGTCGTCCATTATAGGGTGGATCTAGGTATAGCACGTCGCATTCGATCTCTTGTGATAGTTCATTAGCATCTCGCTTGCAGGCGCGCGAGCCAGCACCGGTTATAAGCCGTAGCGGACGCAACAACAATGGCTTACGTGCCACCGATTTGAACTGTTTCAAAAATGCTCCATAGACGCTTGCAGTATTGGCTACCGCGTCAATTGCTTCTAACAGTGTAGCGAGCAGCAGATAGAATTCCATCTCCGTAATCTTACCAGCCTGTTTCCATTTGTTAAGCTGCTGACGTATCGCATCACAGTGTCGACCGTTTGCATCGCTATAGTAGCGACGTAGATCCTCACTACCACCAGGACAATAGTTACGATAGATAAATCCTTCTACACCGGGCAGGGCATTGAGATATTCGAGCACTTGATAGTAGGGCTGCTCAATCTCCGGTACGGTTTCAAAGAGTCTAAGTTGACATTGGTGGATGGCAGAGAAATCTTTTAATTCCTCTGCAAGCCCATTCAGGTGCGGCCAGTGTGATGTCTCCACAAGCGCTTTGGCAAACACATATGCATACTCTTGCCAATCATTAGCAATTACCTGGAAGCCTAACTTCTTAAAATGGTGTCCCACAACCGCAGTACCGGCAAAGAGATCACAGAAGACGCCTTGCCTTAACCCGACCGAATGTACGCTACGCTCGATGAATTTAAGTAAAGAATATTTGCTACCGATATAATTCATGGAAGTTATCGTAGAGGTTTAACCATAGAGCCCATTATCCGGTACAAGCATTTTATTCCATTAATGATATCTTCTGAAGTATTAATCCCATCGTTCTTTTTCTCGTAATGTGGTGATATGCGCAATATGATGTTTTCCATGCCAGGCATATAAGGCTAGGCTCTTATTTAGCGATACTACGCCTAATTCTGGATGCCTGAATTTTCTCTGGTAGTCCGCTGGTTTTAATGATTTTAGGAATAATACCCACCTCTCGTGTAATACTTCCAGTAAGGTTAGCGATAGATCTATTGATCCAGAGCGTGCATCCGCTAACTCTGCCCATTGGTCTTCAGCATATGTCTTGATCACCGGTTCATCTTCTGTCATGGCAAGTTTAAAACGGATATAACTGTTCATATGGCTATCCGCTAAATGATGTACTACTTGGCGTACTGTCCAGCCATCTGGTCGATAAGCGGTATCTAGCTGTGCGGGCGTCAAACCAGTTACTGCAGATCTTAGTTTGGCTGGTGTATCAGCAATTTCGTTAATAAATTGCTGTTTCTCGGTCTCCTTAACATTCTCGTCAAAACTAAATTTACCAATCGGATATCGTATATCTGACATTGTAGTTTACCTAGATCAAATTTATCATTTCAGCAATATTTTACATTAGGATAAGCGAGAGCGATAGCAATTAGGCCACAGCCGCAGCTTCTATGGCAAGCACTCCTTCTT
>JBFLVQ010000574.1:0-6277 GCA_040758525.1 Acidobacteriota bacterium
TTATCTCAGCCTTTTATGTTAGAAGGCCAGAAACTACAAATTAGTGCCAGTATTGGTATCAGCCTTTATCCCAGCAATGCTAGAGATATAGATGAGTTGGTGAGAAATGCTGATATTGCAATGTATCTTGCAAAAAAACAGGGTGGCAACAACTATCAGTTATATCTGAAACCATGACTAGCTTAAAGCTACACCTATAGCCTGTAGCGCTTAAGTACTATATTTACTCTGGAGGCCACATTGACTTTAAGTGCATTTGATGACCAGACTCACAGTCCAGAGTCGAACGAACTTATGGCTATTCTTGGGCCATCGGCTCAAATGTGGAAGCAACTCATTTCTGCTGTTGCCAAAAATTATCCTCCAATCGAAGCAGCCTGGAACTTTGGTGGGATCAAATTTGGCTGGTCGCTCAGGCTCAAGCGCAAGGACCGCATTATTCTCTACCTTATCCCACAGAATGATCAGTTCCTTGTTGGTGTCGTCCTCGGTGAAAAGGCAGTGAAGGCTGCCTATCAATGCAGCTTGCCGGCCTCCATTCTAGAACTTATTGAGAATACACGTTTCTACGCTGAAGGTCGTGGTATTCGCTTGCCTGTTACTACTCCTGAAGACTTAGTCATTATTGAAAAGCTCGCTGCTGCCAAGATGGCTTAGTAGATGGAGTCTTAACGTTTAAGATAACCTACCCGTATTGATATGTTTATAATTAACTGGAGATGATTTTATTATTGTAAACAGCATAACTTCAGTTAGTACAATTTTATTGTTGAAGCCGAGCACAGTGCTCTGTAGAGCCACCGCGAGAAGTAACTGTCATTGATTTCGCAACTGTAGACTATCTCCTCACCGAACATACAGATGCTTTATGGGGTCCGGCTACTGCTTGGCGCAATGTCCGAATAATGGTCACCATGCCGAGTGTGTCATGCTCAACAAAGGTCTCCATATACTAAGTGTATTACGGGTTCTAGATGATATCCTACGACGTATGCAAACGCACCAAACCAAGAAGCGAGCCTCATGCCCATCCTGATAAGCCTGATAAGCCTGTTGCCAACGAGCCAGATTCAATTCAAACAGAAAAGACTGCTTGTCTAGCTCTGCCCTGAACTTGGCTGGATCTGTTTATGTCAGACCTATTGCCCTTTGAACAAGATTTAAGCTGTGGAAATATCCTCGTATTATCCAAGACAAATAACGGAAATTTCCGCAATAGGTATTAAAGTTACAACCCTCACAGCGAGATTTAAAATCATCAACACATAAGTCACTTATTTAATCAGAGAGGATCATAGAGTTGAAATAAATAGTATAAGAGGGAATAAGATATAACAAAAAATATCCCATTAATGAGTTAGGTATTTTTTGCATAACCAAGCTAATTACCACAATAAAAGAGTTTATTGGTTCATTAATTGCACTGTAACACTCCATATAAAACAGCACCGCTGTGAAATAAATTGACCGGGTAAAAGAATGATTCACATTACATGGTGAAGCTAACTACAGACTATCGTAACCATTGGGAGTAGCTAGCTATTCATTATTTATATATTCAAAGCGTTGATCTATGTAAGTATAGAGGAGGTTACCAGAAATGATTTATCAAACTCTTTGGAAGATAGATCAAGAGAATAATGGCTGCACTGTAGCAACACGACTGCTAGATGGCAGTTGGAGTTCTTTAGATGCAGATATCAAACTTGATCAGCAAGTTCAAGCAGCAGGAAAAAGAACTATAGATTTAGCGCCTCGACCACTTTTTGCCGAAGTCAAAAACACTGTTCTTACCCGTGATACCTATCACAGTTTTATCCAGTTGTTGGATAACTATATTGTTAATTACCGCGTTGCAGAGACTGAGTCTCTAGATGAGCGCCAAGAGATTGATGTCTTTTTAGAAAAGATCATTGCTACTGATGTAATGCAGAATGCACTTGCTTATATCAATGGTGATCTAAATATGGGAATAACCTCTGCACGGTTCAAAGCAGAGCTTTACAAATTATGGTTCCAACCTTTTACTAATTACTATGCCGGTAAATCCACATATTTCTGTTCTGGATTTGAACATGTCTACGTGGGTGAAGGCAAATATAGTCCTAGAGATGGCGCAGCAGAGACGCTAGGTGAGATCTCAGGCTATCATTCTTGGATAAAATTCTATCTTGATGAAAGCAACGAACGTGTGAATTTTCTGGGTTATAAGTATGATCTACAAGGTCATGAGACTCCTAATAATCCGGATGTCGTAACTTTGCAAATGCTTTGGTACCATAAAGATATTCAAGGTAATATCTGTGCTGAATTATTCAAAAAGATAGGCGGATTCTTTGTTGGGACAAGCCCTGAATGTGAAATAGCAATGGGAACAGTAGCCTATTATGAAAGCCTAGCAGGGAGGTTTGCAGGAGATAAGCGACAGGCCACTATTAATGGTGGTAATTACAACCTGGTTTTATATCGCAATATAAACCAGCAAGGTCACCGTGGCGAGCATATTCGCTCTTTCTATCCTGAATTTATTGGCAATAGCCTAGATATAGAACCACCTCCGAATCGTGTAGTAATAAAACCAACTCCACCAGAGGTACAGGTAAAGAATAATGGCTCAGTAGTAATTACGCGTGCATTGATCAACCCAGTAGGGTCAACAGATGAAGGTGAATGGGTCGAGCTGAAAAATAATTTCAATGAGGATATAGATCTTACTGATTGGGAGCTACGTGATCGTATGGGTCGAGCGCAGCCATTAAGCGGGATCATTGAAACTAGTCAGAGCCAGAAAATAGTGATTAACCGTGTGACTATCAATGCTATGCAACTATCTAATCAAGGTGGTGCAATCCTTCTCTATGAGCGGGATAAATTAGTCGCAGCAGTCAAATATCGGCAGGCGCGTTCAGGTGAAATTATTGCGTTCTGATCAGTAATGACCATTAATAATTGATGATGTTCTGAGCCCTGAAAGCTAGTTAATATTTCCAGCTAATTGATATTAGCGAGAACCTACATTATCTACTTCTTATAATTGCAATGCAGTTATAAGAAGTACAAATCAAGGAGTTGAATATGAGTAAAGCTATTGAGCAACTTTCTTCAGGATTAACAGTGGGCCATTGTGGCCTTGGTCTGTACGGTGATGTGGCTGGCTCTGTCAAACAGCAAGTCCATGATGGCGATACTATTAATGTTCGTGCCTTTGGAAACTTCAGTGTCCGTTTTGCCGGTATAGATACCCCAGAGATCAGTTTTACCTTACCAGGAAAGAAGACATTTATCTCAATCTCTGATGAACGCTGGGATCAGTTTTTGATAGATCCCTTTGATCCTTCTTTACCAGCCTTCAACGAACCGCTACAGCAAGGGTTAGTAGACTATCTGGTAGAGCATACAGGAGTAGGAACAGCAACCAACCATTATTTCCACGCACTAGCTGCGCAACGACAGCTAGAGCATGAAGTCAATAATGATCTGGTTGAACTCAGGCAAACGAAAGAAGAGTTCGCGTTCTTTCTCACATTCGCCACAGATATAATGGATCGTTATGGACGTATGCTTGCCTATATCAATCGTGAACAGAAAGAACCGCCTAGGCCATTGGATTACAATGGTAGAATGTTACAATCCGGTAAAGCTAGTCCTTATTTTATCTGGCCTAATATCCCATTTCGTAAGCAATTGACTTTGCGTGAATCTGTACCAGAAATAGGAACGGCAAATGATATTGCTAATGAGGAAAAGACACTACGCGATTCCCGACGATGGGTGCAAGAGGCACGTCAGCAAGGGATGGGGATCTTCAATAGGAGAGAGCCGCTGAAACTGCAAGCCTTCGAGCTAAGATTTTTGGCCCAGCGACGTGTTCCAAACCGTTGGGTCATTGATTTAAGTAAAAATGATGATGTGTTGATTCACCCTCAGCAATATTTCACTGTGCCCAATGTCGAAGACCGCTTATTTGTTCCAGATGATTTTGTTCCTCTATTCTTAGAGAAAGGGTGGATACTGCAGGAATAACTGCATTTCGTAAAGGGGGTATAGAGGTCTTGGAATTATTCAGTAATAGGAAAGTGTAGTAAACAGCGGCAATTTACTCACTTTCCCTTTAACCATAGATTTAATACCAAGATCGCTAATGGCGTTGAGGTATAAAATGATTAAATCACTCCCACAGAAGCCAGGAACGCTTCATCATCCATTTACGGCGACGCAGGCCAAACTGCTCAATAGCATGCTTCTCAATGTATGCCATCGCTTCCGGCACTGAATCCGTGATCAACAGTAGGTTCATATCTACTGAATCAATTGTCTTTGCTTCAACCATCGATTGTAATAATGCAAAGAGTCGCTGCCAGTATTCTCTGCCCATCAGCACAATGGGAAAATGCTCGATCTTTTGTGTCTGAATCAGCGTAAGAGCCTCAAAGAGTTCATCCATCGTTCCGACTCCTCCAGGCATGACAATGAAAGCGTATGAGTATTTAATCAGTAATACCTTGCGCACAAAGAAATGGCGCAGTGTCACATGGCGGTCGAGATAAGGATTGGGCTGCTGCTCCTTGGCCAGGCGGATATTACAGCCGACCGATCTACCTCCAGCTTCGTGCGCACCTCGATTGGCGGCTTCCATAATGCCTGGTCCGCCACCCGTCATTACGGTAAAGCCAAGCTGGCTCAGCCCCTGTCCTACTTCACGCGCCAGTTCGTAGTAAGGGTGATCTGAGGTAAAACGCGCCGAGCCAAACACCGTTACACAAGGACCGACGAAATGCAGTACCCGAAAACCCCTGATGAAGTCGTGCAAAATTCGCAAAGTTATTAGGAATTCCGAACTGCGCGATTTCGGTCCTTCGAGAAAGTATTGTTCCTCAAATGCTGCTGAATCGTTCACGATTGTAGTAAGCGTAGCTAATTCCGTTACCATAATATTTTCTGCAATTCCTAGTAATCATCGTTGCTAAGAGAGTCGGCTTAGACAGAAATGCAAATTACAAGCCTGAAGTTTTGTAACTATTGCAGAAAATATTATTTGTGAAGATGGGCAAAATTTCTCACATTTTGAGAATAAATCCACATCTGTGCCGGATTTTGATAGTAGTATTGTAGTAGATATTTAACATTCACAATACAGTGAACAGATCCTATTCCAATATCTTTAAGATCATTTGTGTAGATACTCTATCAATGGATAGGGAATACCCTAATTTCAATAATGAAACTTTCCTCCCTACCATTCATTACTTATATTCTTTCTATCGCCATTCTTGTAGCGAGTTTTATAACAAAGCCTTTGACTTGCGCTAATTTACTCTATTGATTGCGCTTGACAAACTTTTCCCACTGTTCTAATTTAACCTTGTTTTGACAAATGGTAATTATCCTGTCAACCAATTCTAATCATTGTAACGATTCACAATTAAGATCAGTTGATCATGGTCGTGAATTGTTAACATAGATCAACTCCCAATATTTCAAAATGAGGTAGTAAATGCAAGTCTCTTGCTTTCGCCAGCAGTCGCTACATTATACTTGTCAATTATCAAAATCAACTCTCCTAACCTTGATTATCTTGCTCTCTAGCACCTACGTTACTGCTGCCAGTGAACCACCTGTAGCTGAAGTGACAATTTATAATTTTGGTCAGGTCGATGATCGGCTCTATCGTGGTGGACAACCAAAGCCAGATGAATACCGACAACTTGCCGCACTAGGAATCAAGACCATTGTCGATCTACGTAATGATCCGGAAAAGTATGAGTCTAGTGCAGCGGAAGCAGCTGGTTTGCGCTATATTCACATTCCTATGAGTGCCAAACATCCGCCCACAGATGGACAGGTCGAAGAGTTTCTTAAAACCATTGACGAACCGGTCAATGGTAAAGTGTTTGTACACTGCGCGGGCGGACGACATCGTACTGGGGTTATGGTTGCAGCCTATAGATTTGAGTTCTATCAGTGGAATTCGCAACAGGCTTATGATGAGATGAAGGCATATGACTTCTATACCCGCTGGGGGCATGGCGCAATGAAGGATTATGTATTTAACTATAGCAAAAAACCTGTTACTACAACTAGTGCCAGCCCAAATTCTACCAGTGTTATTGTTGAGACTGCTCAACAACATTGAGTCAATATATGGGTATTATTAATGGCGTGCTAGTTCTTTGTATAAATCCTGTTCTGGGTTAGATTGAGTAATCTCGATTAGTAGATTGATCCTTTTGTGTATCGTTTGGGTATAGTAACTTGCTTCTATAGTATTGAATCCGGC
>JBFLVQ010000575.1:0-6254 GCA_040758525.1 Acidobacteriota bacterium
CTGGTGTGCTCTCGCCAGACTATGAGAGAAGTACATACCAGAAATGTTATGCCACCTTCTTTCCTGTAATCGAAGCCAACAAGAAAGTCTACTACTGTTCCCAGACACGTGGACTGCCTGAGTTCTGTTTAGGCGACTTATCGGTCAACTCTTTTAAGGAGATCTGGCATAGCGAGCAACGGCGCAAAGTGATCGAGGGCATAGATATACAAAAATGCCAACCGATCTGCCGTTGCCATCAGATCAACAAGACGCTTTGGGCAATTAAGCATCCGCAGAATGCGCCCAATTTTGTCTAGTGACAAGAGATCTACAAGTGATAGCGCGCTCTGTCACTTCAATTACTTGACGATGCTGACTTGTTGGGTAATGTATTTAACCCAACCATCGTTGGCTTCTACCAGTTTCAGGCCAGCACACTTAGCTGTGCCATTATGCCAGACCAACTCAATAATCACGGCGGCCTCGAAGTTGATATCCGGTATACTCATCGTCATCACACTGCCGACTTCGACATCATGATCAGTGCTAATACGAGCGCCTGTCAGGCTGACGTCTTCAGTGAAAGTGGGTTCGATAAACTTCTGACCTTCCCGGTCGATTCCTGAGATGTCGACACGTAGGCGTAACGAGTAGCGTGCTTCGGAACGGCGTTCGCCGGCTCTCTCCTGTTGTTGTCTGATCTCCTCGTCAAGGTCGTCATAGCAGCTCTGGCAAACTTTGCGGTAGTTGAGCCGCCGCACGACTTCGCGGAAAGCAGGTAATTGCGTCAGGTCGAATAGACTATCAGCGCTCTCTTCGCAGCTGTCGCAGAAACCATGCATAAAGGGATTCTCCTTGCTAGATAGTATCGTTGAAAGATAGTGTTATTGGCAGATGACGATTGCGAGCAACGCTGTCGGCTTAGGTCTAGACTTTGTCGAGACAGCTCCCGCTGCCCACTAAAGGTAACGAGTGTTAACAAGTATGCCTGTTGTTTACAGGTATTTGCAGTGTGCAACATAGGCGAACCCATTGTACCACAGAATTTCTACTAGCAAAGCGTAAATTCAATTCTTACTAAAGTGAAGTGAGGGCAACCCAGGCTTGTCATCTAACCGTCTGAATCAGTAGCATGTGCGCGGGAAAAAATGAAACAAAATAGCGATTTCGATAGTCTTATATATCAGCGATAATTTATTAAAAGTAGAGGTAACAAGTATGTATCGCTTAAGCCCAAAGCAAATAATTCTAATCTCCTTGTTCTCGGCACTCTTTGCCGGGATGATAGTAGCCATCTACGACCGTTATGGGCATGTAGCTGAGCCGGTCGCCAATGCCATCTACAATCCTGCTAATCCTGCTAGTGAACCATCACGTCAACCTGTTCCACTCTCTTCAGACGAAGAGAACAATATACAGGTCTATGAGCAGATCAGCCCTGGTGTTGTGAACATTACTAGTACCTCTTATGTAGAAGATTTTTGGGGATTCGATGTCTATCCACGTCAGGGTACTGGATCAGGCTCGATTATCGATCAAAAGGGACATATCTTAACCAATTACCATGTTGTTAATGGTGCGCAAGAACTACAGGTGACATTGTCTGACAAGAGCACATATGAAGCGCGCTTGGTAGGCGCCGATCCAGACAATGATCTAGCTGTGATAAAGATTGTGGCACCGGTTAACAAGCTGCATATCGTTCCCCTAGGCGCTTCCAGTAATCTACATATTGGTCAGAAAGTGCTAGCTATTGGTAATCCCTTTGGACTAGATCGTACGCTTACACGCGGGATAATTTCCGGGCTAGGTCGTCCTCTTAAGGCTTCTAACGGACGCACTATCGATAATGTGATACAGACCGATGCTTCTATTAATCCTGGCAATTCTGGTGGTCCACTACTCAATTCTAGTGGGGAATTAATTGGGGTGAATACTGCCATCTACAGCCCTTCGGGGGGATCGGTAGGCATTGGTTTCGCAGTTCCTGTCGATATTGTTAAGCGTATAATTCCAGACTTGATCAATTATGGTCAGGCATTGCGACCTTGGCTTGGTATTGAGACCCGTGCAATCACACCACAACTAGCAACACGATTGGATGTAGGGGTAAATGAAGGTCTGATTATCACCAATGTGGTCCCAGGTGGTCCAGCTAATCGTGCTGGTATCAAAGGTAGTGTACGTGCAGAACGGCGTGGTAATCGTTACTACTTAGAAGGTGATATTCTTACTAAGATCGATAACCAGCCAATCCGCAATGATGATGATCTTTATCGCGCTCTTAAGGATCATAAACCCAATGATACGATAAATATTGAGATATACCGTGATGGTCGACCGGTCAATATCTCTGTCAAACTGCAGGCCAAACCGTTGGAGTATTCACGCTAAGTTTTACTAACCAGTGATAAGAGACGACAATTACCCACTTAGTCTCTTATCTCTTATCACTGGTTACTACGCTTTTTTAGCGAAATGTAGCATAAAAGCCCCATTCTCCTGCCAGCTCAACAACTTTATTGGCGAAAAGCGAAAATCTCCTTGCTCTTGCCAGACCTTAGATAGTTCTTTTCCTGTCCATAAGTCTAAACAACGTAACGGTGTACCAATAGGAAACCCTAACTGTTCGTATGACAATAGGAAGTTTCGTTCTCCTACCAGATGATTACCAGTTGTGTCGATGCCCACCAGTGCGGTCTCTCCTTGGTAATGGCGGCGTATCAATACCGTATCCATCTGTACACCTAGTGTTAACATCTCTCCCTCACGAAACAGCGGTGTTTTAACGCATTCCAGCAGCTTTGTATAGAATTTCTGTAATGTCTTATCGGCCTGTTCCTCACGTAGTGGACGTATACGTTGCACAGGGAGTTTTTCTGTCAATCCTTCCATCTGTCCTTGATGTAGAAAAGGGACGCCCAAGATTGTATAACTGAGGGTAGCTGCGGCTCGCTGACGCGAACCAAAACGTACCATGGCACGCTCCTCATCATGGTTTTCCAGGAAATGGATTGAATGTGCCAGGTATTGATTAGCAGTATTTTGCAAGTAACTAGCGATCTCTTGTGGAGCAACATTATGGGCAAGCAGATCATAGAGCTTCTTGTTGTAAGTGAGATCAAAACCTAGTTGCTGCAAATAGGATTCCTTATCCCAATAGACTTCTGCCATAAAGATAAAGTCATTACGCAACTGTTTCACTGTACTGATCGCCTCAGACCAGAACTCTTGCGGGAAATGGTAGTTGAATGTTTGCCAATCGATGCTAGGAAACCATTGTGATTTTATCTGATCGCGTAGCACCAGCATGGCCATATCACAACGCAGTCCATCAACCATTCCTGCTAATCGTTTCAGTACACCTATCTGATGGGCACGTAGTTCTGGATGGGTATAATCTAGCTGTACGGTATCGGTCCAACCAGCAAAATAGGGATCGCGACCATGTGCTAGTCGGCGGCCACAACCATGCTGGAAATAGTCCTCCCAACGCTCATCGCGTAGGGCAGGATTGCTATGGATAAAATATTCTGGATGTGCATCAATAAGAGGACTGTCGAGTGCCATATGATTAGGGACAAAGTCTGCCATTACACGCAATCCAGCTTGATGTGCACGTTCTACCAATTCGCGAAAAGCCTTCTCGCCACCCAACTCCTTACTCACTTCATATTCAGCAATCGCATAGGGTGAGCCTTCAAAATCGGGTGCCAGCTTCTTTGAAGTAGTTCGTGTAGCAGGACTGATATGCCAGATACCCATCAGCCATATCCAATCAAAGCCTAGCGCAGCCCATTGCTTCAATTCCTTGTCTGTGATCTTATCGAATCGTTTACCATAAACCCGCGTATTTAACTCAAATATAATCATGCTAGATTTACCTGATCTACCTAAAATAGATTTCTCTTACGCGCTTGACTATCATATAGCTACTTTCGCCGTCAAGCAGTGCGGCTCGCAAATCTGCTAATCTTACAAAAATAGATATGCGATACCGAGCGTCCATTTTATCAGGACACTCGGCATCGCGTAGCAAACTTTGTTACTTTAACCATTAAAAGGTTGGCAGTACCTTACCATAGTCATATTCATAACTAAGATCGAAAGCGCCTGTTTTGGAGTTAACAATCTGAAGCACTGCTAAGAAATCGCTGAATATCCCACCCCTTACATAGGCATTTATTTGTCCAGTTACCACTGGTCTAGGGAATCCTCCTGCCGCTATTAATAAGCTGCCAATGTCTAATGTTTTTTTGCGACTGCCACTAGCAAAAGAGTATGAACAAGGATTACAAACTTCAAAACCGGCTGCGGATCTAAGTGGCAATCCGGTTTGATCATCGAATATATAGATATCTAACGTAATTGGACGATAACTGACCATTCGCAAAACCGAGTCAAACGAATTACTACTAGAGATACTTCCTTGCGTTTCAGCAAAATGAGCGAATACTAACGTCTGTGAGGATTGAGCAAAACTGTTTTGGTTGGTTAAACAGATTAACGCTAATGACAAAAATACTAAGTAGAAAAGTCTTCGCATACAAGCTCCTTTATTTAAGTTATCTACAGCAATCAGGTGCTGCACCCTAATATGTTGAAGTGAGTTAAAACATTTCCAGATTTTTAGTAGAGGAAAGCGGGTTGGTTAGATTTATCGAATAAGTACCAGATCACTAACAGTAACACCACGCTCACAAGCCCATAGTTGACCATCATAGGAGCGGGCAAAACGAAAGATTTGATCGGTTGGATAATGGGAGAGCTGTTGTGGTGGGCCACCGCTTATTGGTTGACTCCATAGGTTAGTAGTGCCGTTTTGATTAACAGTATAAATAAGTGAGCTATTATCAGCCGACCAACTAAATCCATATCCGGCTGTGATCGGTTCATTGATGATTGTTTGTGGCTCATTACCTTGAAAAGCCATTATGGCAATCTTTCGTTGTCTTGTTGCTCTATCGAACATATAAAAAGCGATTCTATTTCCATCTGGCGATATGACCGGATGGAATGAGTCATAATCGGTAAGCTGTACTGGCTCGCCGCCCTCAATACTAATTTTCCAGATGCTAGATCGGCCTTGATTAAGCGCAGTATAGACAACCCATTTGCCATCAGGTGAAAGATTCGGCAATGTTTCTCCTGAGCCATTGGTCAACTGTCTTAAGTTATTGCCATCTGTATCCATTCGCCAGATATGGGGAATTTTTGCTTTGAAAGAGTAGAAGACAATATAGCTGCCATCAGGGGAAGTTGCCGGCGATAGATCAGCCGATGGATCAGTAGTCAATTGTCGTTGCTCTTTGCTCTCTCTGTTTATTACCCATAAGTCAACATTGCCGCTGGCATTACCACCATAAACAATATTGCCATTAGGCAACCAACTGATACCAAACATCTCACTATAATTGTCCCCAAACCCTGTATTGATCTCTACCTCTCGATTGTTTGTGCTGTTAGGTGTAATCGATAGTTTTGAATGTCGGCTAGTCTGTATTGTAAGTATCAGGCCATTTTGAGAGGTGCTGATACTACTGTATTTATCTAGATCATTGGTTACTCGTTCTACACGGCCTTCAGGATAAGTGAGATACCAAAGCTGATCAGTAAAATGTGGGGATTGTTGATGCCAGGCGGGAAGGACTAATCCGTTGCCATCGCTTAACCAGGCCACCTGTCCAGCCCAACTCCAACTCTCAGAGCCCACTCTATCAGTCTGACCATCTTTCACATCTACGGTAATAACCCGCATATTCGGATTACCTAAATCGATCGTGCCAACCGTAGTGGCAATCACTTTGCCATCTGGTGACCAGGCCGGTCCCGCGAAACTAAAAAGATCTGGACTGATAGATCTAGCTAGCTCATGCTCTACAGTGCCATCCCAATTACATATTATTAAGGCACGTTGCTGTTTTTCTCGATAACCTCGCACAAAAGCGAATTGTCTACCATCAGGAGAGAATGTTACCGGACTATCAACATCGTCTAATAATTTATTTGGTGTTCCTCCTAAAACTGGTATTTGATAAAGAGTACTAATACCTGTTTGCTCATTGAAGATAATATAAAGTATACGTGTGCTATCAGGAGAAAAACTTAAACCATTAAATTTACCAGTCTGAGTGGTAAGAATATTAAGGCCACTAGTACTGTTGGTCTGACGTACTGATAGGCTGCTCTTATCATTCTCTTGTTGAGAATAGACAATATACTTACCATCTGGTGAGATTGCCGCATGGCTGATTCTGCCATTGGTAGTAAGC
>JBFLVQ010000576.1:0-6250 GCA_040758525.1 Acidobacteriota bacterium
CTAAATTTAGCGAGCTTAAAAGCTGGACCATAGTATCAGCAATAATCGGTATTTTGGCTGGTATAGCGATTAATTTCTTATCTATCTCAATGAAGTCGCTAAAGGGAAATATCCCATTGTTATTATTGGGATTGGCCAAATCGATAATTATTGCATTAACGATAACTGGACTTTCTATAGCATTCTGGTACTACTCGCACTTAGACTATACACGGCTAAAAGACACTGGGCCGTTAGCATTACTACTGGGATTGACCATTGCGTTGTGGGAGCTATTAAGCCGTATAACTCAAAATATTACTAAACGAGCTGGCTGATATTTTTACCAACTTACCTTATCGCTTAACATTGGTAACGGTATCTTTAACAACCTTGCCACCTTTCATTACAAAAGTGATTCGTTCAAGTGTTGTGATATCATTAAGCGGATCGCCATTGATGGCAATAATGTCAGCAAAGCGGCCGGCCTCTAATGTACCCACACGCTCTGGCCATCCCACTAGATCAGCGGCATTTATTGTAGCAGACTGTATCGCCTGCATAGGCGAGAGTCCTAATTTTACCATTACAGCAAATTCACGAGCATTGAGACCGTGTGGATAGACAGCCGAGTCTGTCCCAAAGGCTACACGTACTCCCGATTTGAAAGCACGCGCAAGATTGGCACGGGCAGCGGGAATTACTACTTTCATCTTCTCTACAGCAAACTCAGGCAAGCGTATCTTCTGATAATTTTCTGGTAGCCAATCGCCCAAATAGAGTGTAGGAACAAGGTAAGTACCTTTCTCTTTCATTAATCGTATCTCTTCGTCACCAATAAATGAGCCATGTTCGATCGAATCGACACCAGCAGTTACTGCCTGTTTTATTCCTGTTGCGCCATGCGCATGTGCAGCTACTTTGCGTCCTAGTCGATGTGCCTCTAACACAATCGCACGTATCTCCTCATAGCTAAACTGTTCAGCACCGGGAGCATCGCCTTTTGAAAGTACCCCTCCTGTCGCACATATCTTAATACAGTCAGCACCATACTTAATAATCTCACGTGTCTTCTTCATCACTGCAGGTACACCATCAGCAACCCCGTCAGCTTGTGCCTGATATTCAGGAGCAAGCAGATTATCATCGCAATGGCCACCTGTTACACCAATGGCTGGCCCGGAAGGAACTATTCGTGGTCCTGGCAGGTCACCTACATTGATCGCATCACGTAGCGCAACATCAGCATAACCGCCGGCACCAACATTGCGTACTGTGGTAAAGCCAGCTTCTAATGTGATCTTTGCATTCTTAGCACCATAGAGTGCTTCGCGTGGCACCGATATACCCAACGATTCGAAGCCTAAATGTGCAGGATCACCAGTGAGGTGAGTATGACAATCGATCAAACCAGGTAGCAGCATGGCTGATCCCAGGTCGATCACTGCTGCACCAGCCGGTAGACGACTAGTCAGTGCTGCTACTGCACCTACTTCTTTAATACGATCACCTTCAATAAGGATCGCTTGTCCTGTCAATATACGACCACCACGTACATCAAGCAATTTCTCTGCCTTGACTAAAACTGTCTCTTTGGCCGGTGGTGTAGAAGACTGTGCTAGCAGAGAGACCTGTGCTAACGCAATCACAAGCAGCAGCACTAATACTTTTCGCATAATTATCGTTAACCTATAAGTGACAAATTTTAAATCTACAATTGATGGAGTGGCTCGATCTCAACTAAATTATCGTAAAAGGTTGCGCCGGCACCTATGTCGGTAAGCACCTGCGAAGTAGTTTGATTAACATTCTTATGATCTAGCGTCATCTTGCGCCACCAGATCGAAGGAGCCACAACTACACCTGTCTTTACCCGCTCAGAGATTATCGCTTTTAGTTGCAACTCACCACGATCATTAAAGACTCTTACCATCATACCATTATCGATCGCGCGTGCTGCAGCATCTTCGGCACTAATCTCAATAGTCGGTTCACGTTCGCTCTGTAGTAGCTTGGGTACATTGGCAAACGTCGAGTTAAGGAAACTATGTGCAGGTGGAGAGAGTAATGTGAGCGGATAGCGCGCAAATAGTTGTGGATTTACCTCCTCGCTCTCAATGGGAGGAATATAAGTGGGCAATGGATCAAGCCCGTCTTTTAACATTGTTTCTGAATAGAATTCACATTTGCCCGAAGGAGTAGGAAAATGTCCTTCTGCAAAAGGCAGGTAAGGATCAGGCAAGTTCAGTCGTATCGTACCTTCACGCTTTAGTCGGGCCAATGTGATGCCTGCGAATGCGGGATGTCCAGAATTGAGTGCCTGTTCTGCCATATGCTCATCAGTATCTAAGAAGCACTCTTCTTTGAAACCCATACGTGCTGCTAGAGCACGAAATACATCTGTGTTTGAGCGTGCTTCACCAAGTGGCGCAAGTGCCGGTAGGTTGAGCATCACATAGAAATGGCCATAAGATTTATGTAGATCAAAATGCTCTAACTGTGTGGTTGCCGGTAGCACAATATCGGCATAATCGGTGGTATCAGTGTAGAACTGTTCATGCACCACAGTAAAAAGATCTGGACGCATCAATCCGGCAATAACTGTGCCAGCATCGGGCGCCACTGCAGCGGGATTTGAATTGTAGACAAAGAGTGATTTAACGGGCGGATCAAAAGGTGGTGCTCCACCTTCTGGAGACTGATTGGTTAGCGCTTCACCCAAACGACTCATATTGATTGTGCGTGTTCCAGGTGGTATCAGATCGGGTCGCTCAAGCGCGTTTCCATTAAATGGATAGGCGCCACTAGTAGAGAGCAGTATACCACCACCCGGATAGCGCCAGGCGCCTGTAAGGGCAGGAATACAAGCAAGTGTGCGTACTGCCATTCCACCGCCACGATGGCGTTGTAGACCATAGTTGATACGTATGGCTACGGGTTGTTCGGTAGCAATAGCATGTGCTAATTCTGTTAGCTTTGCTGCAGGGATTCCTGTGATTGCGGCAACACGCTCAGGTGGATATTCTTTCAGTCGTGTACATAATTGCTCGAAACCCTGCGTATATTTAGTAACATAATCGGAATCATACAACCCTTCTGCGACGATTATATGCATTAGGCCAAGGGCAAGCGCAGCATCACTACCAGGCTTGATCGATATATGTTCATCGGAGGCAGCAGCGGTACGATTGCGATAAGGATCTATTGTGATTACACGCGCACCTTGTTTGCGTGCTTGTAGAATAAACGGCCATAGGTGCACATTGGAGGTAAGAATATTACTACCGATAATCACAATCAGCTTGGCATGACGGATCGCTTCTGGATCAAAACCTATCGAGCCTCCTACTGTATATTTATAACCAGCGGCACCTGCTGAAGCACAAATAGTACGCGCTAACAAGGAAGCTCCCAGCCGATGAAAGAAGCGTCTATCCATACTGCCATAATTGAGCATTCCCATAGTGCCAGCATAGCTATAGGGAAGGATCGCCTGTGGACCATATTGATCAGTGATCTGATGAAAGCGAGTTGCGATCTCATCAAGCGCTTCATCCCAGCTAATACGTGTAAAACGTCCTTCACCTTTAGCACCAACACGGCGCTGTGGGTATAGCACACGCTCAGGATGGTAGACACGATCCAAGTATTTGGAGACTTTGGTGCAGAGGAAGCCATCCGTGAAGCGGTGCTCAGGATCGCCTTCAATCTTCACTGCTCGATCACCATCCAGTGTTACTACCATTGAGCAGGTATCAGGACAGTCGTGTGGGCAGACTATACGCATTGTATGTGATCCATTGTTCTCTACTCTTGCAGCCATTCTATCCTCTTTTATCACAGAAAAAATAGTGTCCTTGACAAACGATCTCGGCCGGGCCGGTAAGCAATATCCCGGCATCGTCCTGCCAAGCCACTGTCAATTCTCCCGCCGGTGTTTGCACATCTACCCGGCGGTCAGTGTAACCATTGATCATTGCCGCGATAGCAGCAGCACATGAACCTGTGCCAGAAGACTCTGTTTCACCAGCACCACGTTCCCAAAAACGCGCTTCAATCTTATTACGGGAAAGAATACGCACAAACTCGACATTACTACGATTGGGGAAAGCAGAATGGCACTCTAAGCAGGCACCCAATCTACGCCAATCGAGTTGATTAAAATCCTCAACAAAGATCGTACAATGTGGATTACCGGTCGAGAGTGCAGTTATTGTGATCGTCTCCTGATCACTAATCACCAACGGATAAGCTACTACACGTGCGAGCTCTTCATCAATATGTATAGGTATCTCAGCAGGCTTAAAACCAGGCTGCCCTACCATTACTGTAAAATCATAGTGTGTGCCAGTATGTCCTTCTAAGATGAGTGTCTTTACACCCGCGCGTGTAGTAATGGTGATACGCTCATCATGGGCGCGTCCGGTCTCATAAAGCACCGCCGCTGCACAGCGTATACCATTGCCAGACATCTCTGCTTCGCTACCATCAGAATTGAAGAAACGCAAAGAAAACTGGGCGGTTTTATCATCAAGTGCTAGTACTAGCAGACCATCAGCACCCACACTTGTATGACGTGCACAGATCTCCCTGGCAAGCTGGCGATAATCAACTGCTGCCATTGCATTAATAATAATAAAATCGTTGGCCAAGCCGTGAGCTTTGTAGAATTCCATGCAAGAAATGTGCGGCATCGCCACTATTACACTAACGATCCGGTCTTATACTCGAAGGCCAGCTCATCAAAGTGTGTTATCTCTTTGAAAGAGCGGAAACGATCATTAATCTCTTGATAAGTAAGTTGCTGCAAACGTTCACAGCCAAACTTCTCGACATTAAATGAAGCCATTACCGAACCATAGATCATTGCACGTCGCATTGCGGCTTCGTCGAGTTGTCCGGTTGCTGCTAAGTAACCCATAAAGCCACCAGCAAAGGTATCACCGGCGCCGGTTGGATCAAAGACATCCTCTTGCGGGAAGGCCGGCATAGCAAAGTAGGTATCTTGTGAAAACATTGCTGCACCATATTCGCCACGCTTAACCACTAAGCGTTGTGGCCCCATAGCAAGAATTTTTTTAGCTGCACGGATCAAATTTGGTTCACCAGCCAATTCGCGGACTTCTTCATCATTGATAATTAGAATATCGATGACTTTAAGCACTTCGCGTAGTTCATTGGGGGTATTCTCGATCCAATAATTCATTGTGTCTAGAGCAACCAGATGGGAATCGACTTGCTGACGCACTTCATACTGAAGCGCTGGACCAATATTGCCAAGGAAGAGATAAGGAGATCGCTTGGCTTTCTCTGGTAGCTTAGGCTTGAAATCGGCAAACACATTAAGATGTGTATAGATCGTCTCGCGCGTGTTCAGGTCATAACCATATTCCCCTTTCCAACGAAAGGTATTGCCTGCTTTGCGCTCTAGTCCACTGGTATCTATTTTGCGCGCATGAAAGATCGCCTCATGTTCTTTTGAGAAATCTTCGCCAACCACTGCTACTATGCCTACCCGTGTAAAGAATGAAGCAGCAATAGAAAAATGGGTAGCTGCGCCACCCAAGATCTCTTCGCGTTCACCAAAAGGGGTTTTTACTGCATCAAAGGCGACTGAACCAACCGCAAGTATCGACATTAATCGCTCCTTCAGTAGAAGATAAAAATAGATATCAATTCATATTACTAATTATTGTTGGGCACGGACGGTAAATCGGCCAACTTCTTCTTGGCCTCCTTGGCATACTGACTTTCAGGAAAATCATTAACCAAGCGTTGGTAGTGTTTGGCTGCTTCTTTCTTGTCATCCATCTTTAGAAAAGTCTCGCCAAGCAGGGAAAGAACCTCGTCAAAACGAGAAAACTGTGGATAGACATAAGAAATTTCTAGTAAACGATCGGTAACAGCCTTGTAAGCCTTACGCTTAAGATAGAATCTCGCCACATCTAAATTGTGTTTGGCTTCCTGCTCCAGTTCGGCATTACGTGGCAAGTCTAATGGTGGTTGTTGTTGCAAACTACCCTGGGCGGCTGTTGACACAGGCGCCGCAAAGATTATCGCGATTAAAAGTAATAATAGTACTATTGCTTTTTTATGCAGATATAACATAAGCTCCTCGCGATCCTCTGAAATCTTGGTTAAATAACCTATAGAGAAAGGGATCAGACTCTACAGTCGGCTCATTATAACAGACTGCTGGTAGGACACGAAACTGTCCCAGGAATAAGCCTTAATCTAAGGTGAATACCTTATCGCCCATCTTTACACTAGC
>JBFLVQ010000577.1:0-6229 GCA_040758525.1 Acidobacteriota bacterium
TTAGCGCTTATTACATTCTTTAGAGGAATTAATAATCTTGTTGATAAGCATAGAGCAATTGCGAAGTGGACAATGCCTTTATGGCTCTATGTTAGTATCACAGGAGTTGTACTATATTTTATGATCTTTCCCTATTACAAATAATTTGGCTGATAAATATCACCTTACCAATCATCTTGCTCGTCAATTCAAATAAGTAACCGGAAATGGGACTGTTCTGTCCCACAAACGCACACTGTACTTTATATTACTATTCTATCCCCAGTCGCCAAGCCATATATCATTAATAAGTTAGGATTTCTACATAAGATGGCACAGGGTTTGGTTATGCGATCGATAAGGCTATTTGTGATATGCAGAATCAACCTAATATTCTCAGTTACTAGTTTTAGCTCGGTTTCTATTGAGGAGAGATCATGCAAACGTTACTTCAGGACCTACGCTACGGCGCCCGAATGTTATTAAAGAGACCTGGTTTCACATTAATCGCAGCCCTCACGCTCGCTCTCGGTATCGGCGCAAATACAGCGATCTTCAGTGTTGTTAATGCGGTGTTGCTGCGTCCACTACCTTATGAAGAGTCTGAACGTTTGGTGTTTTTGTCTGAACGCAGCCAGCAATTGGAGGGAATGTCTATATCCTGGCCCAACTTCACTGACTGGCGCGCACAGCAATCGGTCTTTGATACTATTGCCGTCTTCAACCAGGGCAGTTATAACATTACTGGTGGTGAGCCAGAACAGCTTAGCGCTGGGCAAGTAACTGCCGATCTCTTCACTGTATTACGTGTTGCAGCTACGCTTGGTCGCGTCTTTACTGCTGATGAAGATAAGCCAGGGGCGGCGCCCGTTGTAGTGCTCAGCTATGGCCTGTGGCAGCGCCGCTTTGGTGGTGACCTCAATATTATCAATCAAACTATTACACTCAATGACCGTGCTTATACAGTGATCGGCGTAATGCCGAAAAACTTCCGCTTTCCTAGACGTGTGGAGATGTGGGTTCCCGTAGGACAACTTTCTGGCGAGCCAGATTGGCAACAGCGTGGCTCTCATCCTGGCTTATATGGTGTGGCCCGGCTTAAGCCCGGAGTGACGATTGAGCAGGCACGTGCCAATATGGATAGCATCGCTGTTAGCCTGGAGAAACTCTACCCAGATACCAATGAAAGTAATCGTGTCACCATTATTCCACTAATCGAAAACTATGTACGCGACGTTCGACTAGCATTATGGGTACTGTTTGGTGCGGTTGGTTTCGTACTCTTGATAGCTTGCGCCAATGTTGCCAATCTACTGCTAGCACGCGCCACAGCAAGACAGAAAGAGATGGCAGTGCGCGCTGCATTAGGTGCTGGTCGTTGGCGATTGATACGTCAATTACTTACCGAAAGTGTATTGCTGGCATTTATCGCTGCGATAGCCGGTTTAGTGGTAGCACAATGGGGCATTGACCTCATTCTCAATGTCAGTCCTGATTCTGTTCCCCGTGCACATGAGATCGGGCTTGATGGTAGTGTACTGGCCTTTACCATCGCTATCTCACTTTTTACTGGCATTGTCTTCGGCTTGGTGCCTGCCTGGCAGGCAAGCCGGCTTGATGTTCAAGAGACGCTCAAGGATACAGGGCGTGGTACTACTGGCAGACGGCAGTGGTTGCGCAGCAGTCTGGTAATCACTGAAATCGCGTCCGCACTAGTGCTGCTTATTGGCGCTGGTTTACTGATTCGTAGCTTCTATCATCTGCAACAGGTCAATCCAGGTTTCTCTTATCATGGTCTGACCAGCCTGAGCATATCACTACCAGAGAAAAAGTATCAGAGCGAGCAACAAAGGATCAATTTCTACGCCGAGTTGGTAGAAAAACTACGGGCTACCGCGGGCGTAGAGGTAGTTGGAATGGCATCCGGTCTGCCACTTGGCAATAATGGCTGGCAAACCTCTTTTCTCATTGAAGGCCAACCCGAACCACCGCCAAGCCAAGTACCACTAATGGAAGCGTGTGTAGCTAATATCGACTATTTTAAAGCTATGAACGTTCCTCTTAAAGCAGGTCGTTATTTTACTGAGCAAGACAACAGACAACACCTGGCTGGACGCGATTTGAGTGGGATGGCTGAGTCTGACAGAATAGCTGCTGGATTGAACGTGATTATTATTGACGAAGAGTTTGCACGCCGCTACTGGCCTAATGAAGAGGCTGTTGGTCAACGTATAAGACTTGGCACTGAGCCACAGGCGCCCCGGCTCACCATTGTCGGTGTCGTGGGTCGTGTAAAGATGGAAGGTTTGAATACCGAGTCGAATCGTGTGCAGGGCTATTTCCCTTACCTACAAGTTCCCCTAAGCAACATGAACTTGGTGATCAAGAGCAGACTCGATTCAACACAGATGATCGCAGCAACTCGCAAACAAGTGCAGGCGATCGATTCAAACCAGCCGATCTACAGCATACGTACTATGGAGCAGATTCGCGATGAATCGGTTGCTTCAGAGCGATTGACCCTGACCCTGCTAGGTTTCTTTGCTGCCATTGCATTAGTACTGGCAATGGTTGGTATCTATGGTGTGATGTCATATGCGGTCACACAACGTACGCATGAGATTGGTATCCGTATGGCGCTGGGTGCAAAGGGTAGCGATGTGTTGCGTATGGTTATTGGACAAGGCATGAAGCTGGCATTGATAGGTGTCGGGACAGGTCTAATTGTCGCTTTTGCGCTCACACGTCTAATGACTAGTCTGCTCTTTGGTATTAGTGCAACAGATCCATTAACATTTTTTATCATTGCATTTGTGCTCATTGCTGTTGCGCTAATGGCTTGTTACATTCCCGCCAGACGAGCAACAAAGGTAGACCCAATGATCGCACTCAGATATGAATAACAATAGATGAAAAAATCTCATTAAAATGATGAGAACAATGAATTTGCCATATATAGCCGAGTCTATTAGTATGGCTGATAACAGTGATATGTGCAGTGAATAATCGAATAAACCTTAGTTGACCAATTCTCCGTTATTCGCTGCACAACCTAGAACAAGTATTGTAAATATAGTATAACGCCATATGATGAGAGACTCTTCCAAAATGAATTACACAGCCATTAACCTACAAAATAAACTTACTAAGTTCTCTGAACAATGGTCACCGAAGATCATTGCTCAAATGAATGATTATCATTTCAAGCTTGTCAAGTTACAGGGTGAGTTTGTCTGGCATAGTCATGCCGACACCGATGAAGTATTCCTGGTAGTCGATGGAGAGATGGTTATAAATTTCCGTGATGGTGCTGTCACGCTTAAATCTGGCGAACTGTTTGTTGTGCCCAAAGGCACTGAACACAAACCTGTAGCAGAAAAAGTATGCTGCTTAATGTTGATTGAACCAGCAGGTACGATCAATACAGGCGATGCTGGCGGTGAAATGACAGCACAGGATGGGGTCTGGATTTAGCATGTCCCAGACACAAACCAATTTCAGCAAAAATCACTGCCTAATAAAGGGAAATACTGCTTACTGCTGTAGTGCTAGCTTATGATAGCTTGGCTGCTGGCAACCTTGCCCAACTCAGCAATCTAAGCCTATAAAGCCTCTGATCAACAGCAACCTGGTTGGATCAAAGTTAAACTTGAACCAACCGCCACACATAGCGCAACCACCTAGAAAAAGATCCCTGGCAAAACCCTTATTTGACCAATTCCCTTTGGCCAGTTAAGTTGCCAAAGGGCTGTTTTATTATCAGCCCAACATATCTACGGTATCTTTGGTTGAATACTGACCGCGGGTCAATTATAGTTGACCGTAGGTCAGTAAAAATGATCTTATCTAAGAAAGTCCGTTGAGGAGTTTAAGGCTAATGAGTAAAACCGTATTAATAACAGGAGCCTCTTCTGGTATTGGGCAGGCAGCAGCGCGCCATTTTCAGCGTAATGGTTGGCAGGTGATTGCCACTATGCGTAAACCTGAACAGGAACATGAATTGGTAAAACTTGATAATGTCATCTGTGTGAAGCTGGATGTATTGGCGACAGATTCTATTGTTAATGCAATAGCAGTCGGGCTTGAGCGTTTTGGAGTAATCGATGCCGTAGTAAATAATGCTGGCTACGGTCTAGTTGGTGCATTTGAAGCTTCTACACCACAACAGGTGGAGCGACAATTTGCTACTAATGTCTTTGGTTTAATGAATGTCACACGCGCATTGCTACCACATTTTCGCAAACGCCGTAGTGGAATTATCTTGAATGTTGCCTCTATGGGTGGACGTATTACCTTTCCTCTTTATAGCGTTTACCATGCCACCAAATGGGCAGTAGAAGGATTTTCTGAATCACTGCAATATGAGGTACGCCAGTTTAACATTAAAGTAAAGATTATTGAGCCCGGTCCCATAAAAACAGATTTTTATCACCGTTCTATGGATCTTATCTCTCAGCCCGGTTTGACTGAGTATGATGATTTTATTGCTAAAGCCATGCCGAACATGCAGAAAGCCGGTGAGAGCGGTGCCGCGCCAGAAAGAGTTGCTGAAGTGATCTATCGCGCTGCCACTGATGACAGTTGGCGTATGCGTTATGCTGCCAATGCTGCGATGATCCTAGGATTGCGTAGGGTTTTGCCAGACCGCGCCTTCCAAGGGATAGTGCGCAAGGTTGTGCTTGGTTAAGCAGATGCGCCTGCCTGATATCACTGATAGAGATAGCGCTGATATAATGATCAAGACTAACATTGATATTTGTTGGAGCGCACCATTTGATCAAACAGAGAGCTCACAAACATGAAGATAAACAAGAACGTCGCCAAACGATTCTTGATGTTGCTCTACAATTATGGGAGCAGACTGCCTATTCACAATTAACAATGGCAGAGATTGCCGAGCGTGCCGGTATCGCTAAAGGAACTATCTATCTCTATTTTGCTACTAAAGAACATCTCTTTTTAGCTCTCTTAGAACGATTATTAGCTGAATGGTTTAATGATATTGATAGCCGTCTGACAGATGCGCGCGGGCGTTGGAGTGTGGAACGAGTAGCGCGTTTGATCTGCCATTCGTTAGAAGGGCGCGAGCAATTAAATCGTCTTCATCCTATGCTAGAGAGTGTACTTGAGCATAATATTGATTATCAAACTGCGCTCAATTTTAAGCAGATTTTGCTGGCAAGATTGATTTCGACAGGAACGAAATTGGAGAAGCGGTTACCTTTCTTGCGTAGTGGCGAAGGAGTACGACTGCTTTTACAAATGCGTGCACTTATGATCGGATTGCGCCAGATGACAGACAATTCTACAGTTGTCAAACAGGTATTAACAGAGAATATCGAGATGGGCCTTTTCCAACTCGATTTCAAGCGAGAACTGCTCTTTGGCTTGACTGCTTTAATCTATGGTATCAAACATAGGTAAGAGAGACTTACCAGTTCAGATTCAATGTTGTAGTGAGGAACTTAATCAATGGAGTCATCATTTTGCAAGCTGCTAAGAATTCCGACATAAAATCTTTTCCGCATACTTGCGCATTAGTAAATTTTACTGTGTTAACAAAGTCTTTTAGTTTTATATCTTCAATAAAGGGATGATCAGCAGTAAATCCCTTTGGTGGTCGTGATAGTCTTTCACCCTCTACTTTTAGTTTGCTCTTGTGAACCTGTTGCCAGGATTTTGGTTGTTCAACTATCGCAGTGCGTATGTTCCTCAGGGAAACCGCATCAGGATGCCATAAACCGCCCCCAGCAAAACTTGCTCCTGGTTCAAGATGTAGATAGAAACCAGGAGATTGAACGTCTTTATTAGCTTCACGATGAGGAAAGTAGGCGGACGCATGAGTTTTATAAGGGCTCTTATCCGACGAGAATCTTACATCTCGATATATTCTAAAAAGTGAACCACCATTTGGTCGTGGATCCGCAACAAAATATGGACTGATTTTGTCTAGACGATATGAAAAATCAGCAATAAATTGAAGAAATGGTTCACGTACAGCAGCTTCATAACGAGCCTTATTTGCTGAAAACCAATCACGATTATTGTTTTTTCGTAAATCGGTCAAGAAACGAAATAGTTCGTTGGAAAAGTAGGCCTTTCCGCTCATAAGATTTCGGCGCAGAAACCTAGACCATTAGGTCTGGGAGGAAGCGCCCTCTCCCTTGTTGTAGTATGTTGAGTAGTTTTAAGACTTACTCAGGTCTGATCCTTTCGGATCAATCTGCTTGCGCAGTTAATGTGAGCCTCG
>JBFLVQ010000578.1:0-6223 GCA_040758525.1 Acidobacteriota bacterium
GACCTTGCTTACAGGTCTTCGCATCTGTGAAAGCGCCTTTCTCATAACCGAATAACTCACTCTCGATCAAGTTAGCTGGCAGGGCAGCACAGTTGATCGCAATAAATGGCGCATCGGCGCGGCGTGAGCTACAGTGAATGGCTTTTGCAACCAGATCCTTACCAGTGCCACTCTCTCCCTCTAGCAGGATAACGGCAGTCTCACTCTTAGCGGCCTTATGTGCAAGGTTGATCATATCGCGCATCTTGCTGCAGTCACCAATTATTTGCTTGAAAAGAATCTCTTCTTTTTGCACTGCTATTACTCCTGGTGCTGATTGTTTATTAAGACAGCAATGAGATTTCTCTAGCCAGCTATTCTATTTATTAAGACATAAACTATTCTTTTCAAGCGCATTGCTCAATTTGTGTTGGTATGGCTTTGTGCCGCCTGCTATTACAGATAGTTTTGCGCAAGTGCATACGAGCTTTGTGGAGTTGTGACTTGGAAGTTCCTGCATTTATACCAAGTATTAATGCGATTTCTACATGTTCGTAGCCTTCAACATCATGTAATAAGAAGACACGTTGATAACCTGGTGGTAGTTGTCTGATTGCTTTGATGAGTGCAACCCGGTTGATTATCGACAATGTATTATCAGTGCTTGTATCAGGATCGATCTGTTCTGGTATTTCACCATTGTCTGTCTTAATCTCACAACGATAAGATTTCTTACGAAAATGCATCAACACCTGGTTGACTGTGATTCGATGCAGCCAACTGGAAAAAGGCGCTTGGCCGCGAAAGTTAGCAAGGCTTTTCTGAGCTTGCAAAATGGCGTCATGGGCTAAATCTTCAGCATCTGCTACATTGTTGGTCATACGTAGACAAACACTGTAAACTTTACGATAGTATGTTTGATAAAGCTCGCTGAGTGACAGCATACTTTCGTTTATATATTCACCAATCTGTGTACTGACACCGATGTTTAAGCGGTTTTGAACCACATCTTTATCCATGACTCACTACTCCTTTCATTTCCAAACCAGAAATTAGTCAGCCAATAACCACAGTAAATCTGCTATTGAGAATATGGATGAGCAAGTAACAATTAGCTAGCTTCGACAATGGGGGTATCTTCACTATGCTTTTTTTCCTGATAAGCCTGTTTACCTGCTTCAATGGCTGAGGAAATACGATCTTTCTGCTCTTCGATCCGGCTCTTACCTGATTGTGCCAGTTCGGTTGCTTTGTTACGACCTTCTTTATAAAGCCCTTTAACTTGCAGTCCCAGTTGATGCACACTTTTATTAGCATAACCAATACCTTGTCGTGTGGTATCAGTAATATCATTGCGCAGTTGATGTCCAGACTTAGGGGCAAAGAGCAATGCTACTGTTGCGCCTATACCAAAGCCTGTTAGGAAATATTTGAGTTTTGATCCATTACTGCTTTGCATAAATTCATCTCCTCTAAGAAAGTAAAAGTGAGGTGTACCATTCCGGTAATCTTCTCTCGGTATCGCACACCCTGTCTTAGTTATTACCTCTTTTACACTTAATATTTCATCATTTTCTTATGATGATTAGGTTGTCTTGGCAGCCTGTGCCTGCTCAGCAGCCTTGTCCTGAATCGGCACCTCCTGACGCCTGCTTTCAGGAATAGGTACAGAAAACTCTAGTACACCATTGTTGAAGGTAGCCTGTGCCTGATCTAGTGCGGAGTTTTCCGGTAATGGAACGGAGCGATAGAAACTGCCATAGCTACGCTCAGAGCGATAGAAACCTTCTTTCTTCTCTTCATGTTCGAATTTACGCTCGCCTTTAATGATCAGTGTGTTATCACTGATCTCTACCTTAATATTGTCTTTATCCAATCCAGGTAGTTCTGTACGCACAAAGTATTTGTTGTCACGCTCAAAGACCTCTACAGCCGGTGACCATGCTGCTCTTTTGAGAGCACCGAAAAAATACTTATCCATCTCTTCGCTAAAACGCGCCATCATCTGAAATGGATTAAGAGTAAAGAAATCTCTCGGTAAGAGCGAGAACAGAGAAGGAGAGTATGTGTGACGCGATACCACGCCGCTCGGTTGCTCCTCTACTTGCTTGGTAATTGGGACATTTTTCTCTTTAACTTCTGCCATTTTACCAAACCTCTCTTTTGGGATTGTGATAGCTGATCTTAGTCAATCCATTACAGATCAACTAATAGTTAGCTTATCTTTTGAAGTTATTCTGCGATTTATTAAAGAGGCAAGCTGCGTGCCAGTAGATCTATATTACTATTAATAGGGAACTACTCTACTTAGTAACGAAGAGTGAGAGATGCTTATGAGAGAATGGGGAAATTTATCTATATATGTGTAATGGTCTGGGGAATTTTACATAATGACTAGCTCTCTTTAAGTACAGATATTTATCATAATGGCAATGGAGTATTATCTTTTAACGGGCGGTAATACAAGGATTAGGTTGATACATCCAAGCTTATGTAATACCAAATCCTTTGAGATGATAGCGATTAGTAATCAGGCCATCAATGAAAGACGGTAAGATTCTTAATTCTCTCAGGCTGCTGAGATAATTGAGGGCAGCGTTTAACCATCGCACGATCAAGCTCTAGGACAGAAGCAAGTGATTTATTAGCTATGCCTTCATTAAGCAATGGCCACAATCTTTCCACAGTCTCCAGTTATGGCCGAACTGTAATCCGCATGGGCATTTTATGAGTACTGTTGTTTTACCAACTCTGCTCCTGTTTAGCATTTGAACCTATCGTCATTAAATCTGTTAAAGAGTTTATCAACAACAAAGTAAGTATTAATCTGGAGGCTGCTATGTTCCAGTCCGGTCACAGAATCTTATATTTAATGCTATTTTTATCACTCTCTCTATCTTCAACAACCTATTCTGATGGAAGAGAACTGGCTGATGGCGAGATTACGACCATAGCCGGTCGGATTTTAGCAGACAATGACCTGGCCACTAAAGCCAACCTTCAGCCTACCTTTCTGACCTTAGATAAAGCCAACAACCTCTTTATAGTTGATGCCGAGCATAGTCGTGTCCGTAGAGTCGATGCAAAGACAAAGATTATTACCACGATAGCAGGTAATGGGAACCATTGTGATCGTGACTGTCCGGTTATTGATGGTATACCAGCAACAGAAGCAAGCCTTAACCAGATTGGAGATATTGCCTTGGACAGCGCTGGTAACCTCTACATTGCTGAAATTGGAAACATATTTGCCGAAGTACGTGAAGTTGACAGGGTTCGCAGAGTTGATGCCGTCACCGGGATTATTGTTACTTTTGCTGGCGGCGGCAAGCCAGCAGACGGGCTGGGTGACGGAGGTTTAGCAACAGAAGCAAATTTACTCCCGTTTGCACTGGCGATAGATCACAGAGACAATCTTCTTATCGGTGATAGTGCCCATCACACTATTCGCAGGGTTGATGCCAACACCGGGATAATCACAACCATTGCCGGTAATGGCAAGTTTTCAAACTGTGATAGTGATGGGTTAGCAACAGAGATCCCTCTCAATACCCCTGCCGATATGGCTATAGATAAAGATGGCAGTATTCTCTTTACCTGCACAACAGATCAGTTAGTAAGGCGTCTGGATAACTCCACCAACACCGTTACCACAATAGCAGGGAACTGTTATGACTCATTCTCTGGTGATGGCGGCCCGGCGATAAACGCCACCTTCAATACCCCTCTCGGTATTGCCTTGGACAGAGACAGCAACATATTTATTGTTGATAGCAACAATATGCGTATCCGACGGATTGATGCAGTAACAGGGATAATCACTACTGTAGCCGGTGACGGTTTCAAACAACACCTTGCTAATGATGGATACACTATCCTAGTAGGCAGGTTTAGCGGTGACGGCGGGCCAGCCACTAAGGCAAGCCTCTTCTTCCCTTCTGGAATTGTTGTCGATAATGATGGAAACCTGATTATCGCCGATACCTACAACTCTGCGGTTAGAAGGGTAGACAGGGAGACTAATATCATTAATACAATCGTAGGTCGAGGGAGAGAGCCAAACTATTTTCAAGATATTCCTGATGGCACAAGGGCCACTGAGGTCAATCTGCTTCCAAGCGGTATAACCGTCGATAAGAATGGGAATATTATATTCTCCACCTTTAATCATAAGATTAAGATGATTGAAGCAGGGACAGAAATGATTAAGACACTGGCAGGAAGAGGAGCAACGACCTCCAACGGTACAGGTGGGTTTAGCGGTGATGGCAAGTCAGCACTTAAAGCCTTTTTAAACAATCCAGCAGATGTAAAGCTAGACTCAGACGGCAACATTCTTATTGCAGACGAATTCAACAATCGGATCAGAAGAATCAGAACCAGCACAGGCACCATTAATACCGTCATAGGAAACGGCAAAGACAGTTTCTGCGGTGATGGCAAGTCAGCAAAAAAGGCTTGTCTTTACGGGCCAGAATCTCTGGTAATTGATCTGGCAGGCAATATCTTTATTGTTGATTCTCAAAACTATCGTATCCGCAGGGTTGATGCTAAAACAGGGATAATCACTACTGTAGCTGGTAATGGAGTGAAAGGCTTTAGCGGTGATGGTGGGTTGGCAACAGAGGCATCCCTGGATCGACCTGAACAGATTGCCATCGACAGAGTTGGCAACCTGTTTATATTAGAGCAGGGACGGGTAAGACTGGTTGATGCCAATAGCCGAATAATCACTACTGTTGCTGGTGGCGGACCTGCTGAAAATGGCGTAGGTGATGGTAGGCTGGCTACAGAGGTAGCCATTCAACCCTTAGGGATAGCAATCGACCAGGCTGGGAATCTATTTATTACTGACATACTGCATAATCGGGTCAGACGAGTTGATACAAAGACAAGAATCATAACTACAGTAGTGGGAAACGGAGAGAAAGGTTATAGCGGTGACAATGGTCCGGCTACAAAAGCAAGCCTGCGCTCCCCTGGCAAACTGATAATAGACGGTAATGGTAATCTCTTTATGGTTGCCTTTCCCGGGATAAGAGTCGTAAAGGGTATTGCTCGATAGTGCTAAACCCCAGCTGATCAGGAGGTTTCAGTTCATCTTCTCTGGTCTTTCTAACCGCCTCGGCAATCTTATGGGTTGGGAAGGTGTTTAAGAAAGTGTCATAGATCTGATAGGCCACCTCCTCTTCGCCAACCAACCGAGTAACGAAACTGGCGAGGGCAAGCATTGCGGAATGGTTGTTATCAAGGGCAAAAACCTTTGAGAAGACTTGGGCTGCTTCTAGGTACTGTCTGTTGTTATAGTCAACTGAGCACGCCGTTTTATTGGTCTGTTCACACTGCTAAGATCAATTGTTGGATCAGCTTATGCAGTCTTTCATGAGGCATAGATTCCGACTCCAAGCCATATGCCTTCCCAGCGATTCCGCCGGTCTTCGTCAGCCAGTTGATCAGCTTGGTCTTCTCTTTGGTCGGCAATGGAAAGCGGAAGATCTCGATCTCCTCTTGGCTGTAGTGTTGTGGATGTATCACAGTTGTTAAGCTAGCAATGGTCAGTCCTGCGGCAGTAAGCTGTTGTTGAAAAGCATTGGCGATAATGTTGCCGGCTGTACCCGTGTATCAGCTATCGTAAGCAGTCTTTCTTTTTTCCTCAGCTTCGTAAAAGGCGATATCATCGAAGTCAAATAGTTAACCGATCAGATTCTGTTTCTCTTTCAAGACCCCCTATTGCTTACTGCCGCCAAACCAAAACGCCAACGCTCTCTCGGCTTAGGTAAAGTTAAAGCCAGCGGCTTCATCCTTTTTCAACGCTAACCTATCAAAGTTGATTTGCCCAAAGACTCTCTTATCTCTATTTTTGCTCAGTCTGAGCAATGGCTTTTTTTCAATAATGGTCAACTGGTTCTTCCCCCTGAGGGTCAAGTGGTTGTACAATAACCTATCTGACCCTTACATTTCTTGGAAAAAGAGAATGGAAATAAGAGAGAGGTATCACCGCAGAGACGCAGAGGGCCGCAGAGTTTTAAAGATTCTCTTTTCTCTTTCTCTTGAATCTCTGTGGTGATACCTCCCTTCGTTGAGCATAAATCTATAGTTATGGTGTGGAGAAATTATAAGGACTAATCAAACATAAATAAACAAAAGGTTGAATAATCAATCTCAAATTATTGAGATGATTTTTCCAACCTTTACCACTATCCCACCATTTATGCTGAGAAAATATCTGCTTTGATGATTGTTG
>JBFLVQ010000579.1:0-6216 GCA_040758525.1 Acidobacteriota bacterium
TGATAATTCCATTATATAGATATATGTCCTGCGGGCTTTTCTCACTAACCGTACTATAACGAAAAGAGAAAAATAAAGAGACCAATTCGGTCTCTTTTTATTTTCTCTATTCTTGCTGGTTCTCTACTACTCTATAACTGCCCTTCGATTTGCTCTGGTATACAATTGTGCGCAGTGAATAGCGATTGCGGCATGTATAGATAATAGCTCGAATAGCTCCTCATCTACCGATGTGAAAGCAGGTTTTTCTGATGGTTGCTGAAATAGTATTAGTGCGCCAATGACTGATTGCATCAGTTTTAATGGAATACAAGCGGTCACATTAGCTTCTTCGGGTAATCTTACTGCTGCCCCGGCCTGTTCAGCTAAATAGGTTCTTCCTGCTTTTACTGCCTGTGTGATCAGACCTGTACCAAGGCTGATAGTATGATAAGGAGTGGGATCAATACCACTAAACCACATTAATGATAGTGATAAATTGTCCGCACTAAGCTCCGAGATGATCATCTGTTGACAACCAACCTGACTATGTATTGTCTCATAGATAATGGTAAAGACTTCTGACAAGTCTAAAGACTCATGTAATCGATAACCTATCATATAAAGATTGGCCAGACGCACATTCTCCTTGTTGATCTCGCCATAACTCTGCTTGAAGCTCTCATTTTCCATCTCCACAGCTAATACCTGTGGTCGCATACGCTCATAAGCACGGCGATGTAAGGCAAGATCTTTCTCAAGGGCAGGAATTTGTTCTTGCAATTGGCTAATCTCATCTTTTAATTGCGAAATCTCTAACTGTAACTCTTTATTAAGCTGCAGTGAGTTCTGATTACGCGCTAGTTGCTGTTCTATCTTTAATCGCTCTTTTGCTAGCTCAGCGGTGAAAGACTGAAATCCTTTTACCTCCTGGGCCAAATCAGGGGGTTCGGATGTTACTGTCATATTGTTTATCGTAGCGTGATTATCTGCTAACAAAATGTTATCCGATTTCTCCATGAAGACTCCTTAAGAGACAGGCGATGACTGCAATTGTGCTGCCATTGCCTTGGCATGTAACTCAGCACCATAAAAGGCTATTGAGGCATGTGTTGACAAGAGTGTGAATAACTGATGATCTAGCTCCTCGAAGAGGGCCTTTTGCGAAAGTAACTGGAAGATCGCGATGGCACCAATCACCTGATCAAAGATAATCAATGGTATACAAGCAGATAGATATGCCTCGCTAGGCAACCTAGCATCATCCGGCTGACCAAGAAAGTAGGCCTCTGCTTGCGCCGCAACATTGCCAATCAGACCTGTGCCTAAAGGGATCTGCTGATAGAGCTTCACATCAATACCATGGCCAGCCAGTAGTGTAAGTGCCGAACGGTCATCATTCATCCTAAAGATGGCAACCTCTTCGGAACCTATGAAGTTGTGAACTATTTCAAAAATGCTCTCGATAACCTTCTGCTCATCGAGCGACTCGTGTAACTGGCAACTGGCTATATAGAGATTGGTAAGATTAAAGTTATGATGTTGGGCAGCATTGGCGATCTTTTCATGTATTATTGCTAATACTTCATGACGATCTAATAACAACAGACTGTGAAACTCCTGTTGCAAGAGGGTTCCGGTACTAGTACGTCGATTATTCGAACTCATCTGTTGCTCTAAGAAACGCCGGTTTATCACATCTATATTGGCGAGCTGTTGTTTCATGTGAGCAATCTGTTGCTGCATATAACTAGAGGATGCTTGCATAGCTAATAACAGTTCTAGCAATGCTGTCTTCTCAGTTTTTAGCAGCAACGCTAGTGCACGTTGATCGTCTCCTTGTGCCAAAGCTTCGCGTACGGTATTAGTCTGATCTTCTAAGCTCAGCCGTTTACGTTGTAGTGAAGCTGCCAAAGCCAGTAGCTCACCATTATCACTAGGAGTCACGCCCACCTCGGCAATTACTTCCAATGAAGCAGTATCAGCAAATATAGAAACTATTTTTTCACAGATGTTCATTGAATATGTACCTTCTGTTTTCTAACTATGAGCTGTTCATTCAAGCAAGCCATATACCATAGTATGATAGACTACCTTGATTACATAAATAGCGGATGAATAATAGGGTTTGATAAATTTAGAAAAATTACTAGTAGGCATAGATGCCGAAAGCCTGACGCTCCCTGTCAATGTCTTGACGTAAAAACCCTCAATTACTATTGTCATTAGCTAGATTTCTTGCTGCAGGAAGAGCCAATAAAATATCAACCAGAGCCAAGCCTGTCGCCGACAATATCTTAGCAACCATAGACAATACCCTTTTCTCCAGATCGCTTTTCGGCAAGATCGCCATTTTCCATTAGCGGCTTGCGGCACACAGCTTGCACTTTCTCATCACAAACTGGAGTAAACGCGATTTAAGTTGTTTAACTATTAAGATAGATGGAATACCAATTATGAATAATGAAAAGGTATACCGAGCTACTACCATGCGCGAGGCGCTAGAGAAGATCAAACATGAATTGGGTGAGAGCGCGTTAGTGCTAGGACATCAGAAGGTGCGCACAGGAGGATTATGGGGAGTTGGCACACGCGAGTTGATCGAAGTACGTGCCGCTGCTAATCCCGCTGCTAGTGCGAAAAAGCCGCACCAGACTGCTAATAAGACCGATAGTGCGACTTCACAGACAGGATCAGCCTTAAATGGTCGTCTGGCTGCTCGTGCTTACTCAGGTGTAGTTACTAACTCAGATACACCTACACGCCGTTCAACAACAGAGCTGCCTCGTAATATTGAAGCGGCTGCAACTACTCCGCAGGTTGCTCTAGGTAACAGAACGGCTCCTACCTCTCGCAGCACAATAGCAAGCAATAATGATCAGACTATTGCTCATACTGGTTCGGTGGTAGGAGAACTGGCACGCTTGCGTGCAGAACTGCGAGAACTCAAATTCTCAATCTCTATGCAAGACCGCCTCCCTATCAGCCAAACCCGTACCAGCTCTTTTGATAGCGATCCAGAGATTTATGATTCACCTTATTACGAAGCATATCTGGATCTAGTAAAGACAGGGCTTGCTCCAGAACAGTCAAAGCAGGCGATACAATTAGCCATTAAGCTTGCTGATAGATTTAATGGTTTCCGCAACAAGGAACAGGCTGCCCATTGTGCCTTAAGCCAATTTCTTAATACACGACTCTGCTTTGCCGAAGATCAACTGGCCATTAAACCCGATACTCCTGGTGCCCCAGTTGCGACCGTGTTCATAGGTCCGACTGGCGTAGGCAAGACCACTACAATTGCTAAATTAGCTGCCTTTGCGGCATTGCGAGCGCGACAACGTGTCGAACTGATTACGCTAGATACCTATCGTATTGCTGCCGTTGAACAGCTCAAGACTTATGCTGAACTGATTGGCGCCGGTTGCCATGTAGCTAGATCTGTAATCGAGTTGGACGCACTAACACGCCGCTTTGCTGGTCAAGCAACAATATTTGTTGATACGGCTGGCCGTAGCCCTCACGACATTGCTGATCAGTTAGAGTTAGCAGATTATTTACGCGGCGCCTGCGATCTACTCAAGTGTTTAGTATTGCAAGCAACCACACATCCACTCGATGCACAGATTGCCGTAAAGAAATTCTCCTGCTATGGCGCCGATCAACTTGTATTTACCAAACTAGATGAAACAGCGCGTCCAGGCGCGGTTGTAACGATCGCACAGGATGCAGGGTTGCCACTTGTTTACCTATGTTCAGGACAACGTGTGCCGGAAGATTTAGAGTCTGCTACCGCAACTACGTTGACTGCTCGTATTCTACGCGCCACTTCGTTGGCCGAAGCAGCATGAAAGGTTAGTACTAATGCGAGATAGAACGCCGATCCCTTCTTTGAGTCTGACCACTGCGCCACAATGCCTTCCGCTTAAGAGCGGATATAGCAAACCGCCTAAGCCATTGCCGCGTACGCGTACAATTGCCGTCACTAGCGGTAAAGGTGGTGTAGGCAAGACCAACTTTGTTGTTAATGTCACATTGGCGCTGGCAGCGCGAGGTAAATCTGTGACTATACTTGATGCTGATCTAGCACTGGCTAATGTCGATGTGCTGCTAGGGATAAATCCTGCTTACCATATTGGTCATGTTCTTTCTGGTGAACGCTCATTTAATGAAATTGTTATACAGGTTGCCCAAGGAGTAAAGCTGATACCAGGCAGCAGTGGGATGGAAGAATTAACCGCACTCTCTCACAGTCAACATGATCAGATTATTACTGATCTAGAAGCATTGGATATGTCTTCCAACTATCTCTTTATAGATACTGCTGCAGGAATTGCCAGCAATGTAATGGGTATTCTTTGTGCAGCTTCAGAAGTGATTGTTGTCACTATGCCAGAGCCTACCGCAATAATAGATAGTTATGCCACAATAAAGGCATTGCATAAACATTCTCCTGCCAAACCGATCGGTATTGTTGTCAATGGTGTGATTGGTCTGAGTGATGCGGAACAGGCGTTTGATCAGTTACGTGCTACGACAGGACGTTTTCTCAATCACCCGATCGAGTTTCTTGGCGCCATAATGCATGATGGCGAACTGGTAAAAGCCGTGCGCGAACAGGTACCCGTTGTCGAATTTGCCCCGCACTCTCCCGCCAGTCGTTCCATTCGCTTGATTGCTGAACATATCGATAATTTGCCAAATCAGGCTGATAAGTCAGAACACTCTTTCTGGCGCTCGCTCGCGAAGATGAAATACTGAAAGGGCAAATTTTTCTTTTGGGATCTCTATGTCAAAGATTGGGCTCATTAATTCTTACAATACTTTCTACACGAGCACTGCCAATGCTGAGCGAGATACTCTTATTGAGGCACATTTGCCACAAATAAAATATATCGCTGAGCGGATCGCAGCAAGAATACCATTCGCAATTGATCTAGGCGATCTTGTTGGAGCAGGTATTCTAGGCTTACTTGATGCGGTCGATAGGTTTGATCCCACACGGGGAGTACTCTTCAAAACCTATGCCGAAGCGCGTATACGAGGCGCGATATTAGATAGCCTACGTGAAATGGATTGGGTACCACGTGCACTGCGTCGGCGTGCACGTGAGGTTTCTGCTGCATATGCACAATTGGAACAGCAGTATGGCCGACCTGCTAGTGAAGAAGAGGTAGCGGCTGCGCTCAATCTGCCCTTATCAGAATTCCATCTATTACTAGGCGAATTACGTGGTCTTACGGTTACTACACTTGATAGTGAAGATGAAAAGGATGGCGTCTCATTAGCTAAGCAGATACAGGATGACTTGGCTTATATACCTTCTGCTTTATATGAACGTAATGAGATGCGTGAACGATTGATTGGTGCAGTAGAACGCCTGCCCGAGCGCGAACGTCAAGTAATTGCGCTCTATTATGTCGAAGAATTAACTATGAAAGAGATTGGCAGCGTGCTCAATATTACTGAATCACGTGTGTCTCAACTCCATACCAAAGCAATATTACGCTTGCGTACCGCATTGACACCCGATCAGGTTAATGCTGCTAATAATTGAAGGAGGCTGCAATCGTGTCAGAGAGCTCATTAAAAGCAGGCAATTCGTCGCATGATCTTTTGACAGAAGAAGAGCTTTCCGCATTGTTGGAGATAAAGTCAAAACGACCCAGCAAAGGCGAATCGACCACAGCAGCGGCAAATGCAGAGAAACGTTCACGTGTAGTACCTTATAATTTTCGTCGTCCAGATCGTGTGTCAAAAGAGCAGGTACGTTCTCTATATCTCTTACACGATACCTTTGCACGTAATGTCTCATCGAGTCTGCCTATTCTACTACGCGCTATTTCAGAGGTTGCACTTATCTCTATTGAACAACAGACCTATGTTGAATACCTATATGGTCTCACGGATCCCAATGTTATGTTCACTGTCGCGATGCCGCCACTTGAGGGTGCATCGGTTCTACAAGTGAGTCCTTCCATAGCCTTTCCAATAATAGATCGTCAATTAGGTGGTCCTGGCCATTCACTTGCCTACCCACGCGCTTTGACCGAGATCGAGAAGAATATTCTAGAAGGTTTTCTTAAAGTCATTATTGAATCTCTACAAGAAGCTTGGAAGCCAATCCTGGATGTAGATTTCCAAATTGCTGGATGTGAGACTTGTCCACAATTGCTGCAGATTGTTGCTCCTAATGAAATAGTAATTACAGTGATATTCCACGTACGTATTGGTGAG
>JBFLVQ010000580.1:0-6186 GCA_040758525.1 Acidobacteriota bacterium
GGCGCAGGCGCTACTAATGACCCATTCATTTTTACAGCACCAAAAGATTGGCGGAGTGAACGTATAGCTTTCCCTCTTGATTTTGCCCCTGAAATTAAATACCAAGGCTTTGAAGAGTTGCGATTCGCTCCAGGGATGTTCAATGTTAAATCGGATTCCTATTTTACTTATACCTTTTTTTGGTGGCTAGAAGGCAAACCGGAGATTACTTCCGTAGAGCTGGAAAAAGATCTGGTCAGCTATTTCAAGGGATTATGTAATGCAGTAGGTAGATCGCGTGGGCTAAATCTCGATCTTAGTAAGGTACATGCTACTGTGCAAGCAGCCACAACAAAATCACAGACACAACAATACAATGCAGTAGTTGAGACTTATGATCCGTTTAATTCCGGTAATCTATTGTCGCTAAATTTAGAGATCTCCGCTAGGCACTGCAACAAATCTAACCATACTTGCATCTTTTTCCTTGTCTCGCCAAAATCGACAGAATCAGATTTATGGAGACAATTACGAGAGATTCGTGATTCGTTCCAATGCGATAAATAAGAATTTGATCAGCCTTTCAAGCGCTACGGCGACGTGGTTTATTGATAATAGCATCCAACTGTTCGTAGAAAGCCTCAACGGTGGGATATTGACGACGATAATCTAACAACGAACGGTTACGAGCTAAATAGTTAGCGCGTGCGATATCCAGTTCTACCACGACTCGCTCGATGGCACGCCCTGGTAGGGTAATTTGTGAGGCACCAATGATGCGTAGCATTAGTGGCCGACCCAAATCTGTAGGCAGATCTAGCGATGCCACCTCTGCCTGTAATTGTTCCTGTTCGCGCCCGTCAAAGGTAATCGTCCAAGTCCTCTCGACCTGCATAAAGACTCGCCCCGCCTTTCTAACTTATATCCATTGATTTAACGCCTCAGGCTTGCATTTCCTTGATACTTGCACTATATTACCACAAAATATTGTACTGGCAAATCACAATAACACAAATAACAGCAACGGACTAGTAGACCGGGCGTGGCGCACGGTATCGGAGGCTGATTAAAAATGTTGCAAGCAAAAGCTCGGCGGGAAACAGAGCGGAGCACAGTTGACGACCAAGCGCTAGAACTGTTGGAGAAAGCAGCCATTCCAGTCGCTTATCACCATTGTTTGCTAGAGAACTATTACCCACAAGGGCATCAAAGTTCTCCAGAATTTCTTTCCCAAGCTAATGCCATGCTGGATGGCAAATATCTGGTTAAGAATTTCCCTGTTACAGATCGAGGGCTATTCTATATGGGACGGCCTGGTGTGGGTAAGACACACCTGGCGATCGCGCTTTTAAAGGAACTGATTGTTACCTACAAAGTGCGTGGCCTCTTTCTTGATTATGGTGCATTAGTAGAAGAACTAGAAGCTTACTATAACCATTACCAAGAGAGTTGTCGCTTGGCCAGTGTGCGCCACTTCGCAGAAGTGCCACTATTGCTTATCGATGACCTAGGTTGTGTAACACCACCACCAGCAATTCTCGAAGTAATTGGCCATCTTATTAGAGTACGTCATAGCCGCAAAACCATTACACTTATTACCACCAACTACTCGGATGGAGAGAACTATTTTGACACCGGTCTGATCACTGATCGTATAGGCGAACGTATCAACTCGCGTCTATGTGAAATGACCAAGCGTGTCTTTATCTGTGGAAGTGATTATCGCCTCAAGCTTACACAAGATCGACGCGGCTAAGTAGTCTAGCGCAAGAGGAAATATTGGTGCCGGTAGAATACCTGCTCCTTTTTGTGCCGATTACTGCTAGTACGGTTATAATCTTCTTCATCGGATCCGCAAATCCTATTAGGGAGAAGATCGATATGATAAGGCGTATTTATGCAGCATTAATGGTGGTATCGCTGTTAGGTTGTTTATCAGCACCGTTGCCGGTAGATCGCAGCAAAATAGGGCGATGGTCTGTAGTATCGGCAGATACTGTGCGGCTCACGCTCAAGGGATTAGGTAGTCCCGCGACAGTGCGTTATGATGAGCGTGGTATACCACATATCGAGGCAACTAATGATCAGGATCTATATTTTCTC
This sequence comes from Acidobacteriota bacterium, assembly GCA_040758525.1. Classification (GTDB taxonomy): domain Bacteria; phylum Acidobacteriota; class Blastocatellia; order Chloracidobacteriales; family JADJPF01; genus JBFLVQ01. The sequence goes on from JBFLVQ010000580.1 coordinate 2,083, forward strand.
CAAGGCTATGTAACAGCCAGCGATCGTTTATGGCAGATGGATCTGTTCCGTCGTGTTGCGCGTGGCGAACTTGCCGAGATCTTTGGCAACCCATTATTGGAAATAGATAAAATCCACCGCACCTATGGATTTAGTAGAATGGCAGATACTTTGGTAGAGAAACTCTCACCACCTATACGTACCTCTTTCGAAGCATACACACGTGGTGTCAATGCTTTTATAGAATCTAGGAATGAAAATAACCTACCACCAGAATTCCGCCTGCTACAATACCGGCCGCAACCCTGGAAGGTGACCGATTCAATGGTCATTGTTAAGAACTTTGCCGAGACACTCTCAACCACTTGGCAGAAAGATCTGATGCGTGCCTCATTCAACGATCTACCTGAAGAGAAACGTGCACAACTGCTCCCATCCATTTCTCCAATTGATGTTGTAATAGTTGGTAGCGATAAGAAAGTAACTCCGAAAACGGCTGCAACCAACCCTGTGCCAGTAACTGCACCGGTTAGTAATAAGCTACTCAGTGAAGCAATGCGTATTACTAGAGCAATAGAAGAGGTTCAAGAACAGATCGGTTTCTATGCACAAGAGCGCGCCGCCAGTAACAATTGGGTGGTTAATGGACAACATACTGTCACCGGTAAGCCACTACTTGCTAACGATCCACATCTAGAGCCAACGGCGCCTTCAATCTGGTATATGACACATCTCAATGGCCCCGGGATAAATGTTATGGGCGTCACTGCAGCGGGACTACCAGGTATAATTATTGGGCATAACGAAAATATTGTTTGGGGGATAACCAACTTGGGTCCAGATGTGCAGGATCTCTATCTAGAGACTTTCAATAAAGAGAACCCCCGCCAATATAAGACACCGACGGGATGGATGGAAGCAGAGATACGTCATGAAGAGATCAAAGTACGTAAAAGCCTACGCGACCTCTCTGCTGACACGGTGGCATTTGATGTGACGGTGACTCGTCATGGTCCAATTATTCTCACACAAGGCGAGCAACGCTATGCCTTACGTTGGACCGCACTTGATAGCAAGATCGATGACACACAAGCCTTCTATTACATTAATCGTGCAGAAAACTGGCAACAGTTTTGTGAAGGATTAAGTCGTTACCCTGGCCCTACACAAAACTTTATTTATGCAGATGTAAAAGGAAATATTGGATATTATGGGGCTGGCCTGATTCCAATAAGGAAAAGTGGCAATGGCAGCCTACCTTACAATGGTTCGACAGATACGGGCGAATGGACCGGTTATATTCCCTTCTACGAACTGCCACATGTCTACAATCCTGCTTCTGGGATTATTACCACTGCCAACAATCGTATAGTGGGATTGGACTATCCACACCATCTGACCCATGAATGGGCTGCGCCTTATCGTGCGCGCCGTATTTATGATCTATTAACGGCAAAACCAAAACTCTCTATCGATGATTTTCGTGCTATTTTAAGCGATGTCCAGGCAATCCCAGCAGCAAACTTCTCACATACACTGGCTGAGTTTTCGCGAGACTTTAATCTTAAGAATAGCGATCAGAAATGGGATGAATTGGTTCGATTGTTTGATGGATGGGACGGACGTATTACCGCAGACTCGCGTCAAGCACTTATACTCAGTGAAATACGCACAGTCTTGAGCGAGCAGATACTTAAAGCAGCATTAGGCGAAGAACGTGCAAAGGCTTATCGTTGGGCTAACCGAGGCACACTCTTGGATTGGGTACTAGAGAAAAGGTCACCAGCTTGGCTGCCTTCAGAAGTTAAGAGTTATCCTGAACTACTTGTCAAATCTTATCAGGAAGCACGCGCACGGCTAACCAGCCGCTATGGTCCAGATGAGACAAAATGGGTCTGGGGAGCACGCGCACAAGTAAGATTTCCTCATCAGTTAGCAAGAGAGCCATTTAATGCACAACCATTTGTCATTGAACCATTCCCACAAAATGGTAGCCCTAGTGATCTTGCTACTGTCAATGTAGGTGCTAATGTGTCTATGCGTCTTATTGCCGACCTCTCTGATTGGGAAAAATATCAGCAAGGTATAGGGCTTGGCCAATCTGGTGATCCAGCCAGCCCACACTGGAAAGATCAACTTAATGATTGGCGTAATGTTACGCCACGTGTCTTTCCTTTCAGCAAAAAGGCAGTATCAGATGCAACAATAAAAGTAATAGAACTTGCTCCCGTACAATAATGATCGAGGAGGCTGCTACAGCCTCCTCTTATTCTCCAATTATTTTTACTAGCACTCTCTTTTTGCGCTGACCATCAAACTCACCATAGAAGATCTGTTCCCAAGGACCAAAGTCTAGCTGGCCATTTGTGATTGCAACAACAACTTCACGACCCATTACTTGTCGCTTGAGATGGGCATCAGCATTGTCTTCGCCAGTATCATTATGACGATACTGTGAGATAGGTTCATGAGGAGCAAGCTCCTCTAACCATTTACGGTAATCATGGTGCAATCCTGCTTCATCATCATTAATGAAGACAGAAGCGGTGATATGCATAGCATTAACAAGTACCAATCCTTCACGTACGCCACTCTCTTCAAGGCAAGTTCGTACTTGTGGAGTGATATTGATAAATCCAACCCGTTCGGGAATATTAAACCAGAGTTCTTTACGATAACTTTTCATGCTGCTACCTCATTTAACTGGTGGAAGACGGGACGATGACTTTTCTGTGAAGCTAGTCATAATATAACGAGATTCTTTTTAGGATCAACAATTTGATGCTGTGTCGATTTAAAATAGAAAAGAGAACATAGATAGAACCAAGTATCTACGCTCTCTTCTTTATTACAATTTTTCTACTTTAGAAAGGGCGAGGATTGCCACACATCCAGCCAGGCGGATTAATTATTCTACCATTCATCAACTGATTCGCATCTGAACAAGCATCGCCATAGACCGAGAAAGGCACCCAAGATTCAGAAAACTCACTTACATCGCTAAGAAATTCGATCTTTATCTGGTTCATCGAATGTTTGTGATGATCTGGATCTAAAGTTCCCCAAGGATAGTCCAGCACACCATGAGAGTACCAATTATCGGCACAGTCATCTGGACAAGGAGCAACCGACTGATGACCTTCATAGTAGATTATATGAGTTGCCTCGTGGAGCATAGTGCCAGCGCGGCTAGCTGGATTATCGTCAAAGACAGGGCATTTCATATTAACAATGTCTTGTGCGAAAGGAATTCCCCAAATAGATGTAGCATTAGCATCGTCAGCATTTTCTGGCTCATAGTCGAAATCATGTATTGCTCCTGATGCCCAGCGACGATAGTCCTGGTCATTATGCCAAGAACGTATAGAAGGGCCGCCGAAGGCCCAGAAATGCACAACATCGGCATTGGAAAACAAGTTAGCAGGCGCCAAGGCAAAGACATGATGTGTTGTCCCAGGGCCATTTATTACTCCTAGCCCATAGTCACTAACACGGAATGTTCCTGTATTGGCAAACCTAGTTGTCAAGTTCTCGGCAGCCCAACCTTGTTGTGGTGTATTGTAATAATGGATCAGATCTTTAGCTGAATTACTTCCATAGACATGTTGTGAATTACCTGGTCCATTCACTACTGTTAGATTACCATTAGCTCCGATGCGGAAACTTGTTCCGATATTGGCATATTGAGTCAAATTTTCTGCTGCCCAACCAGGTTGTGGAAACCAGTAGTACTGGATCAGATCACCATTGGAATTACGGCTGAAAACATGGTGTGCAGCACCAGGCCCCAAGACTACTACAGGATCTTGTGAAATACGAAAGTTTGTTCCAATATTTGCATATCCAGTCGTAAGGTTCTCGGCGGCCCAACCGGCTTGTCGTGACCAGTAATAGTGGATTAGATCACCATTGATATTTCTTCCAAAAACATGCTGTCCATCATTGGGACCATTGATCACTACTGGATTGCCACTGATTCTGTAGCTTGTTCCAATATTGGCATATCCAGTCGTGAGGTTCTCGGCGGCCCAACCATTCTGTTGTGACCAGTAGAAGTGGATCAGATCACCATTACTATTTTTTCCAAAGACATGCTGACCACCATTAGGACCATTAACGACAACA
>JBFLVQ010000581.1:0-6185 GCA_040758525.1 Acidobacteriota bacterium
ACTATCTTCTCTTTTTCCTCTTGCCAACGAGGGCTACGAAGAAATCTCTCTATATCGATATCCTCTTGGTCTCTCTCTGATCTGCTATTATCGTCTGTTAGCTGAGAATCTAATATAATCTCCCAAGCATAATTAGCAGATTTACGACATCTTGTACATAAATCTAAGTGTGCAGTAAACTCAGCCTCCTGCTGTGTTGATAGTTCACCCTGACAGTACTTAACAAATTTTTTCTCATTCCATTGTGAACAATCTTTATAACTCATATAATACTCCATCAATTCAATAACTATCTTTAATTATCAAGCGTAGTAGTAAGTAGTAAAAAGGTGACTAAGAATCAACCAACATGCACACGCGGACGGCGTTTAGGATCAGACTCAGCTTGACGTAACACCTCGCGTGTCACCGGAGCAGTATCTCCCTCACCAAAAGCGAGATATTTTAACATATAGGTAATTGGATTGCCTTCTGTCCAGCCAAAGTAGATATGCGGCTGTTGATGTGTGCGATCACGCAGATGTAGTAATAGGGCAGCAATCGCGTTTGGCACCGCAGGGCTTTCACATTGTAACACACGATAGCGCCCATTCTGTACACCTCGCACTTCCAGAACATCATCGGTAAACTCGGAAGCATCACCAGGCTTAATTTCAAGAAAGATAAGTTGCCCATCAGGGATGTTATGGGCTTCACGCGCTTCTTTCTCTTTACGCTCATAAGTGGTGCCACCTGGCCGGTGCGCAATAATACGTAGCGACTCTTTTCCTGACTCTTTCACAAAACGTTGCGCAACATCATCCAATACCACTTTCTGTATACGTAGTTCTGTTGAACGTAAGGCACGTGATACTAGTGAGGTGACAAGAATTGTACCAATAAAGAAAGAAGCAATCTTAATACCTTCTGGGCGCTCATGGATATTTTGCCCGGTGGTATAGCCAAAGACTAGGGTGATGAAAAGGAAGGCAAGCCGGCGTAGCCAACTGCCCTGCCAAACTGAGAGTGTAACGGCCAATGCAGCTGATGTCATTAGTACAAGCACACCAGTAGCATAGGCACCTCCTTGGGCATCAACATCGGCATCAAAGAGAATTGTTACAACAAATCCAACTGCAGTAAAGAAGACTACTAATGGACGGGAGGCTTTTGCCCATTCTGGTGCCATACCATAACGTGGCAGGTAACGTGGTACAAGATTGAGTAGCCCTGCCATTGCTGAAGCTCCTGCAAACCAGAGAATGGAGATTGTGCTTAAGTCATAAACGGTGCCAAAACCACCTCCTAGGTAACTATGGGCAAGATAGGCAAGCGCACGTCCATTGGCTTGACCACCCTTTTGGAATAGTGCAGGCGCAATCAATAGTGTTGTTACCAGACTGCTACAGATTAACAATACACTCATAATCAATGCGGCAGTACGTAGTAACAGACGCGTCCCACGTATACGGCCCGCTGGAGCGTCATGGGTATCACGCTCATCACCACGTACTAATGGCATTACTGCTACACCAGTCTCAAAACCGGACAGACCTAGCGCAAGTTTGGGAAAAAGCAGTAATGATGCACCAATCATACTCAGAGCTGAACTATGTTGGGTGAAAAGTCCTGTCTTCCAAGTAGAGAGCGTATCAGGATGTTGAAAGATATGGTAGATACCAACCGCCACGACAACTGAGTTGAGAACTAGATAAGTGAAAACAAGAAAGACTGCCACACCAATCGCCTCCCGGAAACCTTTTAAGAAGATCCCTCCTAACAGAGCGATTAACAGTAATGTCAAACCAACCCTATGATTCTCTAGCCAATGTGGCAAGAGTGGGTTCTCAACTATATGGGCAGTGGCATCAGCAGCAGAAAGAGTGATGGTAATAATGAAATCGGTAGCAGCAAAACCTAGCAGACAGAGTACCAATGCTTTGCCACGCCAGCGTGGTAAAAGATCCTCCAACATCGAAATACTACCTTGACCATGAGGACTCTCAGTCGCCACTCGACTATAGATAGGCAATGCGCCTACCAGCGTAAGAATCACTAGAATCAGGGTAGCCAAAGGCGAGAGCAGACCAGCAGCAAGAAATGCAATACCAGGCTGATATCCAAGTGTGGAGAAGTAATCGACACCCGTCAAACACATAACCTTCCACCAAGGCGCGGTATGATGTGCTTCGGTCGATTTCTTGGTTGACTCCTTAATACCTTCAAAGAACCAGAGCTTAAATCTCTTCTTGAATCTGCTCTGTACAGGAGTCACTTTCTATTGCCACCTTACCTCTAAGGTTTGCTTCCACGTTAATTAGCCATTACAACATTAACCTTTATACAGATCAACTAGAACTAGCATCCTAATGTTTTCGCAACGGCTGACTCCCTTCTTAAAAGCAGTTCTGATAAAATACTTTTATCGATAAAGACCTAACTAATAAATAGGTACTGGGAACCGTTCATGCCGGAATAGACATCTTTGTTGCCAAGAGATTCGCCGGAAAGGATTTTTCAAAATGGATAAGAGCAAGCTGCTGCAGATCTTCGCCGCTTTCATCCTCAGTGTCCTATTTGTCACATTGGCAACTGGCCAACTAGCCCAATTGCCACCTCCTCCATCAGCAGAAACAACCCTGCTAAGAGATATCTTTCGTGCTACTAAGACACTGCAGGAGAGTTGTCGGGCAATAGAGTTCAAGGAACGTGTCTCCTTCCGGCTGGCTGCGGTTGTAGTTGAGGATAGAACTAACCGTAATGTCGATTTTCGCCAATCGGCTGACTATTCTGTCACGATCCGACCTGGTCAACCGCCAGAACGTAAGTTTCTGCAATCGACCAATAATAGACGATATGGATCGGCGGCAATTCTGAAAAAGTTTGATATCGCGGCAATTCAGGAGACATTGCCCACGGTTGCTACGCTACAGACTGCCCTACTTAACTTTGTCACTAGCGAATATGTGAATGGATATAAACAGATAGGCCATGAAAAGATCAAAAACCATCGCACTATTAAGATGGAACTACGCTTTCGCCCTGGCCGCTTCCCTGTTGAACAATGCGTCCTATGGATTGATGAAGAACAACATATTCCCCTGCGTGCAGAGCTTAGGATTGGTGCGATTGGCCGCTATGGCAATGTTTCACTGGCAATCTCTTATGATGATTGGGATAAGCACTCGCTTCCTACCGTAATCTCTCAAGAACTTCAATGTAATACATTTGAATTGGGCGTTCCCTTGCGCCTAGAACATATTGCTACTTATTCGGAACTAAAACCGCTACCACCTCCAAACTAAAATCTATCCCTAATGTTGCGGCTCAATTGCTAAGCTTTCCTGAAAATTATTTGCCAATTTTAGACAACATTTTCCCCCTATCCCCGATAATTTAACTGACTGAATGAGTATTCATTCACGCAACTATACCGCACTTAATCGCGCCGTGTGTCGGCAAACAATCTAGGAAAAAAAATCATTAAGGAGCAAGTCATGCCAGTAAGCAGGTTAAATAACCAAGATAACGCGGTAGTTGGCGATCCAATTGCCGATATCAATCGTACTGTTGGCCCTGACAGTATTTCCGCACCACAAGGGACGACGTCTGGTGAGGCTAACCGGAATGTTGGTCCATTGTCGCTCAGAGAAACCCTAGCACAAAGCGCTATCGATACCAGCCTCAATCATCTACGTGGGCCAGACCGCGTCAGTGGTATCAATGATCCCAGCCGAGAATTGGTTGCGCGTTCTGTTGATCGTGATGAACTAGGCATGATGCATGTTCGTATGGACCGAGTCTACAATGGTCTAAAAGTCTACGGTCAACAGGTTGTTACTCATTTAGGTCAAGATGGTAATGTACGTAGTGTTTCTGGGGAGACTGGCCAGACCATCTCCGCACGTAATTTCAGCACTCGGCCAAACATTACCAGCGATGATGCGCTACGTGTTGCTGGTGGTCTCTTTGTTGGCGAACCGACCGTACCACCACAGGCAGAACTGCTCATCTATCCCACCACAGATGGCGAATATAAGCTTGCTTATCATGTGCAAATGACCAATCTCTCGGGTGAGAATCCCTCCAAGATGAACTATTTTATTGATGCCAACACTGGCCAGATGATCGATCATTTTAATGCCCTGCCAGTCTTCTGCCCACATTGCAAAGCAATGATGTTGGCACAGAACCCTAATCAGAGTGGTAGCCGTAACACTACGCCAACCACAACAAATAATCTTGCCCCTAATGGCAATAGTGGTATTGTACCGCCCTGGCTACGCGATGACACGGCTGGGCGTGCTGCTAACAACCAACCACGTACTCGTGTTATGCCTGGTGGTAATCAGCCACCACAACGTCGAGTTGGTACTGGTTCGCTACTTGATCGTGTGCGTGGCGCTCAGAACGCCCTGGCAACAGCAGTGACAGTAAATGGTTCAGCAACGCCAAACGCTCCTATACGTGATTTCCAAGCGACTACTTCAACTATCGATATTAGCGATGATGTTAAGATCAGTGGCTTAAAGGTGAATGTCGATATTGGCCATACTTATCGTGGCGATCTGCTGGTGAAACTACGCTCTCCAGAAGGTAAAGAGATTACCTTGCATAATCGCACTGGGGGTTCAGCCGATAATCTGGTGCTGGAAGCCAATCCAGCCGACTTCAATGGCTTAAACAGCAAAGGCCAGTGGTCATTGATTGTCGAGGATAAGGCTGCCCAAGATTCTGGCACACTGAAAGCTTGGAAACTTGCCATTACTGGTGAACCTAAAACACCGCCACCAACCCCAGATGTTATTACCAAAACTGAGACCCCAAATGCTGCTATTCGCGATCTACAGACAACCACCTCAACAATCCGTATAGACAACGATGGTGAGGTTGAAAATCTTAAAGTCAACGTTGATATTGGCCATACTTACCGTGGCGATCTACTGGTGAAGTTGGTCTCCCCATCTGGCAAAGAAGCGACATTGCATAACCGCACTGGCGGTAGTGCCGATAATCTAACATTTGAAGTTGAGCCGACTGATTTTGTTGGTGAGCAGATTCGCGGCGACTGGAAATTGGTTGTACAGGATACTGCACGCGCTGATGAAGGAACCCTTAAATCTTGGGGTCTAAACATCAAAAAGAAGGGGGGAGGTACTCCGCCACCACCGCCACCGCCAACTGGTGAGGGTAGAGGCAGTTCTCTATATAGTGGTGATATCACCTTCCAAACCAAACGTAATGCTGATGGCAGTTACACTATGACCGATGAGACACGTGGCAACTCACGTACGCTGGACGCACAGAACCGCACTAGCGGTCCCGGCGTAGCAATTAATGACAATGACAATAATTGGACTGGAACAGGCGATCCAACTCGCAACCGAGTCGCCGTTGACGCTCATTATGGTATGCAACAGACTTGGGATTTCTATAAGAATGTCTTGGGCCGTAACTCTATTGATGGTAATGGCGCTGCCCTTATCTCTAATGTGCATATACAGAACAATTACAATAATGCCTTCTGGGATGGTCAACAGATGAGTTATGGTGATGGTGATGGCCGTACCTTCTCGCCACTGGCTTCTATTGATGTCGCTGGTCATGAGATCACTCACGGTCTTACGGAACGTACCGCTGGACTTATCTACCGCGGTGAGTCAGGCGGCCTGAATGAAGCAATCTCTGACATTATGGGTACAGCAATCGAGTGGTATACCGCCCAGCGTAATCCTAATGTCCAGTTTGATTGGAAGATTGGAGAGGATATCTATACCCCTGGCCAGGCCGGTGATGCCCTACGCTATATGGATGACCCCACCAAGGATAACTATAGTGTTGATAACTACAGAAACTATCCCCAGCAGACCGAAGTGCATGGCTCCTCGGGAATCGCCAATAATGCCTTCTATTTGCTGGTTAATGGAGGCACCAACCGCACATCTGGCCTTACCGTTACGGACGGTATAGGTATGGAGAAGGGCGCTAAGATCTTCTTCCGTGCCCTCAGTTTCTATATGACGCCTAGCACTAACTTCAAACAGGGTCGTGAAGCGACTGTAAGAGCCGCCGCTGATCTATATGGAGAAAATTCTCTAGAGGTACAGAAGGTGCGCGAAGCTTGGACTGCGGTCGGCGTCGAATAGGTTTTACCCTACTGATAACCTCTTCTTGGCCCGGTAATTTGATAATACCGGGCCATTTTT
>JBFLVQ010000582.1:0-6175 GCA_040758525.1 Acidobacteriota bacterium
CGTATCAATCTCTCAATTGCACCAGGAATCACTAGTCTGGTTGGCCCTAATGGTGCTGGCAAGACTACCTTGATGAATCTAATGACTGGCCTACTACAACCAACTCGTGGTCGTATTAAGATACTAGGTATTCCATCTACCCAACCAGAAGCTCTCTTTCGCAAGGTTGGCTATTGCACTCAATTCGACTCCTTTCCACAAGGATTGACCGGTTACGAGTTTATACGTTTCTTCTTAGGACTATATGGCTATGATAAGGCAGAGGTAGAGAGACTAACCTGGCAGGCACTAGAGCGTGTAAACTTGGTTGATGCTGCCAAACGTAAGGTTGCTGCTTATAGCAAAGGTATGCGACAGCGCATCAGGCTGGCACAGGCGATTGCCCATCAGCCTGCTGTGCTTATCCTTGATGAGCCGCTGAATGGATTAGATCCCCTTGCCCGCGCCGAAATTATCAGTCTCTTCCGTCAGCTTGCCCAAGAGGGTTTGCATTTGATCATATCTAGTCATATCCTGCATGAAGTTGATATGATGTCTGATCGAGTAGTACTACTCAACAATGGCTATGTTGTCGCGGAAGGAGATGTACATGGTGTGCGTAGTGAAATGGAGGATCATCCTATACAGATCCTTATACGCTGTAATCACCCATCAATGCTAGCTGCACGTGTCTTTGAGCAGGATCATATTGTTGAGGCAAGAATTCATGATGATCGGCAAGGACTCTTTGTGCGCACACGCGATGCGGATCAATTCTACTTATTGCTTAACCGTATTGTACTAGAGAGCGATCTCAATATTGAGTCGGTCGCGCCGGTCGATGATGATCTAAACGCAGTCTACCAGTATCTGATCGGTTCCCAAGGAGAAAATGCATGAGCTCAACTGCCGGCGTAGCACCTGTGGCAGCAACCCATAAACAGCGGCTCTGGTCGCTCTGGGTAAACCAAGCAATAGCCATCTTTCGTCTTGAGGTAAAGAAGAACTTCTTAGGCAAACGCGCACTACTTATCTACTTGATAGCATTAATGCCAATCCTATTGTTTGCTGCTCTTGCCCTCTTTCCCTATACAGCAAACAAGCTTAGTAATCCCAGTAATGCTACGATTGCCTTTGCGACAATCTATGAAACATTTTTGTTGCGCACTATTGTGTTCTTCGGTTGTGCCTGGATCTTTATGAATCTCTTCCGTGGCGATCTAGTAGATCGTAGCCTACACTACTATTTCCTGGCACCAGTACGGCGAGAAGTGTTAGTAATAGGTAAATACCTCTCTGGATTACTAACAGCCGTATTGCTCTTTAACATTATGACTGCGGGATGTCTATTCTTCCTTTATCTGCCCCGTGGTTATGCTGCCAGTCTAGAGCATATCTTCAATGGTCCAGGATTTAGTCAGGCATTTAGTTACTTTGGTATTGTTGCACTAGCCTGTGCTGGCTATGGCGCTGTCTTCTTAATGATTGGACTATTTTTCCGTAATCCGATCTTTCCTGCAATAGCCGTCTATGGTTGGGAGTTTATCAACTTTCTGCTTCCACCATTGCTTAAGAAGATCAGTGTTACACATTATCTACAATCGCTCTCACCTGTGCCTATGTCAGAAGGACCTTTTGCGCTGATTGCCGAGCCGGCGCCGGCTTGGCTTGCTATCCTTGGTCTGCTTGGCTTTACCATCGTAATACTGATCTTCTCAGGACTACATATACGCCGTATGGAAATCAAATACGGCAGTGACTAACTGAAGAGAAGATATAAATATTATTTGCTCTTCTCTCTGGTAAGACTCCTATAGATGGTTTCGATCCACCGTTCAGTATTGATAAAACCACTACCCCAATCCTTCCAAACTTCTGGAAGACCTTCTGCCTTGAGTTGGTCAAGGTTCTTACCGGCTGCCAAGCGCTTGCGTATGATGTCGGTAGTCTCTAACAACATTGTATGGTAGTTTTTCAAGTCATTAATTTTAGAGACCGGCCCATGACCAGGAATAATCTTCACATCCTGAGGTAGTCGGCCAATAACTTCGCCGATATTGTGTGCTAATCCTTCTACGTCGCCACCATTCTCTAAATCTACAAAGGGGAATCTGCCAGCAAAGAAGTCATCACCCATGTGTACAACATTCGACTTTGTGAAGAAGATTATACTGTCACCATCGGTATGGCCATGTGGGAAGTGAATAACTTTGATCTCTTCGCCATTAAAATGGACTGAGAGCGATTGACCAAAAGTTATTACTGGCAGTGCCTCTTTAGGCGAGGCAGGGACTGTTTCACCAAAGATCTTCTGATCTGAGGCAAGTCGCTTACGCACATTATCATGAGCAATAATGGGGGCTTCAGGACCAAATTGAACATTTCCCCCGGTATGATCGCCATGCCAATGGGTGTTAAGGACAAACTTTAGTTTGCCTTCACCCAATTTTTTCAGAGCCGCACGAATCTTATCAGCTAATGGAGCAAATTGATCATCAACAATTAAGATTCCATCGCTGCCCACCGAAACACCTATATTGCCACCCGCTCCTTGTAGCATGTAGATGTTTCCAGAAACTTGTGTAGCTCTCATCTCGACTTTGGAAAAATCGTCCTGTGCTAGCGTGGGAATAGCAATGAAAAAGACTGCTAATGCGGCGATAACCGCTTTGTAGGCCAAACGCATCATATTTAAGATCTCCTCAATTTTCACAGCAATTTTGGGATTAATAAGATGACCAGTAATATAACATTGAACCGCGAGAATTGAGAGGCAAGCCTACGGATAGAGCACCTTCACTATAAAACCAGAAGTTGGTTATCGTGCAAAAAAATTACCCTATAGGCAGACGTATTTAGGCGCTCACAGATCTATTAATGTAGGGGGATTCCCGCGCAAGCAAGAGAGCTTGGTTTCGACCATTGACGATGCGGTTATCAATCCTCTCTGCTTAGGCGCGGGAGATCCGTCTGTTCTCATCCTACTCCAATATTATGGGATCTATCACCAACTGCTTGCTGCGATCATAATCATCCAACTCAAACCCTACTTCATTTTCACTCTTGATTACATAACGGCCCTCAACGGTCTGTTTGACACCATACACTTCTTGATAGATAAACGGTTTGCGCTGACTCCAATTTCCATTCTGAGTGGTTACAAGGAGATCCCCATTGCTAGCTAACTCAACCTTCTGCGCACCTTCAAAACGCAATCTGATCACCTTTGGATTAGCGCCCGGGGCAACAATAAAGTCATATTCCAGTTGCTGCTCGGTACCATAGTAGACCATATCTATACCAGGATAGATCTCCCAATAGCGCACACGGGCAAAACATGGGATATTGGTCTGCCAGCGATTTGGATCATCATCAACAAGATAGTTATCCCTAACCAGCAATTCTCCCATACCCTCGATTGCGGCAGTGCCACTGCCACCTACCCATTGCATACGTAGTGTTGACATCTCTGCTTTTTCCTCTTCTTGATCGACATTTCGTAACTCTAATACTGCTTCATATGCTTTAAGAAAGAGTCTGTAGCTATTACCACGGGCAATAAATTTTACTTGAGGATCGGCCTGCCCTTGGTTTGCTTCAAACTTTACTGGCAATGTTCCATAAACACCATTGACCACCTTCTCAGTTGCCTTGTCAACTTTGTGAAAAGTTGATTCTATAGTTGATTTGACAAGTGAATCTGTAACATCCTTGATGCCATAGTGAAAAACTATTAGCCCAATTATTACCATCACAATCAGTAGTACCAAATATTGAACGCTTTTATTGGTGCACAATTCGAACATATCGATTCTCTCCTTCTATCAAACTTTTCCTCCTCCCCTTCGCATTGGCTCTTCGCATTGACTTAGACACACTAATTCCCTGACACACAATTGTGTTAATAGACATAATGGTGTCCCCACGCTAGTGTGCTTTAGTTAAATTGTTAGTAATAACTTTTAAGGGTGCTTATGATTGCCGCACCCGTTACAATTAATAGTTGGCAGTTTGGTAAGCTGCTCTAATTACAGTTGTTTTGCAGAATGGCAATGTTATGCGACCACTTATTAGCGCTGGCAAGATCTGGCCTACCATCGCTATTAAAATCGGCTGAAGTTAATAATTGAAACATACCAGTAGCAATGGTGTTTTGTGTAGAAAAGGTGCCATCTCCATTCCCTAATGACACTGCAATAAGATTTACAGACCGATTAGAGCTGGAGAAGCCGCTAGTAGCGAGATCGATCTTACCATCGCTATTAAAATCGGCAGTAAGGATCGACTTATAAAAGTAAAAACCTTCAGGTAATACTTGGGACTGAATGAGTTCTGAAAAAGTAGCGTTACCATTGCCTAGCAACGCATAAATCTTACCACCGCCCTCAAAATCAGGACTCGATACTGCTATATCAACATTAGCATCACCATTAAAGTCAGCCGTAACAATTTCAACTGATCTAGTAAATGCAAAGCGGTCAACTGGTAAAGGGATTTCACTTATCAGTTGTAACGCCCCCATACCATCCCCTAATAAGATTGAGACCGACATACCATTTGTTGTTACCAGATCAAGCTTACCATCTCTATTAAAGTCTCCTGTTGCCAGACTAACCACGTATGTATTTAAAGAGGTATCTATTGGTGCTCTAAAGCCACCAAACCCATTCCCCAATAGTACTGAGATTGTGCTGCCATTAACTACCACTGCCAGATCCATTTTGCTGTCACGATTAAAATTTCCTGCTACTATTGCTTCAGGATAACCATTCACGTCGATATTAACAGGTGTACCAAAATCTCCTCTGCCATTTCCCAGCAAGACAGTGATGTCATTTGAATAAGCATTAACAATTACCAAATCTAGGTTATTATCCCTATTAAAATCATTGGTAATCATTGATCTAGGTGCTTTTGCCAATTTAATTCTGGGCAGCACAAGAAAACGGTTGAAACTATCACTCAAAAAGATTGTTATCTGCGATGGTTCCGTAAGAACCGCAATATCTGCTCTGCCATCTCGATTAAAGTCGGCCGAGATCGGACTTTGCGGAAATGAAGCAATAGCGACAGGTTTAAGCCGAGAAAATATTCCTACCTCTATACCGAAAGATATAACAACAACACCTAAGTTGTTGAAATCAGGATATAACAACAGATCAAGTCTATTATCTCCATTAAGATCATTGGTGATCACTTTGGAAAAAGTGAAAAATGGAGCTAGTGAGATATTAACAAACTCACCATTGCCAATACTATATAGTATAAATAGCCCATATGAACCGCTACAGACCAAATCCGGTTTGCCGTCATTATTAAAATCTCCTGCAACTAGAACTAAAGCACGCACAGAAAAATCGGCATTATAAAAATTGGACAGTCTGCCTACACCATCACCAAACCCAACAACAACCTCTTCAAAAACCTGCTTAGAGAATGCCACATCAAGCTTACCATCCATATTAAAATCGGCGATCACGAGAGATTGGATTGGTACCATTAGAGTAAAGGTTATATTAAAATCACCCATACCATTGCCTAGTAGTAAGCTTAAATCTGTACTACTCCCTATCACTAGATCAGGTTTGCCATCGTTATTAATGTCTCCTACGGCAATAGTAGTAGGTGAAGAGACAGGAAAATTGTTAACTATCCGAAAAGCACCCACGCCATTACCAGAAAAAATCACTACAGAATTGGCAGTTAGCACGATTAGATCAAGCTTACCATCTATATTGAAATCCGCTGCTGCTAGCGCAACCGGTGCTGCTAGCAGATTGATATTGGTAGATAAGTTAAAACCACCTAACCCATTACCAAACAGAATGGTTATATTGTTGATAACAACATTTGCAATCACTAAATCGATCCTGTTGTCACTATTAAAATCCCCACTGACAATAGCGATCGGTTCACCTCTAGTAGCGATATCAGTAGCAGCGTTAAAATCACCTAGCCGGTCGGCTAATGCTATCGAAATACTCTTTGAATCCCTATTAGCAGTAATAATGTCCCGTCTACCATCTAGGTTGATATCGACTGCTAGCAGGTCGCTAATACCTGCAGCCGTGGAACCGGTAGGCAGGCTTCTGATGTTATTAAAACTCACATTAGCACAAGCTGTAGCTAAGATATTCTTGTCCCTTGATTCATCTTGTGCTGATACTCGATAATTAGGCACAAGCGTGATAACTAA
>JBFLVQ010000583.1:0-6173 GCA_040758525.1 Acidobacteriota bacterium
CCAAAAGGTCATAGAGCGAGTGGCAATTACTAGTTCCTCAATATTTGTGCCTTCTCTCTTGAGCAAGGATGCAAATCCTGTGGGGATATGCTTACCAAAAAGAAGTGCCGCAGTTACTAATGCTGCCACAATAATGATACTGATAATGGTTCTCTTAATAGCCTTCTTAGACATTCTCCCTCCAGCCTAACGGGAAACAATACGATCGCCTTCTTTAATCGTGCCATTGTCTGCTACGGCATAATGCCAGGGATCAGTAGCGGTAATTGTCACTGGTAGTGCCCGGCTACCTTCACCTTCAGCTTTCAGCACATGCGCCTTATCACCTTCAAAATAGACTGTCTGGCGTGGCACTAATAATTGTCTGCCATGGTCGGCGACAACAATCGAGACCTGGGCTGACATTCCTGGTTTCATTATCTCTGGGACAGTTTTATCCATAGAAATAATCACCTTGAAGATCTTTGCCCTCGCCATCCAACCGGCTTTTACAGCAGTTTGTGCAATCTCCTTGATGGCACCATTAATCTCTATATCAGGGTAACTGTCGAGCAAGATCTTTGCTTTCTGCCCTACTACTAGTTTTGCTCCATCAACCTCATTAACATTAGCAAGCACTTCCATTTCGTTAAGGTCGGGCAGTGACACGATAGGGAAACCGCCCCATACTACATCTCCTACTTGAAGCTTTCTACGCTCGGCCCAATGATCGCTATAGATTACCATTCCATCGGCAGGCGCTTTAATATTCATATTATCAAGATTGCTCTTGGCCTGATTGAGTTCAACAACTAGCTTATCTTTTTCAATGGCTTTTACTTGTAGTTCAGCATCATGCTCTTTCTTCTTCTGTTCGATCTTATCGAGCTGACTCTGATACTCAGTCTTGGATTTTTGCAAAATAAGCTGGCTCTCCTGGTATTCTCGGCGTGAGATCACATCAGGCGGTACTTTTGCCTTAATCTGGGCCTGTTCATAAGCCATCCAGAACTTGCTTAACTCTATCTCCATATCGCGCAGTGTGGCTTCCTGACGAGAGCGAGTGTTCAAGATCTCGTTTTCCGCCGCGACAATCTTCTCTTCAACATCTTTTATCTTGTTAAGAATCATGCCGCTATCAATCTCTACTAAACGATCGCCTGCCTTTACTAGACTACCCTCTGTAGGCATATAGGTAATCTTACCTTCATCTTGAACCGTGGCGAAGATCGTACGTGATTTGACAGCACGTAATTCCCCATCAAAGATCAAGACCTTCCTGATTTCAGCACGACGCACTTCCATTAGTGGGGTGTTGATCTTTGCCTGAACCGTGACCGATTCCTGCAACTGTGCTATAGATCTGTTTAAGAATGGGTGAGAGCGTAGTAGCAAAACACCAGTTGCTACCATTACCAACAATATCAATGCGCAGATGAAGATAGCTCTCTTCTTTGAGAACTTAACAGCTTTATTGGCCATAAGTAGATCCTCTATTGTTCCATTCTAACGCTATCTGGATATTGAAGTTTCAAATCTTTTTCCGTATGGACATTATCGATAGAGAATCCTCTCCTGCCTTATTCACAGCAGAGGATTAGCGATGTGATTCTACATCTACTTGCTGACACATATCGAGTACCGGACAGCCTGTACAGCGGGGAAAAGCACCAGTACAAATATGCTTGCCAAAAGGGACAAGTAACCGGTTAATATCTAACCAGTAGCGTTGTGGCAGTACCGCTTCCAATGCCGCAATGGTACGGATTGGCGAATTGGTTTTGACATAACCCCAGCGGTTTGTCACACGGTGCACATGTACATCTACACCTATACGCGCCTGTTGGCAAGCAATACCTAAGACGAGATTGGCGCATTTGGGGCCAACACCATGAAACGAGAGCAATACTGCAGGATCACAGGGCAGCGTACCCTGGTATTCAGCTAGAATACGGCGAGCAATATTACGTATCTGTTCAGCTTTGTTCTCATGAAAAGTAGACGCACGGATCAGTCGATCAATCTCTTGAACAGAGAGTTTACTTACCTCACTAGGGGTACGAGCAGTGGCAAAAAGCCGACGTGCGGTGGGTAGTGTGACTTCGTCGCGGGTACGTATTGAGATTATACAAGCGACTAGCTGCTCGAAAGCAGTATTAAAGCCATCTTCGGCAAGTTCAAAAAGCGCCGCCTTGCGGAAGGGGCGAACCGCTTCTTCAATACGGCGCATTGCTAGATCTATATCAAAAGGCTTCTTGCTCATTCATACCTACTAAAAAATATATTTCAAACCAAATTGGATCACACGTGGTCCGCCTGAACTGAGACGTGGTATACCATTAGCCACATCCGGTGTACGCGAGAACTGCCCAAAGGTTGGTGAACTGAGATTATTATCTGGCAGCGCAAAGGTCGGATGATTAAAGATATTGAAGAACTCTGCACGAAACTCTAACAGACTGGTCTCAGTTATACGGGTGCGTTTGCTAAGTGAGAAGTCAAAGTTGCGAAAGCGTGGACCCTTAAAGGTATTGCGGCCCAGTGAGCCAAACTGGCCTGGCGCTGGTATTACACCAGCATTCTGTAGCGCAGCCATATTAGGCGAGCCATCTGAATTAAGAAATTGCGGCGCCAATACCACCTGACCATTATCTTTTTGTATAAACGCACCAGGTACATTATTGGGTCGTTGCTCGTTGAAAATATTGCCAGTGAGTGCTTGATCAATACCAAGAAAGACGGTAAATGGCTGTCCTGTCTGCAGAGTAACAATACCATTCATCTGCCAACCAGAGACAATCTTTTCTGCAATACCGTCCAGACCACTCAGGAATGGTTGTCCTTTTCCAAAAGGAAACTCATAGGTATAGCTAAAGGTGAAGCGTTGACGTAGGTCAAATGGTGAGACAGCACGCTCGCTACCTAGATTATTAGAGTCTTGTGGAATTGCTGAGCTGCCTTTGAAACCAAAAATATCGGTGGCATTATCGATAGATTTTGAGTAGGTGTAGGCGCCTAGAAACGAGAGTCCTCGCTGCAAACGTTTGGTGAATTTAATTTGCAGTGAATGGTAGATAGAAGAGCCGGCCGATTCTTGTTGCTGTATACCATCAATACCGCCCACACCAAAATCGAGTCCTGCTAGTTGTGTAGGTCGTCGGTCAAAGATATTATCATCATCCGATGCGCCAGGGAAAAAGACAGCTTGATTAATATCACGGCTGCCAATCAACTTTACCCCTCGTGTGCCTACATAACCTGCTTCTAGAGCAATACCCAAAGGCAGTTCACGTTGTATATTGAAATTGAACTGGTAGCTGTAAGGGTTGCGGAATTTCGGATCAATCGTAATAAGGAATGGACCACCACCATCCAGGTTGGTGTTACTAAAGACACTACCTAATTGACCTGGATCGAATGGACCGAAATTAAACAATGTCGTGGTAGTGGGTGGATTGAAAGTAAGATTAAAGGTTGTGTTCTGGAATGGTAGATCGTAGAAGATCCCAAAGCCGCCACGTAAGACAGTCTTGCCATCATTAAAGGGCGTATAAGCAAAGCCTACACGAGGAGCAAAGTTATTGTGATCGCCACGGTATAGATCTTTGTTGAAGAAACCGCGTCCAGATGTGAAATTAAAGAGCACACCAGAAGCAGTTGGCACGGTGTTCAATTCATAACGTATACCAGCATTAACAGTGAGTCTATCAGAGACCTTGTAATCATCTTGAAAATAGAAGTAGTAGTTAGAGAGCCGTATTGGTGGTGCAGTAAATCCACGTCCAATGAAGGCGCTCTGTGGTGTACCTTGAATAAGATCGGCTACCGCACTAATACCCGATACCGAACCATCAAACATAATCGTACCAGCAAAACTTAGATCTTCCAGACCATCTATCTGAATCCTCCTAATGTCCAATCCGGTCTTAAAACTATGCCGACCACGATTGAAAGTGAAATTGTCAATGAATTGATAGGTGTCAAGATTATCGGTAAATGGGAAAAGATTTGAGTTACCTATACCAGAAATACCTGACACTATGATCTGTGGAATACCTTTGCCTAGTCTGGATGGATTGTTGTTAGGTAGTCCTAGTGTTGCTGGATCAGTAGCATCTAATCCTAGTTGCACATCGACAAAACGGTTGTAGCCAAAGCGAAATTCATTGAAAGTCCGCTGAGAGAAGATATGTACCTCAGAGACACTGAGATTCTGTACAAGGGCATCAACAAACAGACCAAAGCCTGCTACTTGAGATGAGTTCTGTGCTGTACCAGAAGTAGAAAGCACTGGTGTAAGCGAACTACGATCATTGACCAGGTAACGTACGCTAAAGAGATCATTGCGACCAAAGCGATGATCAAGTTTGACCAGCGCATTATCACGTCGTAGTTTTATAATCTCAGAGGAGACAAAGTTACCAAAAGGTGTGTTGGTATTAGGCAGTGGATAGAAAGAGAGCAAGCCTGCGCTCACCGGATCGATAGGCACTTGTACTTGCCGGCCAGAAGATGGGTCAGTGAAAATCCCCTGCCTTTCTAGTAGCGTTGGTACAGTAGTAAAGATAGTATTTCCTACACGTGTACGCTGTCCTTCGTAATTGATAAAGAAGAAAGTACTGTCCTTAACGATTGGCCCGCCTAGCGTAAAGCCAAACTGATTATTGCGAAACTTAGCTTTGCGCTGGTTGGCAGCATTATCAAAGAAGCCATTGGCATCAAGCCGATCATTACGTAGAAACTCGAAGAGGCTGCCATGAAACTGATTTGTTCCAGACTTAGTAACCACATTGACAACAGCACCAGAGTTACGACCATACTCGGCGCTGTAAGTGCTGGTAAGAATGGTGAACTCTTGGATCGCATCGACGCTTGCACCTGCGGCGGTATTGTTGTTGATGATCTGATTATTGTCAGCGCCATCTATGTAATAGTTAACAGCACGATCTCGTTGGCCACTGACAGAGAAAGCCCCTGCCTCAGTCTCTCCTTCGGCGCTCCCTCCACCTGCCGCACCTACGGTGCCAGGAATTAGCGTGCCCAGTTGTAGGAAGTTGCGTCCATTAAGCGGTAGATCAACGATCTTTTTATTGTCTATTACGGTAGATTGTGTGGAACTATCGCGATTGACCACCACTTCTGTACCACCTACGACCTCGACAACATCATCCTTAAGTGCTGCAACAGAGAGTTGGAAATCAACACGCAAAACTTGATTGATCTGTAGTACTACACGGCTCTGCGCTTTGCTGAAATTATCTGCTTCTGCCGTTATCTCGTATTCGCCTACTGGCATTAGTGGCGCCTTAAAATTACCAGCTTCATCGGCAATCGCTTCGCGAGTAAAGTTAGTACCAAGATTGCGTATTATCACAATCGCGCCAGCTATTACCGCACCCGTACTATCTTTTACCGTACCCAAAATCGTACCCGTCGTGTCATATGCCTGCACGTATGGGGATATTGGCCAAAAGGTGAAAAGTCCTAACGCAGCTAAAACAACTACCATCAGGAAGCGGCGTGCGTTCATTAAACAGACCTCCTTTTAACAGTCTATAGATCAGATTTGCTGATAACGATTCTACCAAATAATTATTTACTGCCAATATTATAATTGGGTTAAATGACAGGTTAGAGAAAAAGTCACTTTAACATCTTTTGACAGATTTTTACATCTTTTGTGGTTATATGGTAAATCTATTATTTATACTAAAGCGGATAAAATAATACCAATTTTATATTGAGGGGAAGATAGAGTATGCAGAGAGTACTGCTCAATCTTTTATTAGTAATTGCTTTATCATCTATTGCCATTGCCCAAACTATTGGGAGAAAAGCAGTGCCTTCGACCGGCCAGGAACAAGAACTAATAAACCTACCCAAGCAATAAAGAGATATCGACTTGGTTTGCTATTATAGTTTCTCCTGCCTTTAAGCGCGCTTGTCTAGCACAGCAATAATTAAAAGAATAGAATATTGCATTATCAATTAGGAGAATAGCTATGACAGAGCAAGAGCTAAAGGCACATATTAAAGCCTTAGAAAGTAACCCTAAGTTAATTGTCAATGCTGTAAAAGATCTATCAACCCAACTAACCAACTTTAAACCTTCACCAGATAAATGGTCAATTCGAGAAGTAGTAGCGCATCTTGCCGATACTGAAATAGTATATGGTCATCGAATAAGGCAGATG
>JBFLVQ010000584.1:0-6171 GCA_040758525.1 Acidobacteriota bacterium
CTGTTCCAGACGCTTAATATAATCGCTAAGAGAAAGCGTTGAACTCTTATGTAGGGTCTTAGCCGCGATCTGCAAGGCAAGAGGAAGATTACTACAGAGTTGAGCAATACAGACATCCTGCTCGCCAATACGGGGAGCTATTCTACGCAGTAGTTGACAAGCATCATCCAATGGCAAGGCATCTAAATCTTTTGTATAGAATCCTGATAGATAGAATTGTTGCCGCGAGGTAACGATCATTGCAGATCCTGCGGGTGGCCGTAGTGGCTCTACTTGTTCCGTCTGGATCGCATTATCTAATAGTAATAATACTCGTTTCCCTGCCAATACAGAGTGATAAAGGGCAGTTAATTCAGCGTCACTCTCTGGTAGTTTAATATCTGAATAGAAAGTGCGTATAACATGGCTCATGGCTTGAGTCCAAGAGAGTGGTGTAGGATCGGTACTCCTCAGATCAAGGAAGATTTGTGCATCAGGATAGAGCGGAGTGAGGGTCTTTGCTAGCACCAAAGCCAGTGCGGTTTTGCCAATCCCACCCATTCCTTTAATACCGTAGATCGTAACGCCGCCTTGTGGGATCTTGGCCAATAGTTCATCAATCTCCGCCTCACGTCCGGTAAAATCAGCAGGTGATGAGGGAAGCTGATATAATGGGTTGGCGGGGGATGGGGTTAAATTGTTATTTAGTGCGCCAACCTTCTCCTTATCATTAGACTTGTCACTCATTGTTTTTTGCCAGGTTATTTGATGTTAATTGTGCCCGCACTATGTATAAGGTAACAGAAGATCAATGCTTTGTATGCGGTAGAAACACGGTACCTCAAAATTGTCTGTAGTGTCTACAAAAATATTACTGTGTGGGTTAAAGAAAAAGCATACCGGTAATATATGCCGGCAGAGAGAGATTGCCGAGCAGCCAACTAGCAGGTCATAATCACTGATTTGTATGAGACCACCTTCTCTTCTTACTAGTAATAGAAAAGCAGATCTAGTTGCTAGATCTGTAACAATCTATCGTGATAGTTATGGTGTGCCGCATATTTTTGGTCCTACTGATGCTAGTTGTGTCTTTGCTTTCGCTTATGCTCAAGCTGAAGATAATTTCTGGCAGATTGAAGATAACTTTATTCGCGCTATTGGACGCGCATCAGAAGTCTACGGCGAGCAGACTCTATATCAAGATCAACTATGCCATACACTAGAAATTCCTAAATTATCCATTAAGGAGTATGAACGTTCAAGCCAACCTATACGTGCTCTCTACAATGCTTTTGCGGATGGACTCAACTTCTTTCTTGCACATAATCCATCGGTGCGCCCTCGACTACTGATGAGATTTCAGCCTTGGTATCCGCTTGCGTTTATACGCTTCAAATACTTTCATAATGAATTCCTTTTCTATGCAGGATTGTCACCTGCAGAGCTAAACGCATCACTGCCTGAGCATGGCATAGACTTACCTAAAGGATCAAACGCTTGGGCTATTGGTCCTAGCAAAAGCACAACCGGTCAGGCAATGTTATTTATCAATCCCCATGTATCTTTCTTTGGATTAGAGCAATATTATGAAGCACATTTACATAGTGATGAGGGGTGGAATTTCTCTGGACTATCACGATTCGGACTTATCACTCCCTTTATGGGACATAATGAATATTTGGGATGGGGTCATACAGATAACTTCCCAGATATAGCAGATCTATACTATGAAAAGTTCGATAATCCAAAGAATCCTCGCGCATATCGCTATGGCAATGGCTACCGTAATGCCAAAGAGTGGACACAAGTAATTAAGATTAAAACTGACCAGGGTATACAATCGAAGAGTATTAAGATTAGTAAAACTCATCATGGCCCGATAGTGACAGTGCGCGATGGTAAACCATTGGCGGTCAGGCTAGCAAAATTGCAGGAGGGAGGGTGGATTGAGCAATGGTACAAGATGAGCAAAGCCTCTTCACTGATCGAGTTTAAGAAAGCCCTATCACACGGTGCAATTCCTTATATGAACATTATGTATGCTGATCGTGAAGGAAACATCTTCTACATATACAATGGTGCCGTACCACGCCGATCCAGCAAATTTGATTGGTCTCAACCGGTAGATGGAAGTAACCCTGAAACTGAATGGCAAGGCTATCACGACTTTGCAGAGCTGCCACAGTTAACAAATCCGAACACTGGATTTTTGCAAAACTGTAACTCTACTCCATTTATGACTACGCTTACGGATAACCCAAGCAAAACGGATTATCCACCATATATGATCGGAGGCGAAGACGATAACGCGCGCGCCCGTATTTCCCGTCGAATACTGTCTAGCAAAGAAAATTTCACCTTTGAGGAATGGGCCTGTGCAGCCGTTGATACTACCGTCATTGAGGCTGAAACATATATACCCCAGCTTGTTGAGGAATGGGAGAAACTTAAGGAGTCGGCAGCAATAGGCGCTGAAAAACTGAGTACGGCAATAACCGAGCTAAGAACCTGGGATTGTGTTAGCAGCATCGATTCAAAAGCAATGACACTATTTATCTTTTATGTAGAACAGTTGCTTAAGAGACTATCTATAAAGAAAGATCAGCAACAATGGCTGAGAATCGAATCATTAGAAGCTGCCATTAAAGAGCTTGAGCAAGACTATGGTAGCTGGTCTGTAGCGTGGGGAGAAATCAATCGACTCCAGCGACCTAGCGCAAGTGGCAATGCTCCTTTTTGTGATAATAGACCAAGCTTGCCAATCGCAGGCGCGCCTAG
The DNA here is from genome assembly GCA_040758525.1 of Acidobacteriota bacterium. Lineage (GTDB taxonomy): Bacteria > Acidobacteriota > Blastocatellia > Chloracidobacteriales > JADJPF01 > JBFLVQ01. Next base: position 2,758 of record JBFLVQ010000584.1, read on the forward strand.
TTGGGCTGGTATAGTTTTCAATTTCTATGCACAGCCACAAGAGAATCAAAAATGTAGATATGGAATTGCGGGAAATTCTTTTGTAAGTGTAATCGAATTTGGGCCGCAGGTTCAGGCGCGCTCGATACTAGTATTTGGACAGAGTGCTAATCAGGAATCGCCACACTACTTTGATCAGGCATCACTTTATGCTCAGGGCAAATTTAAACCCGCTTGGTTTACTTTAGCTGAAATCAAAGCGAATCTTGAGCGAGCATATCATCCTGGTGATGAAGATAGGTGATAAAATTGAGTTAACACTATGGGAAACACAATAGATGAGTTGAGACATGAAACCGATGTGCCTGTTGTGATTGCCGATCAAGATGGCTTTATTACCTATATAAATGGCCGTTTTAATGATGTGTTTGGCTGGACACTAGATGAAGTTATTGGTAAACCGCTCACTATTCTTATCCCCAAGAATCTTCATGATGCACACCATCTTGGTTTTTCCCGCTTTCTTATGACCGGTAACCCAACCCTGCTAAATCGACCACTCAAACTAAAAACGCTTCTTAAAGACGGTAGTGAACTATATACCGAGCACTTCATAATTGCAGAGCAACAACAGGGTCATTGGGTTTTCGGTGCTCGACTCTGTCCGATTAATGATTAATACTTATTAATAAATAGGTAGTTTATGGCAGACCATTCAGCCACCTTAATTAGTCAGCTTCGCACGACCTTGGGAAAGATGGAAGTGGCTTTAAGTACCATTGCAGAAGCAATAGTCTGGACTAACCATGAGGGTATGATTGAATGGTGCAACACCGCATTTGATTGTTTAGTAGCAAGACAACACCTAGAAGTTTTAGGCGCCCAGCTTAGTGAACTTCTACCTTTAGAGCAACAAGGTCAGTCTGTTTCGCCAGAAATGCATCCAGTAAAGATCGTTTTGCAACTGGCACGTTCTTTTACTGAAATATATGAGTTCCACAAGCAAGATAAGAGGGCAATTTTAGAGATCTCTGGGGCGCAGGTACGCTTTGATCAAAACAATATTAGCGCGGTGCTGGCAATTCGCGATATCACCGAACAGAAGAAGAGTGAAGAGAGCTTGAAACTACTCAATGATATGCTGCGTATTGCCCAAGCCGACTTGGAGAAGAGAGTTGAGGAGCGAACCATTGAGCTTTCCAAAGCTAATGAGGATTTGAAGAAGGAGATCAGCGAACGAAAACGAGTTGAGGAGGAGCGTAGTCAACTTCTAATCCGTGAGCAGAAAGCGCGAGAAGAGGCTGAATCGGCTAATCGTGTTAAGGACGAGTTCCTTGCTACTGTTTCTCATGAACTGCGTACACCACTAACACCAATGTTGGGTTGGATCAAAATGCTATGTAGTGGACGACTCGATCAAGCTGCTTCTGCCCAAGCTCTGGAAGTGATAGAGCGTAATGTAAGGTTACAAGCACATCTAGTCGATGATCTTTTAGATGTCTCGCGTATTATTACTGGCAAATTGCATCTTGATATACGCTCAATAGAGTTAGCAGGAGTTATTGAAACAACCGTAAATATTCTACGTCCTACAATTGATACTAAGCAGATTAATCTCCAAATGGTGATCGAGCCTGAGGTAGGAGCTATTGCTGGCGATCCGGATCGCTTGCAGCAGGTAGTATGGAACTTGTTGTCTAATGCTATTAAGTTTACCCCTAAAGGTGGACAGATAGAGATTCGTTTAGAGCGAATCAATTCTAAAGCTAGGATTACAGTAAGCGATACAGGAGAAGGAATCAGCCCTGAGTTTCTACCATATATGTTTGAACGCTTTCGTCAAGCCGATAGCTCAAGAACACGAAAGTATGGTGGGCTTGGTTTGGGCCTTGCGATAGTGCGCCACTTGGTAGAGTTGCATGGTGGCACAGTACATGCAGATAGTCTAGGGGTAGGGCAAGGAGCAAAGATCACGGTGGAGTTGCCATTATTAGCCATTACCACTAATCGATGTGGCTTAATAACCCCCCATACAAATGCCTGTGACGATGTCTCAGTTGCTTATACACCGCTTATCGGTTTACGAGTGCTGGTTGTCGATGATGAACCTGATACACGAGAATTGCTCACAAGGGTTCTTACCAAGTATGGAGCTGATGTGAAGACCTGTGCTTCTGCAACTGAAACACTGGAATTGTTACCTCAATGGCAACCTGATGTGTTACTAGCTGATATTGGAATGTCGGTTGAAGATGGTTACGATTTGATCCGCAAAGTACGAGCGTTGCAACCCCAATCAGTAGCAGATGTTCCCGCTGCCGCGCTAACAGCATATGCTAGTAGTGAAGATCGTCTGCGTGCTCTTTCAGCAGGATTTCAAGTGCATGTATCCAAACCTGTTGAACCAAACGAATTGATTGCAGTAATTGCTGGTCTGGCAGGCCGCAGTGGATAAGAATCTATTTAGAAATTTGTTGCTAAATGTTATTCTAGCTCAAAACAACCTATAAGGAATATAAATCTTATGACAGCATTAATCTTCTTGCTCGCAATGATTCTACCTTTACAACCTATCCAACAAAATAATTGGAAAGAGTTTTCATCCAAAGAAGGTAAATTCTCTGTCTTATTGCCTAATACACCAAATAATGATTCAACCGATAAAGAGCTAAAATTTAAGCTTAATATTGGACCAAGAGTTTATGGCATTGTACGTACCCAAGAATTTCAAGAAGGTCATACTAGAAGAGATACTTTAGATGCTATGGCGAAGGGGTTTATGACTGTTTCTCAAGGTAGATTAATCGATAAAAAGTTTATTACAATAAATAATTATCCTGGTGTCTCTATCAAATTTGAGACTGATGATCCTCAAGGTATTACAGAAGCAAGGTATTACTTGGTTGGTCAGTATATGTATGTTCTAATCGCTTTTACTCGTACTGGTAATTCTGAAGATAATGCCGATAAATTTTTAAACTCTTTTCGTCTACTAAATTGACCTCCTGCTCGGAATAGATCGCGAGATAGTTTACACTTTAGCACTGGTTACTTTTTGCTGTTCATGTGCAAAAATGGCCTTCACTGCCTCGACTATCATAGTAGGAGCCTTCTCGATTGAACCTGCATCGAAGGGTGGTTGGGGATCATATTCAATAGCGAGTTGAATCGCCTTGGCCCGTTCTTCGCCACATTCCCAGGCGATTAGGCTCAATGCCATATCAATGCCTGCCGAGACACCTGCCGCCGTAATTATCTTTCCTTGCCGGACAATACGTTGGTGTGTGGGTTTGGCGCCGAACATAGCTAAAGTATCCAGTACACTCCAATGGGTTGTTGCGGCTAGATCTTTGAGTAATCCAGCAGCAGCTAGAATCAGGGAACCGGAGCAGACCGAGGTCGTCCACTTTGATCTCTCGTGAATATGCTGCACCC
>JBFLVQ010000585.1:0-6150 GCA_040758525.1 Acidobacteriota bacterium
CAGTCTGTCCGGTGCCATTAAGAACCAATAGCTTCAATCCATTATTAGGATTGCGCGGGTTTACTAAAACCACTGCACCCATCTGTACAGAGACATTATTCCTTAATTGGATCTGGAAATTAACATTATAGCTGGGCGGTTCAGCCGCAGAAGCTAGGGATAATCCACCTATAACCGATAAAAAGATTCCAGCTAACAGAACTCGAATCATAGTTTTCATATAGCTATCTTTCCTTCCTACATTTTCTATTTTAAAGTTGAAGCTGACTATTAAGTCTCTCTACTTCTTGAGAAGATATTTGAACAAATTACTTGTGCCATCAATTCTTGTTTTACCTAAGTAGAGACAAAAGTTGTTCGGTAGTCCTACCTTATAATGTGGAGAAATTGAAAAAAAATTACATGGTGTAAATTTACTGCTTGTCAAAGAACTTTTTCTGCTACTTGGCTAGTGGCAAACTACCATGCTTGCTGATTGATCAGCAATTGGTCTTACCAGTGCTATTCTAGTTATACCCTTAATATAACGCGTAAAAGTAATCCCAGAACTATCTTAAAAAAGCCTGAAACAGCCGTATAATTCTGTTTTTTAGCAGATTGGATAGGGAGATATTGTTGTCTAGCGGGTAGCTAGGTAGCGCTAATACAATTATTCATTGAATTTCAATTTCTAGCTTAGCGATACGCTGGCGACCAAATTCATCTTGAGCAGTAAAGAGAAGCTGTTTTATCCCTAGCGGGGCTTTGGTTTTAATCTTAAGGTCAAACCGAATAGTAGTACCAGAAGTTGTTTGTCCATTTTTAGCTAGTTTTATTTTAAGTGATTTAGTATTGAGAGCAGTTACTGTTACTTTGCCTAGATAGCCACCATTGCGATTAATAAGAGCGTTAAATTGTCCGCTTTCTCCTCTCGTTAAAGTCAATCGAGTCACATCAAAATTTAGTGCAAAATCTGCTAGGCGATGGCCAAAGAAGTCTAGTGCTAATAGATCATTTTGTGTAATAGGCGTAAATTCACCGAAATTCCTGATAGGATCCATTACACCAATTGCATTGCCAACAAAGACACTGTCTTTCCAATGACTAGGTTGACGTCCATCTCCACCATAAATACCTGTTGAGAGTGCTAATTCTTGGTTACCAACATAGAAGACCTGGCTTCCTCCTACTGTCAGTATGCGTGGCGCAGTGGTAAAACTATTTAAGGTAGTGCCAGGGCGGAAGCGGAAGAGATCCCAGATCGAAATAAAAGGTGGTTGTGATGGACCAGCATTCTGCAAGCCTGTATTGGAGCGGAAACCTAATACATGGCCAATTTCATGTAGGGCCAGTCCTTCAAAATCATAGGCTTTGCTATCTATGCCATTACTAGGATCAAAATCAAAGCTATTTTCTGAGTTGAATCCGATCATAGGAGGCGGACCTAAGTCTGTTTCCTTATCAGGATCAGCAATCGGAGCAAGTATACCCAAGGTGCGGAAAAGCGCACTAGGAGCAGACATAGCGCTAGTTTTTCCTAGATCAGTAGGGAGAGATTCACTTGGCAGCATATGGTAAATTAGTAGTTCTTGATCGCTTGAGGCATTAGCAATAAGTGAGTCACGAATACGGGAATAACCAGACCTATCTGCTACTATTTGAGCAGAGGTCAAACCCAGAGTAGTAAAATTGCCTAATGGAGGAAATGGTTTTCCAAAGAATTTAGGGCCAAAATCGACATCTATTATGATTCTGATAGGTGTTTGGATAACCGATTGCCAAGTTGCTGCTGCTCTTAAGAAAGCTGCTTTTGCTTGTGGAAAACTCTCTAATTGTTGAGTGCCTCGCAGGATAATCTGTAATTGGGTAGGTGCTGCCTGAGGTCTAGGATTTAATATTTTCAATGATTCATTAGTAGTATGCTCTAATAGATAAAGAGAGTATAACTGCTCGCTAGATTGACAAACTGCTTGCCCAGCTACTTGAGTTATTAGGGAAATATCCGATTGGAACGATCTTGCAATGGAATCATTTTGCTGTGCTGAAGTAGGTGAAATTAGTATTGGTAACCCTGCTAGCACTATTAGCAGGACCATGACGATAGCTCTTAAAGCCGACTTGGTTAGTAGCATAATATTTTATCTTCTTCAAGCTAATGAAAAAATATCAATAAAATATCTTGCCCGTCAATATTTAGATTAATAGTAAAAGCAGAATAATGTTATACTAGCGGATATTAGGCGATCGTATAATTACGAAGTTAAAATAACGGCCTTTTCCATTTATAATATATATCTAGAACAAGAATGGCTCGTCATTAATTCTATTACGTGTCTATTTATAAATTAATACCGAATTAACGGTAAAGACTGTAAGTTAGGTGTCTTCCTCTGAGCTAAATACTAAATAGAGGAGCGACAAACTAAAGGAGGCGGAATGAGGAAATTGTTTACCTATGCTGGTATAAATCTATTCTCAGTTATTGTTCTGCTGTTATTCTGCTTTGTTAATACAAGCATGGCGCAATCGCAGGCTACTACTGGGTTGATACAAGGTACCGTTACTGATTCAACAGGCGCCGTCATTGCGGGCGCAAATGTGGTAGTTAAGAATGTTGATACAGGTTTTGAACGCGCGGTATCAACAGAAGAAGCGGGGCGGTTTCTGGTCTCGCTGCTTCCTTTGGGAAATTATCGAATAACGATTGAGGCTAGTGGTTTTGCTACCTTGGTTCGTGAAGGCATAGAACTTACTATTGGTCAGACTGTTACTCTTGCCTTGCAATTACAGGCTGCTGGTACAACAGAGATTGTTACGGTTAAAGCCGATGCTCCTGTTGTTGAGGTAGGACGAAGCGAGCAGAGTACTCTGATAGATAAGAGATCGGTAGAGAATCTGCCCATTAATGGTCGTGATTTTAGCGGCTTTATTCGACTTACTCCAGGAGTCTCAATTGTTCAGGGACCAGATGGAAATGAGATAACCATTAATGGTCAGAAGGGAATTCATAATAATGTCTCAATTGATGGATCAGATGCTAATAATCCCTTCTTTGGCGAGCAACGTGGTGGTCAACGCCCACAATTTACTATCAGCCTTGAAGCGGTTAAGGAATTTCAAGTAATTCCGGTTGGTGCATCGGCAGAATTTGGTCGTTCATCGGGTGGTTTTGTTAATGTTGTTACCAAGTCTGGAACAAATCAATTGCATGGCTCATCATTCTTTTTCTTCCGCGATCAAGAGCTTACTAGTCAGAATGAAGATGCTATTAAGGCTAAATTACCCACGGACGACTTTCGCAATTATCAATTTGGCGGCAATATTGGAGGACCAATAAAGCGGGATCGTATCTTCTTTTTTGTCGCGTATGATCAAAATAAAGGAGAGAGCACCAAACCTAACAATATTGATCCAAGACTTATACAACTATTTGCTACTCGCCTGAATTCACCCAATGAGCAGGGTCAGATTACCCGTAGCAATGGTGCTAATGTATTACTAGGTAAAGTAGACTGGAGTGTAACCAACCGCAATCTACTTACCTTACGACATAACTACAGCCGTGCTGTGCAAGAGAATGGTACATTTGATGTGCCAACTTGGGGACGTAGTGCCAATGGGCGCGAAACCGATAATTCAAACTCCTTCATTACTCAGTTAGTAACAACCATCTCACCAACCTTACAAAATGAGTTTAGGTTCCAGTTTGCTCGTGAAGCACGACCACGCTTCTATGATGGACCTGATCTACCAGATACTACTATTGGCACATTTGCGGGAGATATCTCTTATAGATTTGGTCGCCCTTTCTTCCTGCCTGTGCCATTAGTGGATCGGCGCTTCCAGTTCACGGATAATTTCTCAGTAATTCGCGGTAATCATAATTTCAAATTTGGCACAGATATTAATTACACACGCGTTTCCCAAACCTTCATAGGTTTTGCGCGTAGTCGTTATATCTTTGCTGCGCCCACTATCGATGCAGCTATTCAAGGTTTTGTCGATTATTTAGATAGACGGGATGTAAGCGGGCTAGCACTCTATTTACAGTTTGCTCCCTTGGGCGGTCGTAGTATTGAAGAGGCTGGCACACAAGTAATTAAGCAATTTGAACCGGCTTTCTATGCTCAGGATAACTGGAAAGTGCGTTCTAATCTTACCCTCAACTATGGTCTACGCTGGGAAGGCCAATTTCAACCAGACATAATTAATCCGATCAACCAAACTCGCTATGCACAATTTATTGGCGATTCCAGATTCCCATCCGATGGTACTATTCCAGACTTTACTGATGGTTTTCAACCCCGGTTTGGTTTTGCCTATGATCCAAAGAATGATGGTAAAACCGTAATACGCGGCGGAGCAGGTATCTTTTATGCTCGTGTACCTGGTCTATTGCTGGCTGGGCCGCGTAATACGGATGGGTCAATATCAGGCAATATCTTCTTTGCTGGTTTCTTGGCCGCGCCGCCAGTTAATGTACCAATAAGTGCATTTCCAGCTTATCCAGGAATAGTATCAACACAAGGTTTCAACCCCTTTAATCCTGGTATACGAGTCTTTGACAAAAATTTCGATAACCCTCGCACGGTGCAATTTAATATCAGTGTGGAACGAGAGTTATTAAGAGATTTAGCCTTCTCTGTTACTTTTAACTATGCACACTCTACCCGCCTAGCCCGTTTTATTGATCGTAATGATGCACGTCTATATGGTGGAGTTCAGCCCTTTGCTAAACCAGATGGCTCTGGTGTAGGTGAAGTGGCAACTACTGATAGTTCCGCGAAGTCGCTCTTTCGTGGGATAACTTTTTCGGTAAATAAGAAGTATAGCGACAATTTTCAATTCCAACTCAATTATCTATTATCTTGGGACTACTCAGATGATGATAATGAGCGGGATCCTTTCACTTTCCGCTATGCTGATATAAACAACCTTGACCTTGAGTATAACTATTCGGATCGCGATCAACGTCATCGCCTTAACCTGTTTGGTGTTTACACAGGACCTTATGGAATAAATTTTACTGCTATTGTACAGGTTCGCTCAGCTCAACCTGATTCTGTTGCTGGACGTGGACCTGGAACAACGATCAAACGTAACACTTTACGTAAAGATAATGTCTTCAGCACACTTGATTTAAGGTTTTCAAAAATATTCCGAATAAAAGATAACCTACAAGTCGAGCTGCTTGGAGAGGTCTTTAATGTCTTTAATAGTCGTAATCTGATTAGTGTGCCACGTCCGCTTACTTTTAACTTTGATGGTACCGTACGTAGTGGATTTGGTGAGCCAAGACAAGCACAACTAGGTATTAAGGCTCGATTCTAATCGGATTTGTCTAATGAGAGCAGAAGATTGCCTAGAACAATTTTCTGCTCTCAAGTTTTATTGTGAGAGAGTTGATTGTCATCCCACAATTGTTGCATCTCCACACATTCCTTGAGCAATTGCTCAAGCGAGCCCTGAGCTTCCATTCTACCATCCTTAAGAAGAATAACATTATCAGCACGCATTAAGGTAGGACGACGGTGAGATATGGCAAGACAGGTTATCCCTTGTAACTGTAAGAGACGTTGCCAGAAGATCTGTTCTGTCTCTGTATCAAGAGCGCTAGAGAGATCGTCAAAGATCAAAAGCTCTGAATCACGTATAAACATACGTGCTGCTGCAACACGTTGAGCCTGTCCTCCAGAGAGTCTCATCCCCTTCTGTCCTACCATTGTATCCAATCCATTAGGCATCTGCTTCAAGTCTTGTTCCAATACCGCATGAAAAATAGCTTTAGATAAGTTCACTCTTTCTTCTGGCAGTCCTAGTAGGATGTTCTCTTTTATTGTTTCACTAAAAAGGTAAGGAACTTGAGGTGTATAAGCACAACGAGGTGGTCTAAGAAATGCCGCAGCATCTTCGATAATCTCATTATTCCAATATAATTTCCCACTCTCTTTGGGTAACAGTCCCAATAATACATGTAGCAGAGTAGTTTTGCCTGAGCCTATACGTCCAGTAATCACGGTAAAGGAGCCACGCTCTAGACTAAAACTGATATCCCCAATACCATTTTCCGAATCTGGATAGCGATAAGCCAGTCTTTTAACCATCAACTTCTCAAAACAATGCTCTGCGGTTTTAGAAATATAAACAATTTCCGATGGCTGAGCGCTCAGA
>JBFLVQ010000586.1:0-6124 GCA_040758525.1 Acidobacteriota bacterium
GTCATATCATAAAGGCCAAAGTTATTAGGTGGAAAGCTTGCCACTAGGGATGGCTCTGCTTGGGTTTTGCCTACATTAGCGGCTTTCTTATCCCAACCGTTTCCCCAGGCAAATTGCACATTTTGTGATCCGCCTGCCGTATATTCCCATTCTGCCTCTGTTGGTAAGCGGTATTGTCGGCCAGTTATCTTACTAAGCCATTCACAATAGGCAATGGCATCGACCCAACTAATTGCCCTGGCAGGGTAGTTCTCCCGTCCTGGTTGGTTAAAGCTCTGCCATTCTTGATTCTTGTAGCCGGTGGCGGTTACAAAAGCGGCAAACTGTGCATTGGTGATTTCTAGCCGTCCCATCTCAAAGCTATCGAGAATAACCGTGTGGCGGGGAATCTCATTGGCTTCAATACCATCTTCCTCCTCGCTGCCCATGATAAATTGGCCGCCGGGGATAGTGATTGTCTCAGGAATTAGATACTCACCAACCAGTACACCATAATTGTTGTTTACCTTCTGTAGCGGGACTGCTAATGGCGTGACAAGTTTTTTCTCCCTAATTACACGCTTTGTGCAAGCGCCACTAAAAACAGAAATTATACTAAGCGAGATGATCCCAAGGATCTTTAACCAGGAACTTTCATGCCATCTCATATTTTGTTTATCGGTTAAGCCACTTATTGGAATGATAGCTCAACAAAGCTAAACTGAAATTGCTCACCCGCAATAGGTAAATGCTAAAACAAGTTCTCTTTTCAGCTCAACATTTTTTAACATACTAAAAGCGTGCCCGCCAACACAAAAGCGCCAACGGGCAACTCAGAAGTGCCATACGCTAGAAAAATTAGCGTATGACCGAGCAAATTTTTAGCTGTAAACTTAGCTTATCAGTAAATACCATTAAGATCAATTCGAGGGTGCCGCCTCATTAATACAAACCTTACTACTTTGGCGCATAAACAATTCTATCTGCACGTTTAGGAACCACTAATACTTTATCTACACGATGGCCATCCATATCCATTACCTCGAAGCGAAAACCATTCCACTCAAAATGCTCACCTGTGGTTGGCAAGTGTCCCATGTGGGATACAATAAAACCTGCCAGCGTATAATAGTAACCTTTATCTTCATTAGGTAGCTGCTCAATGTGCAATGCCTCTTTTATCTTATCTATCGGCAGCATGCCATCTAGTAGAAATGAGCCATCATCGCGTTTAACCATTTGGCTGCTATCTGACTCATCTTCTACTGGAATATCACCAACAATAGCTTCCAAAATATCGTGTATTGTTATTAACCCTTGTACTCCACCATATTCGTCTACAACCAAGGCTATATGTTTACGAAATTTCTTGAATGTTTCTAGCGCTTTTAATGCTGGCATAATCTCTGGAATAAACAAGGGCGAGTGCAATACCATTTGCAAATTGAGCGCATTGCCTGCCAAGCTATGATCCAACAAGTCTTTTGCCTGTACAACACCGACTACCTTATCCAGATTATCATTAGCAACAGGAAAGCGAGAATAAATACTGGAACTTATTACACTACGAATCTTATCCACAGAACTATTAATATCAAGCCAGATAATATCCTTCCTTGGTGTCATTAAACTACTAACCCGCTTATCACCCAATCGGAAAACTCCTTCCACCATCTCTCTTTCGGCTTGCTCAAACATACCAGCCTGGGCTCCTTGGTGAATAAGAATCTTGATCTCCTCTTCTGTAACAGGGTTTTCTGATGATGAACGAACACCGAATAGTCGTAGCAACCCTTCGGTTGACAGACTGAGAAAGCGAACTGCCGGAGAAGTAATCTTAGCTATTAGCCGCATAGGCCGGGACATTACTACCGCTATACCTTCTGCTCTACTCAAAGCTAGCCGCTTAGGCAATAGTTCTCCAATAACCAGCGAGAGATAGGTAATTAATATAACCACCACACCAACACCAATAGCTTCACTATAGTGGCCAATGATAGGAATACCACTTAGTCTCACCTTTATCTGTTCAGCGATATTCGTACCACCAACAGCGCCAGCCAAGATCCCGATAAGAGTAATACCAATCTGCACAGTAGATAAAAAATCATTAGGAGCGCCAGCTAATTCTAGTGCTACACGAGCACCAACATCCCCCTTTTTAGCCTGCTGCTGAAGACGAGCCTGACGCGCTGAAACTATTGCCAGTTCAGACATCGAAAACAGTCCATTGGTAATAGTAAGCAATAGTATGAAGAGGAGTTCAAAAATGATAATGGTCATACTTTGGTTTTTCCTTCTAAATGAACTGCAATGCAAAAATACCATATACAGATCTAGCGAGTTGAAGAGAGACTCTCAGAGAATATCTGCGCTAAAGTACATGGTATTAACTTCACAACCTGATTATTGCTCGCTATCTTATCATAAAATTAACTTGTTGACGGCTTACTATTTATCATTCTCTCTCAGATATGATAGCCTTGTAAGGTGAGTGGCTGGTGCAGATGCTTCAGCAGAAGCAAGAAATTATTTTCCACTGTATTAGTGGGGGGAATAAGGCTTTGATTATTACCTTCTATTACAAGGATGCGACACAATCACAGGAATAACACACCTATAGATTTTCTAAAGAGGAATACCATCGCTTTCGTGCAGATTTTGATTCCTTTCTTAAATGGCGTACTCCTCAACATGGCACTTATATCTGCTGTCCTATTATCAATGACAAGCTAGCTGTAACTAGAGGTGTGAGATTTGAATTTGAATCGATCGTATCTCTAAAGATAAAATCTCGCCCTAATCCTATTCAGCCATGCTTTACACAATATATCAATTCGAGATAATCGATATGGATGCTTAATCTATAGGTGATATATTGGTTAGGTTAGCCTAAACAACATTGATGAGTTTCCGTTCGATAATCTAAGCTAAACGGGCTTTACTCTGTGCCTTAATCCTTATGAAAATCGATATCTATCTGAAAAGTACTAAGCAAATTGAAACTTATGATTTTGAGCCATCAGAGGCACAACGTCTCGCTGAGGACTTCCATAAATATTTGGAATCTGGCACACCTAAGCGTGGGGCATATAATTACGCCGATCCTCACACGAAACAGCAAAAGCTGCTTTACTTAGTCTTCGATGCGATTGATTTAATGGAAGCAGATCTATGAAGGTGGTAATTTACTTCAACGATCTACCAAAACCAGAAATCTATTATTTGGATAGTTCAGAATATCATCGACTCATTAATGATTTCCAGCAATACCAAAAAGAAGCTACCCCAACACGTGGTATGTATAGCTTTTATACCGACGCTGCTTTCACTCAACAAAAAATTATCCACTTGTTCTTTGAAGTTATTTCCGCTATTGATTAAAATAATAACCTGTTCCATAGGCTCAGATAATAAAACGTAGTAAGGGAATGATGCGCTATCTTATTCATTTATTAGGAATTATTACAATATTTCTGGCTGTTAATCCAACCTCAGCTCAAACTTCATCTGTAGGATCACAAAGCCCCACTTCGATAAAAACCCTCATCAACCGTGCTGAGAACCATTCCAGGCGAGGTGAGTATGACCAAGCAGAGTCTTTGCTTCGCCAGCTACTAACCACTTATGAGCAAAGCCTGGGGCCGCAACATCCACTCTCAGCTAAAACCTTAAGTAGACTCGCAAAAGTGCAAGCTTTACAAGACCGTTATGAAGAAGCAGAACTGCTCTACCAACGCTCACAGGCTATTTTGGAAGCGGCGCTAGCTCCAACAGATCCTGATCTAGTGTCTGTGATAAAAGATTTTGCGATGTTTTACCGTCGTCAAGATAAATTTTATCATGCTGAATTACTATTCCAACGTATCCTAATAATTTTGGAAAATTCATTAGGAACAACACACCCTGATCTGATTTTGCCATTGCACAATTTAGCCTATACCTATTTCTACCAAAATCGTTATGCGGAAGCAGAATCAACCTATCTACGCATACTGGCTATACTGGAAATTTCTAATAATGGAAAGCCATCGGAACTTGCTATAACCTTCAATAATCTCGCTGCTGTCTACTATTACCAACAACGCTATACAGATGCCGAATTGCTTTACCAGAGTGCCTTAGGGCTTTTCCAAGATAAACTCAGGTTAGGCTCTCTGAATGCAACCACTGTAATGCAAAATTATGCCAGAGTAATGTTTAGAACTGAGCGCAATAAAGAAGGTATGGAAATGCTAAATCACGCCAGATTATTACAGCAAAAGTAGGAGGAATACACACATTGCAATTTATCTAGAGTTACCAGCAATAAAGAATTCTCTCTTACTCGGATAACAACACATCTCGATATTAACTGTTTCCTTAGCACGAATGCCTACCTTACTGCACACTCTGCACAATCAGGCTCTCACTGCTATGAACTTGGATCACCTCCCTATAAGTGTTTACATTAACCTCTATCAATAGGATAGCAGAACTGGCTGGCGTTTTAGTCTGAATAAGGTCAAAATCACAGGCTCATCTGATGGAGGATAATCAAATATGATCCATGTGGTTAATCACCGTAACTATGGGGCATTCATCGAATATCCTGTCAACAACTACTATGGCAAGTCTTGCAATGCCATCATAACGATCTGTGATTCTGTTAGTGGCATTGAACGAGAGCAGCCTATTGATTGCACTAACTTGACAGGAGCTATTACCATTGCTCACAGATTAATTAATAATCTTACCGATCAAGTCCATGTGCCAAAAGTTGCATCTACTTGTTGATTGACGTTTCGTAGCTGAATCTGTTCACCCTTATCTTTCTCACCCTTTATACTGAGAGCATCACTATGGGTGAGTATTAGCATTACTCACTAAATTTGTACTGAATTACATTGAACTTTACTGCTTCAGGGTCTCTTCAGCAATCACTCGCTTTACCTAATAGCTGCGATGATGTTCAGTATTGGCCAATCCACTACGAATCGCATACTTGACTAGCCCTGGCACATCACGTATTTGCAACTTCAGCATAATGTGAGCACGATGCGCTTCTACTGTGCGACGTGATAGCTCTAATATTTCTGCTGCTTCCTCATTAGTATAGCCATCTGCTAGCAGCTTCAACACCTGGCTTTCACGCTCTGTTAGGTTACTAATCCCAATACCCTTACTTGAACCCTTTTGCATTGCTTTATCCTCCTCAAGCTATCTTTAGACAGACACCTTTACCTTTATGCTTTACTGACTCTATCGTCTTTTTCCTGCAGTAATATTCGCTTTCTACTTACTAATAACGGATTTGGATCAATTTTGTATTCTGTCAGGATGATATTTTGGAGGAAAAGTGCCGGATTTATTGTTACCATTGACTGGACAGGTATGCTCGTACCTGCCTTACCAACCGAGCAATTTCACCATCAATGTCAGTTTGGAGAATAAGCCTATGCGATTCTATGTTGGCAATATCCCTTATAGAGTCACTACCGATGAACTGCAAAAACTCTTTGCTCCCTTTGGCACAGTAGCATCTGTCAATATCGTCACAGATAAGGATACCGGACAATCAAAAGGGTTCGCCTTTGTTGATGTTGATGCAGATCTCGATACTATCATCAACCAGCTTAACGGCACCTTGCTGCATGGTCGCTCCATTAAGGTAAGCCAAGCCATAGAACGTCAACAGCGTAACAATGACTAGCAGAACTGATAGTGGTCTCAGAAGCTTGTAGTGTCGTGCACGAGCTGGTCATACATCATATTTAGGTTGCGCGACAGAGTGAAGGGTAAAATCGTAGTGTAGCAAAGGACCGTTTGAAGAACTCCACCTGGTTGTTCGTTAAATGGTGATTTTGCGACCTATAAATCTGATCTATACTATGATTATGGCTAGGTGGAAGGTTATAAATGAATTCTTGCCTAAGCGTTGTGAAGTCTGCCATCAAGCAGATCGCTTCGATCCACAGACAAACCATTGCTCGCGTTGTTTTAGTGTACATACAAGTAAGATCAGTTTAACAATTCAAACTCAAAATGACTTATATAAGCAGCCCTTTTTCCGATCACCAAAAGAAATATTAAGTATAGCCAAATTTTGGTGGAGGTCGATGCAACTAACGTTCGGGAGTTCACCGACACGAAGGCTAACTGCCAA
>JBFLVQ010000587.1:0-6111 GCA_040758525.1 Acidobacteriota bacterium
GGATGGTATTGATTGCCCTTGGTGACCCTGAACGCGCCAGCATAGGTATACTTAATGCGATGCATCATACACCATTACTCACTATAACAAAGATACAAGGCAATAATCGCAGTACCATTGCCACATTACAAGGAGAGCAACTGCGCGGCACATGGAACGTAGATGTTAATGGTGTACAGGCGGGAATAGGAAAATACCATAGTAATGCGCCACAAAGTGATCAGAATGACTTACGATGGGCAATAGATTTTAATGAACTACATGGAAGGGTTTTTACTATTAAGAATGATGCACTGTTTAGTAAGATCCATTTTAGTAATGGGATGTTTTACACGCGAGGGTTAAGCGAAATGAGGTTTAGATTCTTTGCGGTTGATGGATCTAAGAAATTGGATTTTGACAGGCAAGTTGGTGCAGTAGGTGCAATGATCGATATGGGTGTAGGTGAAGCATTAACTATAAGCAATCCTGCTACAGATGTAAAAGTAAGATTGATTATCGAGCAAGACACCCGTTATGAGGTATCACTTACTAATTTGCCGCCCCCTGAGCACGCCAATATTGACCATTTCTTACATTTTTATGAGGCTGTTGAAGAAAGAGTAATGACGCGCTATGTGCCCGTTATATCAAGTAGAGCAGCATTCGGGCCACCACCAATGGTATGTGCTGCGGTTGTCTTTGGGTCGTCAGTGATCAATTAGGAGCACAAGCCGCGATCATCTCTAACTGGTGAGAACAGCTCTTTCGTGTAACAGAGAAGGTCATTAAATTATTGTTTGTTTGAAAATCTTTTTTGGCTTGTTTGTCTAGGCTGTCTGCTTTAAGGAGATTTTGTTTAGCCTTCTCAAAGTCTTCGAGTGCTATATAACACTCTCCTAACCCTTGGTAGAGTTGACTCAAGAAAATTTTCTGTTCATAGCCAATATCTTCAGCTAAAAGAAGGGCTTT
The DNA here is from genome assembly GCA_040758525.1 of Acidobacteriota bacterium. GTDB lineage: Bacteria > Acidobacteriota > Blastocatellia > Chloracidobacteriales > JADJPF01 > JBFLVQ01. Next base: position 952 of record JBFLVQ010000587.1, read on the forward strand.
TTTATACAATTTCTCGGACTCTATATAATTTCCTGTTAACGCTTGAACTCGTGCAGAAAAACTAGTAATGGTAACCGTATGGAAATTACGTGCTTTTTCATCGGTTATTTTATGAACATAGAAAAACGTTTTATTACTAAAATCATTTGCCTCAATGAATAACCCACTCTCCGCGGCTAATACAGAGAGATATCCATAGCCATAAGCTAAGTGGCCCAAGCTTTTATTTTTCTCAGCTACCTTAATTGATGTCTGAAGACAATAATCAGCTAATTCTCGATAACCTAAATTAAAGGCGCTAGCACTTATTGTCTGTAATGGTCCCATTGCTAATTGTTCATTTCCGTTTTCAACCGCTAGTTGGTGCGTTTCAAAAGCATGTTTCAACGCACTGGTATTATCATTTAAGATCCAAAATGTATTAGACAGTATGATGCTCGCACGCAATTGAACTTCAATAAATTCAACCGCCTTTGCTATCGTTATAGCCTTTTGTAGAGACGCAATACCGTTTTTAAAATCTGATTGAGATGTCAAGATAGCACCTTGTCGCAAAACAAACTTTGCGTACAAGACCACATGGCCGTGTTTGAAAGCTTCTTCAAGTCTTTTATCTAACAGACCTTTTATTTTGGAAAAGTAAAAAGACTTATCTGCATAGGTGACTATTAAATAATCGGCTCTCTCAATTTCTATTTCTGCGCCGCATTCACTAAAAAGTAATTTTGCTTGTTCGGCTTTTTCTAGGGAACCTCCAAAATTATCTGCTATGGGAGTGGCCTCAATACTTGCTAATAAATTTCGCGCATTCTGCAACTTCTCTATCTGATCATCAGGTGTATTTCTATAGAACTCAATCAAATGCAACCCATAAAGATCACCTTTTGCTCGTATTTGTTTTGCAATTTTTCGAGCATTGTTCATTGCTTGTTTGGCGAGCAGCAGATCTTTGGTTTGTCTAGCAACAAGGAAATTATCGATTGCTTGGTTAAGAAGATCGTAAAGAGTAGTTTCTTGCTTGTTAGGTAGTGCTGCCATTTTACTAACAAGATGCTGCCATCGCTGATGAACACTCTCTCGTTCTAATGACTCGTTATCCTGTAACAGCCAGCGTAGATAGCACTTCTCTGCTTCTCTATATAGTCTAAGATCTTCGAGCCACGCGGCCCATATAAGTAATGCGTCAGGATCATCTGGATTTTCTTTTAAGCGCTTGAGCGCCTCATTGGCTTTGTAAAAGTGATCTGTAGTTTCAGAATCTATTTCTGAATTGCTAGCGTAGCGCAATAGACCCTTCTCATCAAAATCACTTCCAACAACATAGAGAGGGGTATTACAAGTATCTTTTCTGGAAGTAGCAGCACTCTTATTTTCTTGTTTTGCAGAGCTTTGTCCCAATTTATTAGGACTACTTGAGAATATAGCTCCAATGATCACAGCAATAATAACGGCAATTTTTAACAATTGTCCACCCCATCGCGGGCGCACCTCATTTTCATCGCGCATAGGTATGATAAAGTTGAGGCTTGTTCCCTCTGACCCTTTATTTACATCAAGATTTCCATCATTTTTCTCTGGTTGCTTTTGTGCTTCAGAGTTATTGACTGCCTTCTCTGCAGTAACGACAGGATCAGGGCACAATGGAGTAACTCTGCTAACTTCTTCTCTCTCCTTTTCTTCTACTATTCTCTCTAATTTAACATCTTTACTCTGTTGTGAATGAATTTGCTCTGGTTGTTGAGTGAAAGTAGCGATAATGGTAGTAGTATAGCTAGCAACAGTGGCGATACTATAACTCACAATAGTATTTTTGGCTCGCTTCCAAGCTTTACTATCGAGCACTTTCATATCTTCCAATGTTAACTCGACATCCACATCCGCTGAATCATAACTATCCGCACCAATCGCTTTGAGGGTGATATCTCGCGTCACAGCACACATATAGATCATCAAAGAACCCGATTTTTTGAATTGCAACCCACGCAAAAATTGATAATTATCCTCTTTAATGTGAATAAATACATCGTTGAATAATTCAACGTACTTTTCATTTGTAAGCATTTCGGAAGATTTACGCTTACAAACTCGTTTGACCATTTTTAGGATAGGCTTCTCAAATCGAGTAATAAACTCCCGCCAGCTAGCCACCAATTCATCATTAGACGGGTCAAACATCAATCCAATCAACTCTTCATCACTGTACGTGTTTATATGGATTTGAGTAGAATTAGTTCCTGTATTTACGGCATTCGCTACCTTTTTAGCTAGATCAGTAACAAGTTGTTGAGTCTCTTGTCGTCTCTCATTTTCCTTAGCAATTGCGTCACTGTGAAATTGGATCAACTCTTCTTTGCGCTCTTGCCATTGGGAGGAAAGATCAGAAGATTCTCTTTTCTCTGCTTGTATACCTTTTGTCAATATGACAGCTGTGGTCCAGAGAAAACGATCCAGACACAGTTCACACCCGATTAAATGTTCCTGGAAATCATTATTTTCTGTTGGTAATAAACAGAAGTTTACAAACTGTGTCTCGCTCCAACGTGAGCACTTCCTAGCTAATATTATTTCTTCTGGGTTATTCTCAGCGGATTGTTTGTTGGCTCTTTCGTATCGAGAAAGTTTTCGCTCAATAAGCTCATTAATATATGCGTGTAATTCTTGCTTTATCCGTTCGATAATATCATTCTCTTTCAAATCCCATATAGGGCTAGTTAAGAGTTTAGTTAACAAGAAATTCTCTTCATTTGTTGGTCGTTCTTGACCAGATAATACATACCATAAGTGAAACCAGATTATTTTACACGTAGTGCATTCTGCACAGTGCTCTTCTATCTCCGCTTTTTCAGCAGAAGAAAGTCCGCCTCGAAAATAACGAACAAAATCAAAAACTTGAAAAGCCATGCAGTGAGGAGCTTTTTCAGAATTGTTTTCGTCTTGGTTAAAAGAATTAGCGTCTAACATATAGATATATACTCTAGAGCAAGTAGAAGTTTTACCAAACCTGTCGCTCCTACTTTGGAGAACAGATACCAATTGCTCAACGTCGAGATCTCCCACCCTTACCTATACTGATTTTCACCTTGGATCGCTTTGATCTAACGCGTGTATTCGCTGGCCTATTAGCCTTAGCTTTAGCTTTAACCTTGGTCAGGCTAGCACTCCGCACGCCGTGCACGTTTCGTTTAGTTTTCGTGCTTCCCACACTCCGTGCGGATTTTATATTCCGTCTAACACTCTTTCCCTTTTTAGTTGCACCTATTTGAACTTTCTCTTTAAGATTGGCGGCCACATGAGTCTTAATCTTGGATTTCGCTCTTATGCCTTTTTTACTAATTGTGCGTAGGTGACTACTCCTTTTTGAGCGCGGCTTAACTCCGTGTGCTTTTAGGATCACATAAATAATCCGGTCACCAATGCCAAAAGCTTCTGCAATCTTAGCAACCTTCTCACCTTTACGATATCGCTCACATATCTCCAGTCTTTGCGCAATACTAATCCTTCGCTTGGCTTCGGAAGCTGACCGTTTCTCGATACCATATTTATCTAAACAGTCGAGAATGGTGGCAGGATGTACAGAGAACTGTGCACCTAACTCATAGCTATCCTTACCGGCTTTATATCCCTCGCAGATCATTACAATCTGCTCATAAGTCAATTTCCGATGCCTTCTATTTCTTTGCCTGTTGACAGGTTTCAGTATTACTTTCTCAGAAGATACGACTATAGGATCGTCCTTTGTGTTAATGACAGAGGATAAAAAGTCTTCTACCTGTTGGCTAATTTTAGGAGCGTCTTCAACAGTTGTGTTTGATGACGGTGCTTTTCCAGTTTCTAATGTTAACGCGCCCATACCTATTCACTTAAGATTGAAATAAACAATAACGACCTATTCTAGCAATTACACCATTGATTGTTAATTTAGAACCTGCGAGAACCATAATAACATAAAAGAAAAATATACGCACCGTGGTTGTGTTTAAGTTTTAACAACGTTTCCTGGTTATTAGTTATCGGTAGGATTTCTATAGCGCTGCTCATTAGAATGCGCATCCTTTCACTTACAATCCCCCTACATTATTTGGATTATTCCTTGACGACCAGATCCCAATGTTATCACGAAGCCATTTATCACCAAGAAGTTTTTTAATAAAACCCGGTAACTTTTCCCGATATTCATACCATACTGACAGCATACCGACACTATACGCACATCGATAAGAGTGATTACCAAGAATCACTATCACACTTACTACCATACCTTACCAACTCCATTGTAAAACCCGCATGAAATGAAGGTTTGCAATACAACTTGTGATCGCGATAATGATGGTAATCGCAATAATGAGCGAACTCGCGAAAAGCGAATTTTCACTTTGTATGATGTTTGTACGGTGTTTGTACGGTGTTTGTATGATGTTTGCGTGGTGATCGTGTGGTGATCGTGATGATTGTGATGATAAGGTGCGTCATGCAATGTGACGCTATGTAACGCAGTGTGACGCAGTTTTAACTATGGGAGTGAACTGATAGAGGGTATTCGTTAGTTAGGATAACGTAGGGCATGCAAAATTTATCTTTTATCCATGAAGAAAAGGGGTAAAGGAAATTAGAAGAGGAAAAGCAAAGAGGAAGGAAAAAGGTATTAGAAAGTAGAAAGCGAACGACTATTTCTATTTTCTACCCAAACAACTCATCCACACCCATTTTCCACCCCGGCACCGCTGGTTCTGCTTCAGCGATTTCACCACGATGATAGATCTTTGGATTAGTTGGATCAGATGCGCGATAGACACGAACTACATCATCACTGAGCAAGTCAACATCCCAGACTACCAGAGTGCCAGCAGCGAAATAGTCTGCTCTTTTGGCAGCCATCGCGCGCTCGGCTGCTGGACCATAATCATTCTCACTACGAACTTCCGCGGCGAAAACAGGAGCACCATCCAGGAACTTCATGCCAGACGGCTTACCTGTGAAATAAGCAGCATCAGGGCTGAAGGACTCACGATGTGGTAGCTTCACAGCAAATCCAATACTATCGCTAACAGCTACACCTGAATGCTCTTTCTGTTCATATTCATATAACCTAAGCCAGATCTTATCGCCGGCACGATTCGGCAAAAAACCAGTAGGGGGCATGTGGACAATCTCTCCATTAAC
>JBFLVQ010000588.1:0-6095 GCA_040758525.1 Acidobacteriota bacterium
GGTCTTATTGCCAATTTGCCAAAATTGACTGAGCCTCCAGCATCGCTAGATAATTTTCGTAAGAATCGTATACAAACTCCATTATTAAAAGCAAATGGGAATCTAAAACTGAACGAACCAATACTATATCCAGTTATTGTTGGACGGGACGCACCATCGGGTCGCAATATGATGTTTGCAAAATTTATCGAAATCATGAACTATGCTGAGCGAGAATTACTGATAAAACATATCTGGCCGCCATTTCCAACGACTTTGCTTGACTGCTGTTCAATACTGAATCGGGAAACCTACTACTTTGATAATTGTCAGGCCGATCAAGTAATACAGATTAATATTATAGGAAAGTTTCTTGCTTGTTCTACAAATCTTCATGGAGCTTCAGCAGATATAATTTCAGCGGGGATCTTACAATTTGCCATAGAGCTTTATGAACAGAAGAGCAATAAGCTGCTGGTCGTTTCTAAGTCTAAAAAACTCCTTGCCGTACCATCTGCTAAAAATAGTCTTTTACGAGATGCAGAACGGTTGCTTCTACACCATGGAGAAACTACTGCTAATCCATCTTAAATCTCTTAAAGCCGGGATAGATTCTTATGGATAATTTAGAGAAGATAATACATAAAGTAATTTTAGATATTGCCAATCAACGATCTACATTCTTGGATAGAATAGATTCCAATCATCTACTGGTAGAAGATCTTCGGTTTGGCTCACTCGATATTGCTCAGTTGGTCGCTACCCTAGAGTGCAAGCTTGGTATTGATCCATTTACTACACAAATAACGATTACCCGCATCCGTACGGTTGATGATTTATGTAATGCATATCGTAATTTCCACTCGTCTACTTGAGCATTGTCAAGCCTAGACGAAATAGAAGGAGGTTCTGTGAGTCTATACATACGCTTTATTATTACGCTTATTAAGGGCTTTTTTAACCGGCAATTGTTGGGGCCTCTTGATGAATCAACTATTACTTTTCGAGTCCTGCCAAATGATCTGGATTTAAATGGTCATATGAACAATGGCCGTTACCTAACAATAATGGATTTGGGCCGAATCAATCTCATACACAAAATGGGGCTTTTAAGGATTGTTGTGCAGCGCCATTGGTTTCCCGTGGTAACTGCAGTAACTACCAGTTTTTATCGGCCATTGAAGCTGTTTCAAACTTACCGATTAAAGAGCCGTGTTATCTGTTGGGATGAAAAATATTTCTTTGTTGAGCAGCAGTTTGAACGCAATGGTAAATTGATAGCTACCGGTATAGTTAAAGTGTTGATACGCAGTCGAGCAGGAAATGTCCAAACTGAGCAAGTGATAAATGCGATGGGTTCTGACGTTATTTCTCCCAATATACCTCTAGCCATTGAGGCTTGGCAAAGATCTGAGTCACTCACGGTTGCAGAAACAGTGCTGAGGTAACAGATCCGTCTGATCATATTGAGTGTAATCCGGCTTGTCTTAGAAAAAGATTAATATTCTTTACACCTAGGCAGATATTGTTGTTGCCATTGATCTGAAGTGTGCAATGATTCTACAATAGTACTAGGCGCAAATGACTGCGACCAATATTTCAATGTAAAGGAGAGAATATGACTATGAAGAGAATGAGAAAAGATATTGCCGATCGTGTACAGCATAAGCTTAAGGAGGTGGGGGAGATCCTCATTTAGTTCTTTGTGCCAATAGGCATAAAAAGAGGATTCCCCTGCAATATCAGGTTCATTGAGCTAGCAGGAGGAATCTGCATTGGATTTAGCATCTTTAGGCTGGAATCAGTTTTTTGCCAAACATTTTGAACCGTATGCCAGTGAACATTATCGTGCTGGCAGAATAGCCTTAGAACAGAAGAGCAGTTATAGAGTCTACACCGAAGAAGGCGAGTTATGGGCTGAGATTTCAGGCCGTATGCGCCACCAGGCAATCAGTCGTGTTGACCTGCCTGCGGTGGGAGACTGGGTAGTCCTCAGTATTCGTATTGACGAACAACGCGCTACCATCCATCAAGTCCTACCACGTAAAAGTAAATTTTCCCGTAAAGTCAAAGAAAAAAGGACTGTCGAACAGATTGTCGCAGCCAATATCGATACACTCTTCTTAGTTGTGGGATTAGATAATGATTTCAATCTAAGAAGGATTGAGCGTTATCTTATTCTTGCCTGGGAGAGTGGAGCTAGACCTATCATTCTGCTTAATAAAGCAGATCTTTGTCGAGAGCTAGATGCACGTATGGCGGCAGTAGAATCGGTTGCCGCAGGCGTGCCGATCTGCCTGCTTAGTGCTGCGAATAATGAAGGACTAGAGGCGCTTGGTGAGTTCATCAAAGCCGGTGAGACAATCTCACTGGTAGGATCATCTGGCGTAGGCAAGTCAACCATAATCAATTGTTTGTTAGGCAAACAGTATCAACGAGTCCAGGAGGTACGAGAACATGACCATAGAGGTAAACATACTACTAGTTATCGAGAGTTGATTCTCTTACCATCAGGTGGATTAATTATAGATACTCCTGGTATGAGAGAACTGCAACTCTGGACTAGTGAAAAAGGCTTCCAGGATGCTTTTGATGAGATCGAAACACTCAATCGTAGTTGCCGATTTCGTAATTGTCAGCACCAAGATGAACCAGGGTGCGCAATTAAAGAGTCGCTCGAAGATGGCAGCCTAGATATTGAGCGCTTCAACAACTATCAAAAGCTGCAACGAGAACTCCACTATCTGCAAATAAGACAGGATCAGCGATCAGCACTAGCGGAAAAAGCAAAATGGAAGAAGATCCATCAAGCACAAAAGAGATATAAAAATCGCTGGTAGCAAAGTGAATTATCTATTCGGCAGTGTGTCCACTATGGGCTCACTGCCGCTTAACATAGAATGAGTAATCTTCTATCTCTTCAAACTTGCCGTCACGAGTTATACCAGTAAGCTTAATAATATAGTTTTCATCAATAAAAAGATTTTTGTGTAGATTTACTGCCAAATACTTCAATCTATCGTTCTTTACTCTACTAATATTTTGATGGCAGATCTCTTTTCCTTCTGCAGTTCTAAATTGTGCCAGGAATGATTCATATTTATTTAGATTGCTAGAATAGAGTTGAAATTGAATAGTTACACTCTGAGAAGGAATGATAAGCTGTTTTGTACTGTTACTATCCCTCATTGACAGTGAGCTTAGCGCAAATACCAGAGGTAAATTTTCACTTAGCGATTGTTTTTCAGGTTTAGATATACTTTTTGATTGCTGGTTCTGTAATTTTTCTAGCCGAACTGTTAAATCGCTTAATTGCTCCTGTTGTTCAGTAAGCTGTTTTTCCAATATCGTTTCCTTAGTCTGTAATTGCTGTAACTGAGATTTTAGTTGTAGGTTTTTGCTATATAACCAGATTCCACCGCAACCGACTATTAATATAATTGCAAATGCCATGAGAGTTCGTAAGCTTGAAAATTGTCTCCATTGCTGAGCTAGGGCTTCTCTCCAGGACAAATTTAATTGCACTTTAGGCTTTAGTGTTTCACTCTGCTGTTTTGGAGTTGCTAAATGTCGATTAATAATTTTTGCGATCTCTATACGATCTTTATATATAGAATTAGCAACAAACCTTGTGGAAAAGCGTTTCTGTAGATGCTCTGGCAATTTATCCTTAACATAGGCATCTATTAGCTCGTCCTCTATAGCAAGAGCTTGTTCAAACACATCTTCATTAGAGAAATATTGTTCTTCTAAAACTATCTGCTCTTCTTCAGATAATTCACCTAAAATATATGAAATTACTTGCTCTTCTTTAATATTCATAAGAATTTCCTAGTCGAATCCTTGAATACAGTTCTTTATACATTTCTCCAGGGTTACACGAGTGCGGTGAATCTTAATTCTCAAGTGACCGCCTGGTATACCAAGCCGATCGGCAATCAATTTTCTGCTCTCAATACTCTCTTCTTCACTATAGTACTCAATAAAAAGTTTGCGATTCTCATCAGAAAGCTCTGCTAAACATTTATCTAGACACTCAAGCTTAGCTTCCATTATCAATCTATTATCTTGCTGTCGCTCCAATTCATCAGGATTATTGTTGGAATGCTGATTCATCATTATATGATCAATCATAGCTAACTCTTTTTTCCGCTTATACAAATACTCTTTCAGAATATTGCGCGCAATACTATGAAAATAGATATATGGATCTTTAGCTCTGATCTGTTCGCCTTGATAGATCTTCTCAGCAACACGATTAATTGCATCATCTGCATACTCTTCATAGAATGGACAACCTTGCCATTGAAAAAATTTAATTAATCGTAACCTGACACTCTCATATGTTCTTCCTGCCTGTTCGCGATTAGTATTAAGCCAAAGAAGTAATGCATCAAATGCTTCTTTGGTCATATTGCAATCCTTTTTTCTCGATGCCTGCATTATTACTTACACTCACTTATAAGAATAACTGTTCTAGCTGGCTCTTTTCTCTCAATAGCATTCGCCTTGAAGAATAAATGCTGACCAGAAGAATGGTGACCTCCAGCGCTCTTTACTTAGTAATTCTATCTGAGCTGATCTTAAAGCCGCTGCTGGTGTTAACTTTTTTTCTCCAAACATACCTTGATAAAAATGCTTCATTAGCTCTGCCGTAGCTCTATCGTCTACTTTCCATAGGCTGGCAATTACTCTGTATGCTCCCGCATACATAAACCCTCTGGTCAACCCAATCAATCCCTCTCCTTTTATCTCTTTTCCTAGCGCTGTGCGACATGCGCTCAGCACAACAACTTCTGCAGGGAGGCGCAGGTTATAGATATCATTGAGTCGGAAAAACCCATCTTGCCATTCTCCTGTCTCATTTACCAAGGATAAAACTATCCCTGATAGTTCTGGGTTGGTACTGTTAATCAAACCATGAGTAGCAAAATGTATATATCGATACTTGGATAACTCATCACTGAGAGCAAGCTCACGAGTGGCTTCAAAGTCGAGCGCTTGTTTATATTCACTGCTATCTAACAATGCTGCAATCTCAATTGCTTCTTGTCGTGAGAAGGTTAATCTAGGAAATAGCCGACTATCATCTATTATTCCCGACTCCGTTGCTGAACGAAATAGCATTTCACTATCTCTGTTGGCTAATGGTTTTTGTCTATCCAACTCTCTATTTGCGGCATTATCACGATTGCCTCTGAGCCTTGGATCAGAGGCATCAAAGACCGGATCGGCCAGTATAGCAATGGTTTTAGGCATCAGTTTATGCTCTAAACGATTGCTTCTGATTATTGCCAGTGTTAAAGCAGAGGGTAGGTTTATCACCTCATGTTCAACAATTACGGGTCGCCGGTCTATCTCTTTGGAGTCGGTAAGGCGATTCTGCTTTGACGGTAATGGCAGTGCGGCAAAAGGGATATATTGTAATGCGCCATCGCCAACAATAAGCAATCGCTTGTCTGCTAATATTGTTGCTATTGGACCAAGCAGCATATTACTCAGTTCCCCTGCTGCTTGCCAGTAATGCCGATCTGCTTCAATAGCACGTTGTAGCTGCTTTTCTAATGGCTCTTTTGAAACAGTCTGCCGAACTGTTAAAAGATCATAGACTCTGCGCGCTAGTTCTTCGATTTTAACTCTAGGCGGTAACTCATAGCTTAATAGGGTAGATGATGTTACTGTCCATAAAAAGCTACGCTGATCGCCTAAATGGTACTCCAGCAGAATAGTCTTATCATCAAGAACTTGCTGTTGTATCTGTTGAAGCGATAGAGGTTCAGGATAGATAATGGTAGCATAACGAGGATTACTACGTCGGATCAGCGTCTCCAACTTCTGCAACTCTTCTTTAATATCTACAATATCTTTCTTGATCTGATTCTCTTCTTCATCAGTGTGTTTAGTCTGTTGTAGCTTAAGCTGATCTAGCGCTCTGTTATTAAGCTGGTTTTTTAGCTGTTTTTCTTTATCAAGCAGTTCTGGCGCGATCTCACTGTTGATACTAGCCTGTGCTTCTGTCAGTAACTCAATTAAAGTCCTGGCACGAAATCGCTCGCTAGTCTGTAAAGCAAGCGCATCATTACCTGCTTTGGGCTCCTTCTTATGCATCTCCATCA
>JBFLVQ010000589.1:0-6088 GCA_040758525.1 Acidobacteriota bacterium
CTGCCAGAGCCAACACCTGATCACCATTAGTGCCTCCCAATAGGGTAGAATATTGTAGAGTGCCATCACCGCTAAACTTCATTACAAAGCCTACGCTCTGACCGATCACTGCATATGCTGCTCCTGCTGTTACTGGAAAGTCTGGTGAGTTAGTATCTCCTCCGATATAGACATCTCCATCACTATCAATAGCTAGTGCGAACACTCGTGCTGATTTGTTACCACCAATGAATGTGGAATAAAGCAGTGCTGATCCATTGCTATTCAACTTACTAAGGAATCCATCTCCAGAGCCTTCTCTCTGTAATGCTCCTGGAGTAGTAGGAAAGTTTGCAGAATCGGCACGGCCTGCCACCCAGGCATTGCCAGTGCTATCTACTGCCAATCCAAAACCTGATTCTGTAGCGCCACCACCTAAGCGAGCGCTATAGACCAGCCCATTACCGGCTGGATTTAACTTGGCAACAAATGCATCAAAGTCTCCTAATCCACCAAAGCTGGCGGTGACAGGAAAATCCCCTGAGCGAGTACTGCCTGCTAGATAAATAAAGCCATTGTTATCAATCTTGATCGCACGACCCTCATCAAGCCCTCCTCCACCTAAGAATGTAGAGAAAACCAGTCCATTGCCTGCCGGATTTATCTTGGTAATGAAAGTATCGTTAGCATTAGGGCAACCACCACAGGCTGGTTGAAAAGGTGAAGCAGTAGGAAAGTTTGCTGATGTAGTAGAACCAGTAAGATAGACATTACCTTGATCGTCTACAGCCATTCCATAAGCAATATCATCATTACTGCCACCTAGATATGTGGAATAGGAAAGTATCGGATCAATGATAAGCGGTTGAGAAGTATCGTATTCTCCAATACGAAAACCTACTAGATTATTCTCAGTCAGCAAATATTGACTTGCTACTGTCTGTCTCTTGCCATTCACATCTTGGTAAACAATGGGTTTATGCTGTCGTAGCTGTCCATTACCAGCATCAAGAATAAGATCACCCTGAGCATCAATAGTTATTTTATTAGTGCCAAGGAAGCTTAGCTTAATGACTGATGGATCAGCACCTGCCACCACAATAAAGTCATATTCAAGTTGTTGTTGATTACCGTAATAGACCAGATCAACACCAGGATAGATCTGTTCATAGCGTACCTTAGCATAATGGGGAACATCTACACGCCATTGTTTGGGATCGCTGCCAATAATGTAGTTGCTTTTGCCTGACAGTGGTTCAATGCCTACGGTGTTGGCCGTTCTGTTGGCGGCAACTAACTGCATCCTCACCACAGCTTGCTTGAGAGCAAATACTGCTTCAGCAGCAGTAAGGAAGAGGGTATAGCTACTACTGCGAGAGAGAAACTTTACCTCGCTATCAACCTGTCCCTGATTAAGTTCAAAGCTTAATGGCAGACGACCGAATTGATGATCTGCCGCTAGCGAAGTATGTGCTCGCACGATAGGGAACAATCTCGCCGGCACAATATCATTACCATTTAGAGAGATGGTTGGCAGCTCACTTGCAAAGACAACCATAACCAACAGTAATAGCAGCGCCTTATTAAAGTAGTTGAGATGGGTACACAGAAACCGAATCATAATTTTTCCTCAAGCAATACTTGCCATTAATGCCAGACATACACATCAAGCAAGTTGATACCCGGGGGCCATGTGAAAGGAGACTATGGCGTCGGGAACTCTTCCTCATGCAAGCATAGATGCAGAACATTTCTGCGGTCATTCACGCAAAATAAACCTTTTCCGAAAAACTTTTCGTACCATATCGCTATTCATCCTATTGGCACTTAGCTCATCAGGGTAATGCAGTACAGCTACTTTCTACTGGCCTACCACATCGCTCGGGTCAGACAGCAGGTGTCTCCATAAATATGTTTTAAGTGCCTCTATATATTAAACGTGCAAGAATCAGTCGAAACCTCTCACAAAAAATCAAAAAATTTCCGGAAAATAGCGTGCAGAATTTATTTATAAATAATTCAGGGGTATACTGAATTACACCAGTTGATGGCTTGTCATATGTACTAAATATACTTGGGAAGTACATCAGATTTTCGACATTTGTTGATCTCCAAAAATATATTGCGATACAGAAAGGAATTTAACTATTATGAGTGAACCAGAAAATATTACTACACTATTAACTGCGTGGAAGCTTGGCGATGAGAAAGTAAAAGATAGATTATTTGAGCTTGTTTATCCAAAGTTGAGAAAGATGGCTCAAAATTATTTTCGCTCTGAACACCATAATCATACATTACAACCTACGGCATTGGTACATGAAGCTTATCTCCGGTTAGTAAATCAGCGTGAAGTAACCTGGCAAGATCGAGGACACTTTTACCGCATTGGGTCACTGGTTATGAGAAGGATACTAGTAGAACATGCGAGAAATAAAAAAGCAGCAAAAAGAGGAGCTAATAATGTTAGTATCACCCTTAGCGATGCTGTCAATATACCAGTCGAACAAGATCTGAATGCAATTGATATACTCGCACTTGATGAAGCGCTGAAGGAACTTGCAGCATTTGATGAGCGTAAAAGTAAAATTGTCGAGATGCGATATTTTGGTGGCTTAAGTATCGAAAATACTACTGAAGCTCTAGGGATCTCCATTGCTACTTATCACAGAGAATGGAAGAAGGCACGTGCCTTTCTACTACTAGAACTAAACAAGACTCGTTAAGCTCTGCGACAAAACTCTTAATTATTGTTGGAGAATTAAGATGAAATTATTCCAGTATACAACAGCCTTAGTTGTTACAATCCTTTCTTTATCTCTAAACAGTTTTGCACTAGACACAAAACAAAATAGTGTTGAAGCTAGCAGAATAGAAAGACTTGCTAAGCTTTGCAAATTGTGGAATCAAATTAAATATTTTCACCCTTATCTTGCTTATCGTACCGATATAGATTGGGACAAGGCTCTCATTTCTACCATCCCAAAAGTAAATTCAGCTAAGGATGAAGAGGAGTTTGGTCTAGCTTTACAAAGTATGATTAATGTTCTTGGCGATCCAGCTACCCAGCTTATCAAGAAATCTATATCACCTGATATTGTCAAAACTGCAACTGATCCCGCACCAATATTTAAATTTACCCAAGACAATATTTTGATCGTAAATTTGAATAAATATTCTGATTTTGGCGATTTTAATGGCTCCCTAGCTCGATTTACACAACTAAGCAAGCAAATCATAAACGCCACAGGCATAATTTTTGATCTACGTTCACCTGTTACTATGACCTCTGATCAATATACAATATTTAATTATGCCATTCAATTTAGCGGCTTGGCTCAGAAGCTTTCAACTACTCCATTTTCTACACCAGGACAACGAACTCGGATGCATGTAGGTTACAGTCCGCAAGACGCATATCAAATAGTTGGATTCTATTCTGCTTTTTCCACACAAGAAGGACGTACAATTGTTCCAGACAAAGATGCCAAAGACTTACCTATTGTTTTCCTGGTAAATTCTAATTCAGGTATTCCGATAGAGGCTCTCGCTCTGCAGCAAGTTGGAAAAGCTATTATCCTAGCAGAAGAAGCTATTAACGATTCCTCCATGATTAATACCCAGAGCATTAGCATTACTGACAGTTATGATGTTCAAATTCGAATTAGTGAATTAGTTCTTCAGAATGGGAGAACGGGTATACAACCCAATCTGATTGTAAAAGATGATGCCAAGAACACTTTTGAGACAGCCTTGATGCTAGTAAGGAACTTCAAACCAATACCGGTTAGTGGAAAAGAAATACCTACTTGGATAGGTCGCATAATTGATAAACCATATTCTGAAATGACATCTCCTACTCTGGAGTATAGATTACTTGCCGCCTTTCGGTTTTGGGGTGTAATTAATTTTTTCTCTCCATATAAATATCTATTTGAGGATTGGGATACTGTTATAGTCAAGTTTATCCAGCTAATGGAGAAAGCTAGTAACACTCTCGAATATAATCTCGCAATTGCTGAGATGACAACTTACATTCATGATACGCATACCGGTATTAGGAGTGATGTACTAAGGAAATATTTTGGTGATGCGCCACCTCCAGTTAGTATAAGATTTGTAGAAGGCTTGCCTGTTATTACTTCCTTCCAAGATGAAGTAGAAGCTAAAAATCTAAAACTGGAGCTTGGCGATATTATCCTAAAAATCGATGGTGAAGATGTTAAAGATCGCATTGAACGCTTAAAGAAATACTTATCAGCTTCTTCAACTCAGGCAACAATGCGACGAGTTGGTGATATATTGTTATATGGGCCAGATAATTCAGAAGTGACAGTAACAATAAAAGATCGGTTAAATAAGATTAGAGATGTAAAGATCCCACGAAAAGCAAAATACTTTGCCAATAGGTATCAGCGTTCTGGGGATATAGTTAAAATATTACCGGATAACATAGGGTATGTAGATTTAGATAGACTTACCGTTCCAATGATTGACAACATGTTGGAAAAGTTAAAAGATACCCGAGCTATCATTTTTGATATGCGTAGTATTCCACAGGGAACCGGCTTCGCTATAGCCCGCAGGCTAACCGATAAACCTCGGATACCAATTGCTATTTTTCGTAGACCTGTTATTACAGCCGTAAGTAGCTCCAGTGATCTTGCTGGCTCAAATTTAAGTTATTCATATACTGATTATGTACATACTAATAATTTGCCAAAATATAAAGGCAAAACCGTTATGCTCATTGACGATCGTGCTCAAAGCCAGGCAGAGACGGTGGGACTAGTATTTAAAGCTGCTAATGGTACCACATGGGTTGGTAGTGCTACGGCAGGCACCGATGGGGAGGTAACGAATCTCTATCTTCCTGGTGGAATTATCGTCTATTTCACAGGTCAAGAGCTTAAGCATCCTGATGGACGCCAATTACAGCGTGTTGGCCTGATTCCAGATATTGAAATTAAACCAACCATAAAAGGTATTTTAGAGGGTAAAGATGAAGTGCTTGAAAAAGCCATCGAATATCTTACAAATGAGTTCCGAACTGCCCAAAAGCAATAATACTTTATGAAGTTATTCCGTTGGTTAAAAATCGACAAACATATCCACTTGATTGTAGCAATAATGGTGCTGCATTTTCTTATAACAAACATTACATTTGCTATACAACCCGAACTTAAAAAGCGAGAGTCTACTTTTTACAGTTCCTTGAAAACTTCTGGAAACAGTCTTATAGATTTCGGTAAACCTATCTTAAAGATCTTTACTCAAGCTGATGGTTTGCCATTTAGCGCTACTACTGCCATCACTTTTGATCCACGGGGGTTTCTTTGGGTGGGCACTCTAGATGGCGTTGCACGCTATGATGGTAAGCAATGGAAGAAAGTAAACCCTCCTAATAAATCTCTGAAGTATATAACCGCCTTATTTACTGCCAAAGATGGAAGTCTATGGATTGGTACTCGTAGGAGTGGAGTTGCACATCTAGTAAATGATACCTGGACAATTTTTGATACAAGCTCCGGCTTGCCTGTTGATACCGTGTCAAGTATCGCAGAAGTCACTACAAAAGGAGATAAATATGCCATTTTAGTGGGAACATCAAAAGGTATTGCCTGGCTTGAGGACAACAAATGGACAATTATAAATACAAACTCAGGATTGCCTGATAATAGTATATGGTGCATGCTAGAAACAAAATCGCCTAATAATACGGCGCTTTGGGTTGGTACAAATAAAGGTCTTGCACGACTTCAAAATGGCATGTGGAGTCTTTTTGATACTAAATCAGGCTTGCCTAATAATGAGGTTTGGTGCCTACATGAAACGAAATCTTCAGATGGCAGTCCAATTATTTGGATAGGCACAAGGGGAGGTGTTGCACGCTTTGAAAATGAAAATATCACCATTTTCAAGAATATTCTTGGATTTCAATTTACTTTTGTTCGCAGTATATTTTCAACAAGGTATCTAAATAATGAAGTGCTATGGATAGGCTCAAGTAATGGTTTGACGCGAATAGAGAGTAACAAACAAACAGTTTATGATATCAACTCTGGTCTACCTGATAATTTAGTGATGAGTATCACTAAAAGCCCCTATA
>JBFLVQ010000590.1:0-6081 GCA_040758525.1 Acidobacteriota bacterium
TGACAATTCAAGAGGGCAATGTTGAAGTAAGCCAGTTACGCAATTATCTTAGAGAGAGATTACCAGACTACATGATTCCAGCAGCTTTTGTGCTAATGGAGCAATTACCTCTTACCCTCAATGGCAAGGTAGATCGACATAAATTACCTATTCCAGATTATCGTAATAACCACACAGAGCAGAGTTTCATTACACCACGCAATCCCATAGAAGAAATAATAGCTACGATATGGCAACGAGTATTGGGAATAACACCGCTATCAGTGATAGATAACTTTTTTGAACTGGGTGGGCATTCACTGCTTGCTACACAGGTTATCTCACAAATAAGAAATGTGTTCAAGGTAGAGATAGCACTGCGAGTGTTGTTTGAGAATCCTACAATAGCAGGTTTGGCATCGGCAGTAGCAGTAGCACAACGAACTAGACTGGGATTGGTTATACCGCCAATAGAGCTTGTTAACAGAGATGTTGAGTTACCATTATCATTTGCTCAACAGCGACTATGGTTTATTGATCAATTACAGCCAAATAGTTGTCACTATCATATACCTGGAGCATTTCGCATTATTGGTAAACTAGATGTAACTGCACTACAGGAGAGCCTCAATGAGGTTGTTAGACGACACGAAGTATTAAGGACAAACTTTGGAGTAGTAGATGGACGAGCAGTACAGCTTATTAGTCAATCACTGACAATAATTGTACCAGTGATTGACTTAAGTGAGATGGTAGAAGATAAGCAAACTACAGTGCATAGACTGGTTAATAAAGAAATGCAGCGTCCATTTAACTTGAGGCAAGGACCATTACTAAGAGTCAGTTTACTCAAGCTAGATCAACAAGAGTACCTGATACTGTTAATAATGCACCACATCATATCAGATGGATGGTCGATAGGGGTGTTGATTCGAGAGTTGACCGTATTATATCAAGCCTATCACAATGGTGAGAAGTCCCCTCTTAAAGAGTTGTCAATACAATATGCAGATTTTGCTGTATGGCAACGGCAGCGGTTGCAAGGAGAAGTGCTGGATGAACAGTTAAGCTATTGGCAGAAGCAGCTTAGTGATAAACCTACAGTATTAGCCCTACCGACAGATCGCCCTAGACCATCAACACAAGCTTATCGAGGCTCGCGTAAAACGCTGGTGTTGTCTGAAGAACTATCAAAATCATTGAAGGTATTAAGCCATAAACAAGAAGTAACGCTGTTTATGGTCTTGCTGGCAGGATACCAAGCCCTGCTCTATCGCTACAGCAACCAGGAGAGCATCAGTGTAGGTACACCAATCGCCAATCGCAATCGAGCAGAGATTGAAGGATTGATTGGATTCTTCGTTAACACATTGGTACTACATAGTGAGGTTAAAGCTGATGAGAGTTTTGTTGAGTTGTTAGAGAGAGTAAGAGAGAGTTGCTTAGCAGCATATGCACATCAGGATATACCATTCGAGAAGCTGGTAGAAGAACTACAGCCAGCTCGCGATATGAGCCATAGCCCGCTATTTCAAGTAATGTTCATATTACAGAACACTCCAGTCTTCAAGATAGAGCTAACCAATCTTAGCTTGACTCCGGTAGAGTTTGATAACCAGACTGCTAAATTCGATTTAACTCTCTCAATGATAGAGACAGAAGCAGAGTTGTTTGGTGTACTGGAGTACAACACAGACCTGTTTGATGCTAGCACGATTGAGAGAATGATTGGTCATTATGAGAATCTGTTGCAATCGATTGTCTTAAATCCTCAACAGTCTATTTTAGCACTAGCATTACTGAGTGAGGCAGAACGACATCAGCTACTCTATCAATGGAATAACACATATGTACAGTATCCAACAGGCAGATGTATACACGAGTTGTTTGAGGAGCAGGTAGAGCGTAGTCCTGAGTCAGTAGCAGTAGTATTTGAAGATCAGATATTGAGCTATAGAGAGTTAAACAATAGAGCCAATCAGCTTGCACATTATTTACGCACAATGGGAGTAGGACCAGATCAACTAGTAGGCATCTGTATGGAGCGTTCTATTGAGATGGTTATTGGTTTAATAGGAATACTAAAATCAGGCGGTGCCTATCTACCATTAGATCCAGATTATCCTCTGGATCGATTAGCGTTTATGGTTGTTGACAGCAGTGTGAAGATACTGCTAACGCAGCAAAGGCTACAGCAGCGATTATCTATACCTATTGTTGAATATGTTTGTTTGGATACAGATTGGACACAAATCAATCTGCACAGCTATGAAAATCTAGCTAAAGAGTCTAGCCAGGATAATCTTGCCTATGTAACTTACACATCCGGTTCGACAGGAATGCCAAAAGGTGTAGAAGTGCTACATCGTGGAGTAGTGCGATTGGTATGTAATGTCGATTATGTGAAACTAGATAGCCAACAGACTACTTTACAGTTAGCACCATTAGCATTTGATGCCTCAACATTTGAGCTATGGGGAGCATTACTCAATGGTGCTAAGTGTGTGCTCTATCCAGAACGATATATTACTCCACAACAGTTGAGCGAGATAATAACAAGCCAACAAGTACGTACAATGTGGTTAACCTCATCACTCTACAACTTGATAGTAGATGAGCAAGCAGAAGCATTGTCAGGATTAGAACAGTTACTAATTGGTGGAGAAGCGCTCTCACTATCACACGTACAGAAAGGGTTATTACAACTTCCCAATGTACAGTTAATCAATGGTTATGGACCAACCGAAGCCACTACTTTCACCTGCTGTTATCGAATAGTTAGTAATGAAGAATGGTGCAGTAGTATACCAATAGGACGTCCAATCAACAACACAGAGGTTTATCTACTGGATGAGAATATGCAGCCAGTGCCAATTGGAGTAGTAGGAGAGCTATACATAGGAGGAGATGGATTAGCGAGAGGATATTTGCATCAAGCAGAGTTAAGTGCAGAGAAATTCGTTCCCCATCCATACAGTAAACAAGCAGGAGCGAGGCTCTATCGTAGTGGAGATTGGGGAAGGTATCGAGCAGATGGCAGCATAGAGTTTATTGGACGAATAGACAATCAGATAAAGTTACGAGGATTTCGAATAGAGCTAGCAGAAATTGAAGCAAAGCTTAACGAACATCGACAGGTGAGAGAGTGTGTAGTAGTAGCCAGTGAAGGATCAAGTATAGAGAAGCGATTGATAGCCTACCTGGTGACAGAGGCAGGAGAGAATATCTCAACAGCACAGCTACAACATTATTTGCAAGATAAGTTACCAGAATATATGTTGCCATCGGCATATGTGCAGATAGAACGACTACCATTGACTGCAAATGGTAAGGTAGACCGACGTGCATTGCCTGCGCCAGACTGCTCAAGAACAGATATTGAACAAACCATTACAGCACCACGCAATCCACTTGAAGAGGTAATTGCAGCAATATGGACAAGAGTATTGGCAATAGCGAGAGTGTCGATAGATGATAACTTCTTTGAGCTAGGAGGACACTCGCTGCTTGCGACACAGGTAATCTTGCAGGTAAGGAGCACATTCAAGGTAGAGGTATCGCTGCGAGCACTGTTTGAGAATCCGACGATAAAGGGACTAGCGGAAGAGGTAGCAGCAGCACGACGGAATGGACAAGGATTGATTGTACCAAGGATAGAGGCAGTTGACAGGAATGGTGAGTTACCATTGTCATTTGCTCAACAACGATTATGGTTTATTGATCAGTTGGAACCAGGCAATGTCATCTATAACATACCCATTGTATTACGCATAGAAGGACAACTCAATATTGTTGCACTAGCTCAAAGTATTAATGAAATAATCAAGCGTCATGAGATATTGCGAACATACTTTATAGCGATAGATGGTAGAGGGACACAGCTTATTACCGATAACCTGATATTAAGCCTACCTGTAATCGATTTACAACAATTACCAACAGGGATACAAGAAACATGTTTACAGCAGCTAGCATTAGCAGAAGGACAACAACCATTTAACTTATCACAATGTCCGTTATTACGTATAAAACTGCTCAAATTGAGTGAACAAGTAGCAGTGTTATTGATGTCTATACACCATATCATTTCTGATGGTTACTCGATTGGAGTGTTAGTACATGAAATGACATTATTATATAAAGCTTATTGCAATGGTATGCCTTCACCATTATCACCACTAACCCTGCAATATGCTGACTTTGCTTACTGGCAAAGGCAATGGTTACAAGGAGAAGTGTTAGAGAGACAACTAGATTATTGGAAACACCAGCTTGAAGGTGCGCCAGCAGCATTAGAGCTGCCTACTGATAGACCTCGTCCACACATTCAAACTTATCTAGGTGCCAAGACTACTTTCCATTTGTCAAAACCTCTTCTTGATAACCTTAAACGGTTGAGTTGGCAGGAAAGTGTCACACTGTTTATGACACTGTTGGCAGTCTTCAAGATATTGTTGTATCGCTATAGTAATCAGCAGAGTATCGTAGTTGGAATACCCATTGCCTGTCGAAACCATACTGACACAGAAAAATTGATAGGGTTATTTGTTAATACTCTAGCATTGTGTACTAATCTAACTGATAAGCTGAGTTTCAAATTGTTACTTGCTAGTATACGCGAAACTGCCTTATTGGCATACGATCATCAGGATCTACCTTTTGAACGATTAGTAGAGAAATTACAAGTAGAACGTAGCTTGAGCCATACACCTATCTTTCAGGTGATGTTTACCCTACAAGATGGATTGATACCACTTATTGAGATTGAAGATATAACTATAAACCAGATAACAATCGACTATCAAACCACAAAATTTGATCTATCGCTTTCAATGATGGAAACTGAACATGGGTTAGTAGGAGGGCTTGAATACAATACGGCTCTGTTTGACACCACAACCATTGCACGTATGTTAAATCATTTTCAATCCTTGTTTGAGGCCGTTGTTATCGATCCTACACAATATATATCACACTTGTCTATGCTGACAGAAGCAGAGCGTTATCAATTGCTCTTTGAATGGAATGATACACAATCAAGTTATGCTCAAGATAAATGTTTTCATGAACTATTTGAAACTCAAGTTGTAGATACCCCAGATGCTATTGCAGTAATTTTTGCTGATCAGCAATTGTCATATAGCGAATTGAATACACGTGCCAATCAATTAGCATACTACTTAATACAATTAGGAGTTAGGCCAGAAATATTAGTAGGTGTTTATCTTAAACGTTCGTTAGATATGATGATAGCCTTGCTAGGCATACTAAAAGCTGGTGGTGCATATCTACCTTTAGACACAACCTATCCCAAAGAACGTCTTGCTGCTATGATAGCCGATGGACAACCATTAGCAATATTAACAAGAGAAGATCTGATATCGTATCTACCACAACACAACGCTAAAACGATCTGTTTAGATATTTATAGTCAAACTATCGTTCGACAGTCGATTGTTAATCCACATAATCTGGCACAATCTAGTAATTTGGCATATGTGATCTATACCTCCGGTTCTACAGGAAAACCAAAAGGCGTAATGATCCACCATAATGGGTTAGTTAATTACTTAAACTGGTGTCGTCATGCTTATAGGGTTACTGCTGGACAGGCTGTTGCTGTACATTCTTCTATTGGGTTTGATCTAACTATTACAAGCCTATTTGCTCCCTTATTGCAAGGCGCAACAGTGGTATTGGCAGCAGATGGGCAAGGTGATGAAGAGTTAGCAGAGTTGTTAAAGGAGCGAGGAGATTTTGCTCTAGTCAAGTTAACTCCATCACATCTAGATCTACTCAGTCAATATTTATCTGAACAAAAAGTAAAGATAAGAATTGGATGTTTGATTATTGGCGGAGAGGTATTACTAGGTGAGAAGCTTGCTTGGTGGTGCACACAAATGTCACAAACAAGGCTGATCAACGAGTATGGACCAACTGAGTCAGTAGTAGGATGCGCTGTTTATGAAGCGATTTCAGATATGATCGCAAATGGGCCTATACCAATTGGTCGCCCTATTATTAATACCAAACTCTATATATTAGATAAATATCTACAGCCATTGCCTATTGGTGTGTCTGGAGAGTTGTATATAAGTGGAG
>JBFLVQ010000591.1:0-6078 GCA_040758525.1 Acidobacteriota bacterium
CAACGGTCAGTAGCAATAACTCAATTTTTCTTTTTGAATCTCTCTTTTGCGTCTGTAACCGTGGTGCGCACCTGTTCTAGAGAAGTTTGTGCGCTACGCAACTTGGCAAAGACATCGGGCAAGCGAGCATCCAGCGCGCCACCCTGTTGCAGCCACTCTGCCAATCCTTTAAGCTCTTTCATCTCTACACCTAAAGACTCCTGAGCCTTCTCTAAGTGATAGGCAAGACGCTCGAATTCGGCAAGCAGCTCCTCATAACGAGGATAATTAATAAGATCCCGACTAGGGGTATTAATACCTACCGTACTAGGGAAGACCAGCGTCTTATTGGCAGGCACCGAAGAGAGTCTTTGAGTACGTTTCTTAGACCTAGGGCGGTCTGGATCAAAGGTTGAAAGTGCCTGTAAGGTTGTAGTGATTTTACCAGAACTGTGCGATGCCAAACCCTCGCCATTAAATTGTGCGATCAGCGCCGTGATATTATCCTCACCACCGCTCTGGCAAGCTATCTGAATCAACTCCTCACAGGCATCCTGTAGATTTGAGTGGTTAGCAATAACTTCTAGCAGTTCGATATCGGAAACTTTGTTGGAGAGGCCATCACTACATAGCAGCAGACAGTCTTTGTTGAGTAGTGGTAGTGAGGTTACTGCTACCTGAATCTCCTCTTTGGTACCGATCGCCTGTAACAGCACACCACGATTGGTTGAACGTTCGGCATCCTGGGCGGAAAGTAGCCCACGGGAGACCAGTATCTCAATCAGCGATTGATCTGTCGTCACCTGCTTAATACGGCCATTACGTAATAGATAGGCACGACTATCACCTACTTCTGCAATATAGATCTGATCACCTTCAACTAATGCAGCAGTGAGTGTTGCACCCATACCATTACATTTAGTATTGCGGCGGCTCTCTTGATAGACCTGAGCATTGGCATGCTCGACTGCTTGGACAAGTCGGTCATAAGGAGTAAGTCGGCGGGTAAGCTTCATCAATCGCTGGCAAAGTGTGCTAACGGCAAGTTTGCTGGCCACTTCGCCAGCCACTTGTCCACCCATTCCATCAGAGACAGCCAATAACAGATAGAGTTCATCGACTGGTCGTTCAACCTGGTAGTCGCTATCGAGCACTTGCCCATTGACTAGATCTACCGCGAGATAATAGTCCTCATTATTTGTGCGTACCAACCCTACATCTGTACTGGCAGCGATATCTATTGAGACAGTTTCCGATTTCATGTTCTGTTATTTGGCGCTACTTTTAGTCTGGTGTTGCTGATGATGCAGATCGATCAACTTAGCGCCGCCAAAATCGACAATATTATCCTCCAGACTATCAAGTTGCTCTAGGGTCTCGCTAATACGTAGCGTCATCTCCTCAATCTTCTGTAGCTGTGTAACCATACTCGCAGGCAGATCGTTTGCCTGTGAGAGCATCTGTGCATAACCAAGAATGACGGCAAGAGGATTATTAATCTCGTGCATAAGTGTGCCGGCCAGTTGCGCCATTGCCACCATACGTTCAGTGCGTACGATCTGCTGTTGGGCATTTTTCAATTGCAAGTAGGCTTGTGCGAGTTGGCTACGCTGCTGCTCTATCAGGGTAATGTCACGACCTACCCCACATAGCCCAAGGGTCTTTACCGCTTGCTTAATCAGCGTAAACTTAAAGTCAAAGACGGTCTCTTTACCGGTGGCAGAACGTAGTTTGATGGTAGCGCAGGCGTTACCTTTAGCTGTCAACTCTTCGTGTAAAAGGGTTTCCTCAGGTTGACTCTGTGCAGAGAATTGCGCTAGCAGATCGCTCCAGCGCTTCCCAATCAGTTTGTTGCGGGGATATCCAAAGAAACGCTCACCGGCGGCATTGATACTTGTGATCACTCCACAAGCGTCTTGTTTACAGATAATATCATCAGCCGATTCGACCAGGTCGCGATAACGTTGTTCAGAGGCTGCTAACTCAGCCTCAATCTGTTTGCGTTCTGTGATATCTTCGACCGTGCCATAATAACCGGTGGGCTGGTCTTGTTCATTAAAGCTAACTCGTAACTGATCACGCACCCAGCGCACAGTGCCATCCTTACGCACAATGCGGTACTCGCTAACTTCATACTCGTGCTGGAAGCCCTCCTTGAGCGCATCATCTAAAAGTGGTCGATCCTCCCAATATACCATTGAGAGCCAAAACCAGGGATCTTTTAAGAACTCTTGATAGCTATAGCCGGTAATACGCTCCACCACAGTTGAATAGAATTCTGGTATAATCTGGCCATTCTCAATACGTGCAGCATAAATATAGACAGGAAGAAAAGCCGCCGTTCGCTCATAGCGCGACAGCAGGGCTTCCACTTCTATCGGTCTTCTCTTATCTGTGGTTTTGGCCATGCAGAGCGCTCCTGTTAGTAGCTTATTGTTAAATATCATAACAGAGCGATGTAACTGGTCAAAGCCTTTCGCTGCCAGATTTAAAGAATCGGGGCGGGCTTTTTAAGTGACAGTCCGTAATCGAATTGACTCTCCTGCAGATCCGGCATACTATAAGTTCCCTGTCTGTTCTACGATTCAGCGCGGGAATAGCAAGCTGAGGAGGGAATAATGATACAAACGGGCTCGGCAACAATTGAAGGTACTTCCGAATACCGTAAGCGTATGACGAGGGTGTTGCCAGAGCATTTCCGTAAGCAACAAACCTTCTGGCTCTCATCTATTGGATTAGGCACCTATCTGGGTCATCACGATGACACTACCGATAACTCTTACCGCAATGCTATCTCGCTCGCGATACAATTGGGCTGTAATGTTATCGATACTGCTATTAACTATCGTTGCCAACGTAGCGAGCGTGCCATTGGTGCTACCCTTAAAGAGCTTTTTCGCGATGGTAAGGCAAAACGTGAAGAGATTGTAATCGCCACTAAAGGTGGTTTTATTCCTTATGATAATGCTCCACCAATCAATCATGATCGTTACATTCAGCAGGCCTTTATTGATACTGGCATTATCTCAGATAGTGAAATTGTGGCTCGTTGTCATTGCCTCTCACCACGCTATCTAGCACACCAGATCGAGAATAGTCTTAAGAACTTAGGTCTAGAAACAATTGATATCTATTATATTCATAATCCTGAGATGCAGCTTGAAGAGATCTCCCGTGATAAGTTCCAGACACGCATCCGAGCCGCTTTTGAACAGTTAGAGAAGAGTGTCTCAGAAGGCAAAATAGGCTTCTATGGTACAGCTACTTGGAACGGCTACCGTAAGCCGCCTGCTGCTGTCGATTATCTAGATCTCTCCACAATCGTTGCCCTAGCGCAAGAGGTTGGTGGGCAAGATCATCACTTCCGCTTTATCCAACTTCCTTATAGTCTGGCTATGCCAGAAGCTTTTACTTTGGAAAACCAGCGCATTAACGACTCTACTCTCTCTACAGTGGAAGCGTCTCACCAATTAGGCATTACTGTAATGGCCTCTGCTTCTATTATGCAGACAAGGCTAGCCCACAATCTGCCTGCCGAGATACGTAGCCACTTGTCAGGATTACATACAGATGCACAGCGCTCCATACAGTTTGTGCGCTCTACGCCTGGTATAGCTACTGCGCTAGTAGGCATGAGCCGCACTATGCATGTGGAAGAGAATATGCATACAGCCACATTGCCTCCCGTAGAACTCGAAGAGTTTCTACAAATATTCGGTGATAGTCGCTAACGGGCCTTTTAAGGCGGCAGCGACCAGTACTATTACAAGTTCTATCCCCCTTTGCAGAAGCGGGTGAAGCAGCGAAAGGTGAATTAATGTCAGAAAAAAAGGTCCTTATATTGACCTCCGATACGGGTGGTGGCCATACTTCAGCAGCACGTGCCATCGAGGCTGGTTTAAGCTTGTGTGCCGACCGCCTCTCATACTTAGTGCATATCTCGCGTGTTATCGAGGAAGGCCATTTCCTTACTCGACAGATGGTTCTGCTCTACAACTTCTTGCTACGCCATTACCAGTCTTATGTTAAGTATTACCACTGGTCGATCAATAAGATGGGATTAGAACGATCAGAACTACTATTTCGTTTCTACCGCAAGCCGGTCGATCAGCTACTTAGTCGCTTCTGCCCCAATATCGTGGTTTCTGTACATCCTATGGTACAACACGGCATTGCCCGTGTTATGCAAGAATTAAAACTGCTTGATCGTATTCCGCTGGTGACAGTTGTTACTGATCCTTGTGGCAATTCCTGGAAAGGTTGGGCTAATGAACATGTGAGACTCTATCTAGTGGCACATGAGACTGCTCGCCAAGAATTGATCTCTTATGGGATAACTCCTGAACGTATAGATGTCAGTGGCATGCCGGTACATCCAAAATTCCAAGAAGCAGCGCAAACTCTTTCTCCAGAAGGGCTACGTGAAGAACTAGGGCTAGATCCAAATAAATTTACTGTCTTTATTAATGCTGGTTGGATTGGTGGTGGCAATATTCCCAAGCTGCTTGAATATCTTACTCAATTCAAGCTAGACATACAGGGGATCTTCTTAGCTGGTAAAAATCGTAAATTAGAGAAGGTTGCTAATAAGATTGCTGCTTCAGCTCGCTTTCCCCTACGTGTAATAGGATATTCGGAGAAGATGGAACGACTGATGTGTGCTGCTCATGTGATGATCTCTAAACTAGGAGGGCTAACTACTTTTGAAGCCCTCACCTGTCGTTTGCCAATCATTATGGACAATCTCACTCCGCCTATGCCGCAAGAGGCCGGTACAGCCGACTTTCTAGAGCGCCATAATGCTGGTATACGGCTTACCCATATTAATGATCTTGTCCCAATTCTCCAGCAATTGCTGGAAAACCATGGCAAACTGCTAGAAATGAGCGCAGCCGCACAAGCGCTAATTGTGCCAGACTCGACCCGTCGTATTGCCGAGAAGTTGGGCGGACTTTTTAATCAGGAATGGCAGCAGACTTCTTGATAGATAACTCGCAGGTATGCACTGGCTGTGGGGCTGGTGTTGTACTGGTAACTAGCGGCTGGATTGGCAGCTAGAATATTCGTCACGCTCTATTACTGCGCCATTAGCGAGAGCAGCAGCAATCGCTGGCTTAGTGTTGAACTTGAGTAGATCGCTACGGGTATTGATGCCGACGCGCACATCATTGCGTACACTGCTGATTGCTCGCTTATCGGCCATCTTGGTGTTAAGCTCCAGGCTTTTTGCGTCTACTGTGTCAGTCTTGGTCATATCGCCTTGCTGATAGTTAACTGCGATTATTCGTTAGGGTTAGGTAACCGCACTTAATAAGCTTCTAGGTCGCGAGGATCAACGCGTGACAAATGAACCTTGTCAGTGCTAGAACAGAACACTTTGACGAGTCGAGCGGGGTACATCATCGTCTTGTAGGTTCGCTTCTATAACTTGATACTGTCGTTGCTTGCCATTCACAGGGTGGAATTTCTTATCAATGAACTTTGCCCTGGCAGCCTCAATCGAGCGCTCGTAGCCATACACACGTAATGCCGCGCTCTTCTGCTCTTGATTAGACAGGTTAAGTAGATCCGAAGGTGAAATGGTTTTATCTACAATTGATTTCCATAGCTTGGCTTCAAAGTAGATCCCGTGAAGATAATGCAATTCATAACCATCTGACCAACCAATGGCAGCATTAGTTTCACTATGCAGGCCATTGTTATTTTCATGTTTAATATGGGATGGTAATGTTGAGACTATGCACAGGCCATCAAATTGTATACAGTCATAAATTCCGGATCGCAGTAGATCACAAAACTTTTCAAAGTTAGCATGATTAAGAACGCCAATCTCTCGGAAATAATCAAAGAATGAAGCCCAACCAAAATCGGCAACATTACCATAGTGTGCAAAATCAAACCATTGTAGCTTTTCAAATCTAATTTGATCCCGCACATGATCCCGTACCTGATCTCGCACCTGAGCCCCTACCTGTGCCCACACTTGAGTCCCCACCTGAACCCCCACTTGATCCCACACCTGTGCCCGCACCTGTGCCCGTACCTGTGCCCCCACCTGAGCCTCTACTTGATCCCACACCTGTGTCCACACCTGTGCCC
>JBFLVQ010000592.1:0-6061 GCA_040758525.1 Acidobacteriota bacterium
ATGTTACACCAGAAAAATTCAGTTTTATCTTTGCAGGCAAAGCAGCACAGTTTTATAACCTCTTTGTCTCGTTAGGGCTCTGTTTCTTCCTCTTAAAAATATCTGAAATTATCCGTCCTAATAGACCCTCTTACAAGATTGCCTCACTGCTATTACTAGGACTGCTTCCTGTCTACTATAAAACTTTTGCTTTTGTGAGAGGGGAACCAACGCTAGTCTTCTTTATGCTTGCAGCTACCTACCAACTGCTGCATATACTCTTTGTCCGACGAGAGTTTCGTACTATTGATACACTAGCTTTGGGCGGCTGGCTAGGGCTAATGATACTGAGCCGACAATGGGGCTTCTTCTTCTTTCCAGCAGTTGTGATTTACATAGTTATATTAACACTAAAAGAGAAACCTTACTCACTATCTTTGCTTAAAATGGCAGTGGTGAGCTTTATCATCGCGGCCGTGGTAGGTGGTTGGTTCTATCTCGTTCTACAAGTTAAATACGGCAGCCTGACGGCTTTTAATCGTACTCCAATTCCCTTTTCATTTACCAATCAACCCAAAGATTTCTATTTTGGATTAGGATTGGATGAGGTGTTTGACAATCCTGTCAGACCCGCTTTTCCTAACCAATTTATCCCTACTTTCTACTCAGAGACTTGGGGGGATTATTGGGGCTATTTCACTATCACAAAGTTGGAGTTATTTGGTAAGGAGCCACAAAGAAGGAGTTATCTAGGACGGGTCAATCTTGTTTCACTACCTGCTAGCGCAATACTACTAGCAGGTTTTATGCTTGGTTCAATATACCTATTTATTCTTGTCTTTACCCAGTTCAACCGTGCACATACGCAGATAAATGGTCTAGCTCTCTTCCCTATTATTATCACCATTTCTTTGATCGGTTATTTCTGGTTTCAGATACGATTTCCTCATATAGTCGATGGCGAAACGATTAAAGCCACTTATATGCTCCATATCTTCCCGTTTCTAGCAATGCTGGGGGGAGAGCTTATTGAACGGGCAAGAGAGAAAAATTCTTATTTTTACGTATTGCTGCTAATATTATTGGGATTAACAATTTTACACAATATCTCAGTAATGCTCAGTCGCTTCCCGTTCCTGGTGTAAAGCGCTAGTGACAGCGAGAGGATTTTCCAATATTCTGAAACGAACGCCTTCATTCACATTAGGAGGATTAATGAAAAAAGTAAGTTTTATCGTCTCACTATTACTACTAATTCTTTTTGCGATAAATAGCCCTGCACAACAGGGTAGTGCCTCAGGCAAAGATGGCAAAACTCCGCCTGAAGCACAAGATCGTGATGCTTTGCGCGCTGCCACCCAAATTAAGGATGCCTCACAACGACTGCTGGCATTAGAGAAGTTTATCAATGATTTCCCGCAATCATCTTTGAAGGCAGTAGCCAAGATTCATATTTTCAAAGCTATGATTCAAAGCGGCAAATCTGAAAAAGATTATCTAGCGATGGCTGAAGACGCGATCAACACTTTTCCTGATATCCCGCAAAAAGCGTTGGTGCTTAATGATGTTGCTTTCACATTAGCAGAAATAGATAAGGGGCTAGAGTTGGCGCTGAAATTTGCTGAGCAGGCACTAGCAAAATTACCCGCAGAAGGTAAGACAGAATTACGCGCAGCAATTCAGGATACATTAGGCTGGATACACTTCAAGCGTGGCAATTACCCTGAGGCGATCAAAGTACTGGAAGCCTCCCTACAGATTAGTGAAGAGGCAGATACTTTCCAACATTTAGGAGAAGCATATGAAAAGAGCGGCCAGTCTGACAAAGCCATCGAAGCATTGCTAAATGCAGTGGTTTTGACAGACGAGAATGATTCTGTGAATAAGCTTGCCTTACCTAAGCTTAAAGCCGCCTATGCTAAGAAACATGGTTCAGAGGCAGGACTAGACAAATTGATCACAGAAAAGGCGGCCGCCCGACTTAAAGAAGTTGCGCTTAATAAGAATCGCTATGAACAGGTCGCGCCTGCTTGGGAATTGAAAAATCCTCAGGGTGAGATTGTGCGCTTGTCGGATCTACGTGGCAAAGTGGTTGTGCTTGACTGGTGGGGTTCCTGGTGCCCGCCTTGTCGCCAAGAGTTGCCCCATATTCAAAAATTATATGAGTCCTACAAAGACAAAGGTGTCGTTGTTATCGGTATGAATTGGGAGCAGCCTGGTCCTTCCAGTCAGGATCGTATCAATACTGCAAAGAAGTTTATCGCAGAGAATAAATATACATTTCCCGTTGTATTCGATCACGACATGCAGGCAGGTGAGAAATATCAAGTGGATGGCTTTCCAACCGTCTTTGTGATTGATCGCAATGGCACAATTCGCTACCGCACAGTCGGCTTTATGAGTAATGTTGCAGAGATACTAGAAGTACAGATCCAGACAGAGCTAGCCCGCAAAGAAGACCGTAAATAAGCAGTAGCAAATTAAAGAGACCTAATTGTGAAAGGGCGCGCTAGGCTAAGCTTGGCGCGCACTCTTCTTCATTGCTATTGTACGGTCTGATGGTCGGCCAGATAGGCGATCTTAGGTAGCAGCCGATCCATATCGATTGGTTTCGAGACAAAACAGTTGGCACCGGCAGCAAGAACTTCATGCTTAGGTTTTTCACCATAAGCAGAGATCGCTAACACTTTCTTATCTGCCAATTTTTCATTATGTCGGATCAACCTTGTCAGTTCCACTCCACTCAACTTTGGCATGCTAATATCAGTAATGATGAGATCTGGATTTTCATTTTGTGCTAGTTTATAAGCTTGCTCACCGTCTGCTGCAGTAACGACAGCGTAGCCTTCCATACTAAGCAATAGATCGAGAGCAAACCTAATATCATTATCATCCTCTGCAACTAGAACCTTGACAGACATAAAACAATTTCCTTTCTAAATTCGAGATGCCGCAGCAGGTAGACAAAGTTGCTTATTGTGCTGTGCAAATACTTTCACATAGAGCGACAATAAGTCAGATCATCTGATGAGAATGACGAAATGGAAAATATTGTTGATAGTAATTATCAGATGCGTTTGATCTGTCCTGTCTGCAATAGACGATGTAGCACGCTGTAGCAGTAGTAATGGCAGCGCAGTGTACTGACACGCAGTTCTGCAACAGTATAGCGCTGTTCCTGCAGTACCAACCAGATCTGAAGTGCCAAAGGATAATCACGCTCATCAGCATCCCAGTCGAGATCACTCACAGCAGGAGCAAAGATATCATCTTCATTAATGACATTCTTCATCTCCATTAACTCATCTTGCAATCGCACCGACTCCATTAGTAGGTTCATAGTAGGATGGTAAATTTCAAATCGCTTGTCGCCGACTTCCTGAATTGGTCCAGTTTTAAAGTCGAAGTTACCATCTTGTGGAGGAGGTTGAAATAGCTGCATAAACGCCTCCTCGCCGAAGAGATTGTCAAGAAAAGCGCTACGTACTTCACCTTTATCAAAGTTCACTTCTGTATAAGGCTCCTGCTGCTCATTAGTGATCACAAGCGTGCCAGTCAATCTAGAATTAATAATAGTCTGAATAACTGTAGGCAGATCGAAGAAACGTAGATTGCCATGCAGATGGCGCTTGGCAATACGCATATCCTTAACACGCGACTCTAAACGTTGTGCAAAAAGGATGAGTAGATTCTTGGCAAATTTGTGTTGTTCATCGATAAGGTGGAGAAATTCTTCGCGTGAGATTTGGAAGAGTTCGCCACCTTCTGGTAGTCGCGCGGTCGAACCATGACTACTACCAGTAATCATGGTCATCTCCCCCATAGAGTCAGATGTGCCCAAATAGGCAACCGGACGCAGTTCACCAGGCCGCTCTATGGAAGGTCGGCAGATCTCTACTACACCACTCTTAATAACAAAAAATCGATCGGGAGGATCGCCAATCTCGAAAAGCTTGCTACCTGGAGATAAGGTAATTACTTCGCCACGTGCCAGTATTAAATGGATTAGCGCATCATCTAAATTGAGAAAGACATCACACTCTTTCAAGAATTCCAATTCCCCTTCTATCACCTCTCTAATCTCAAAGTCAGGACACATAATAGTTAAAAATAGATCCTCAGGTTATATAAAGCCTCTGCGACTATGTCTAATTAACATTGTATTTCTCGATCGAGAAAAGTCAACGTAAATACCGATCAAGAAAATAATCTAACCAACAATCCACTATCGAAACACCGTCGTAGTTTTTAATAGTGGGGGACATCTGGTCAGCAGGAGCGGGTAACAGAAATCACTTCATCCCTGGACCGGCCTCCCTCCTTAAATTCTCTCATTAGCCATTCAAATATTGTCTTGTCAATAAATGACAAACCAACGATAATATAGGTCGTCAAAGATCGCTTTAATACCACTCCTGCGAGTACTACATCATGAAAAAATCTAGCCATAATCATCCCCGTCCGCTATCCGCCAAGGTGGCCAGCAGAGGCACTGTGGCAGCCGCGAAAAACTCTCAACCTGCTGCGCGCAAACCTACAACAGAGCAACAAAACGATACGCCCCCTAATGGTGAACGCCTACTGGAAATATTGATGCGCCGCGCCCAAGAGCATCCAGACCGTGTCGCTTTGCGTGTTAAGCGACAAGGCCGCTATCACGACATCAATTGGCAAGAATATTGTGTATATACTTGCGAGCTTGCCGCTGGTCTGCTTGCGCTTGGCTTGGAGCGTGGCGAAACCTTAGGTCTGCTCTCAGCCAATCGCCCAGAATTCGCTTATACCGATCTGGCTACAATGATCGCTGGTGGTATTACAGTAGCAATCTATACCAATACTAATCCCAGGGAACTCATCTATATTCTCAATCACAGTGAAGCTCGCTTTCTCGTGATAGACAATGCCGAAAAATATCAGAAGATTGTTGATATTGCTTCTGAGCTAGAGCATCTCAAACATATCATACTGATAGAGGGGCAAGAGACGGTCAAACCGATCACTGGTATCAAACTACATCGCTTCGCCGAAATTTGCCAACTAGGCCGCACTGCTCTTACTCAAGATGAGTCCATTATCACCCGCTCACTAGCAGCCATTAAGCCAGATAATACAGCAATAATAATCTATACTTCAGGCACTACCGGTCCCCCTAAAGGAGCAATGCTGGCCCATAACAATATCGATTTCATCTGTGAGAAGATGTTTGAGATGGTGCCTGAGTTTACTGAGCATGAAACTTTCATTTCATATCTACCATTGCCACATGCATTGGAACGAATCGGTTGCCTATACTTCTCAATCTACAGTGGTGGCACAATCGGTTTTGCTGAGAAACTTGAGACCGTAGCCGCTGATATTCAAGAGATACGTCCTACTGTGCTCTATGGTGTACCTAGGTTTTATGAGAAGGTCTATAATGGCATCCTTGCTGCAGTGCAAGGCGGTAGTTGGATCAAACGAAAGATCTTCTATTGGGCATTAGCAGTAGGACAACAAGCTGCACAACGACAGTTGAAAGGGCGTCGTCTTAGTATTGCATTAAGGATCAAATATTGGTTAGCAGATCGATTGGTCTTCCAAAAATTGCGTCAACGTTTAGGTGGTCGAGTAAAATATATCGCATCTGGCGGAGCACCACTTTCTGCTGCCATCTCAGAGTTTTTCTATAGTGTTGGACTACCTGTTATGGAGGCCTATGGAGCAACCGAAACCAGTGCACCAGCAACTGCGACACGACCAGATAGCCTACGTTTTGGCACCGTTGGTAAACCATTGCCTACCGTGGAAGTGAAGATTGCTGAAGATGGTGAGATTCTTATACGTAGCGGCGGAATCTGTAAGGGCTATTTCAAAGATCCTGTGACAACAGCTCGCACCTTTGTTGATGGTTGGTACTACTCTGGTGATGTTGGCCATTTCGATACAGAAGGCAATCTAGTTATCACTGATCGCAAGAAGGACTTGATCATCACTTCTGCAGGCAAGAATATTGCTCCACAAAATATTGAGAATCTACTCAAGACTTCACCCTATATAAATCAAGTAATGGTACACGGCGATCGTCGTAAATATCTTACTGCGC
>JBFLVQ010000593.1:0-6027 GCA_040758525.1 Acidobacteriota bacterium
GAGGCTGCTGAACAACTACATTTTGAACGCGCTGCCAAATACCGTGATCAGATACGTATTGTCGAGCGCTTGGGTGAAGAGCAGAAGATGATGCTTACACGTGGCGCCGACATCGATATCTTTGGCTATTTTCGTGAGGGTGCGCGGGCTGCTTTGCAACTCTTCACTATGCGTGAAGGACGTATTGTTGGTCGGCGCGAGTTCTTTTGGGAGGATTTAGTTGAGCCGTTTGATCCTGCCCAATTCATTGGTGAGGCGCTCAAGCAATACTACTCGCTAGGCAATTATGTTCCGGAAGAGATCTATGTGCCGATCGATTTTGAGGATCAACACTTGCTCGAAGAGTATCTGTCGCTGCAGCGACAGGCGCGTGTTCAGATTGTTGATCCACAGCGAGGCAGCAAGCGTGACTTGATAGATCTGGTTGAGAAGAATGCAAAAATCTCTTTTGAACAGCGGTTTCGTGTACTTAAGCCGGATATGACTCAGGTGTTGCAAGAGCTACAGGATGTATTAGAGTTGCCCTCTTTGCCTGTACGTATTGAATCATTCGATATCTCTAATCTACAGGGATCAGAAAATGTTGCGGCTATGGTGGTATGTGATAACGGCAAAATGAACAAATCTGAATACCGCAAATTCAAGATCCGCTCAGTAGAAGGTGAAGCCAACGATTTTGCCTCTATGTATGAGGCAGTTTCACGCCGCTACCGGCGTCTATTACAGGAAAAGAAGCCATTGCCTAGTTTGGTGCTGATAGATGGTGGCAAAGGACAATTAGCGGCTGCTGTACGTGCACTCTCAGAATTAGACCTAGAAGCATTGCCAACCGCTGCGATCGCCAAACGCGAAGAGATCCTCTTTGTTAAAGGGCGTGAGGATGAGCCGGTAATACTTGATCGTCACTCACCAGTACTACATCTTATTCAGATGGTGCGTGATGAAACACATCGTTTTGCTGTCAGTTATCATCGTAAACGGCGTGAGATGCGTGATTTTAGTTCGGAGCTAACTCAGATTCCTGGAGTAGGGAAAAAACTCAAGGAGAGATTGCTACGTAACTTTGGCTCGCTTAAGCGAGTATCAGAAGCGAGCCAAGCTGAATTGATACCATTTGTAGGGCGCAAATTAGCAGAAAAGATTATTACTCATTTTACACGACTACGCGATTCAGAAGGCGCCCCTAGTGATCACTAGTTTGGGTTTTCAAAGATAGAAAGGATAGAAAGATGTCTAGTGTGAGACCTGCTACAGCCAAGAGTCGCATACTAATTGTTGAAGATCACGATGATACACGCATAATGTTAGGAATGATGATGCAGTGTGAAGGATTTGATGTCTGTTGTGTCGCCTCGCCTGCCGAGGCGCTTACCTGTGCACAAGCGTTCCAGCCTAGTGTAATTATCTCAGATATAGGGTTACCACAGATGGATGGCTACCAACTGATCGAGGAGTTACGTTCGCTACCAGGATTGGAGCAGGTGCCTGCAATTGCGCTAACCGGATTTGCTGAACGAGCGCCACAGTTTCAGACCAGCAGCTCTGTCTTTGATCTACATTTGGCCAAGCCCGTCGATTACAACCTACTCTTTGAGAAGCTCAACCAATTGGTTCAGGCAATTTAACCTGTGTAGTGGGCTCTTTACTAGTCTCATCAATAAATTAAGTATTGAATATTAAGGCCGAGATTGATAACCTAAAAGTAAAAATGGCTGCTGCCGCTTCTAATTAATAATTGCTCCGGCAACGGTAATGGCAGTAAAATGTTTCTTCTTTAATTGAGGGGTATTTGATTCTTAGTCAAGACAGTGTATAAGGGCAGGGGGGCAGTGAATCAGCAAGGCAATACTAATCTAACAATTTTTGGTATAACTGATACTGGAATTGTGCGTGCACAGAACCAGGACTCTTATCTAGTGGCCGATCTCTCTACTGGTACAGCATTGGCTGATTACTCCACACAGCGGTTTATTATGGAGACAAAATCGGTCATAGAGCATGCACTAGGACCGGCTGGTAGTCTGTTAGCCGTAGCAGATGGGATGGGCGGTGCGGCGGCTGGGGATATTGCCAGTCAATTAGGTATTGATACTCTATTAGCAGAACTGATCAGGGGTCTTAATAATGGTATGCGTGCAAGTGTATCGATCCCAGATCTGCTTAAGATCTGTGTAGAGAAATCAAACCTACGGCTATGGGAAGAGAGCCAGATGAATATTGATTACCGTGGTATGGGTACTACTCTTACGGCTGCGCTTGTCTGTGGGCATACTGCCTATATAGCCGAAGTAGGGGATAGTCGCGCCTATCTGGTACGAGGTGGACAGATTGAACAAGTAACAAAAGACCAGTCTGCTGTACAGATGTTGATAGACTTTGGGCGTATTACCAAGGAGCAAGCTGCTACTGCTCCTAACCGTAACATCATTCTACAGGCATTAGGAGTCGAACCTAGTGTGCAGGTAGCAATGACCAAGGTTGAGCTATGTCAGGGCGATTTCCTGCTACTCTGTTCTGATGGCCTCTCTAATAAGATCACAGACGAAGAGTTACGTGATATTATGCTCTCGTCTGAATCTATGGATATCTCCTGTCGAAATATGGTAGAGCTAGCCAATCTGCGTGGTGGTGAGGACAATATCACAGTACTAGTAGCCAAATTTGCTGGTACAAACCTGCCCTCACCTAATCAAGATGAGCCGATCTGGCGCTCGGTCGAAATTCTTTCTAGTTTCTTTCCCAATGAGACGCGTCGAGGTCTGCACACTAGTCGTCTGCAGCGTGTCAGGCTTGACGACCGACGGGAAGAATAGATTGACGGAAAAACGCTGTGGCCAAGCTACGCTATCGATCGCCGCAGTGGAGACGAGCTAGTAGCGGCATATCATTCTCGCTTATTCTTTTTGCCCTCAAGGATGCGGCTGTCAAGGCATACCACGACAACTGTATAGGACTAGCAAAAGAGGCTGCCTACTCCTTTATTCTCTCTTTTTTTCCTATGCTGCTATCACTGATTGTGCTCTTTTTCCTGCTTGGTGATACGACACGCAGTGTTGCAGAGATCTCGATCACACTTAGCAAAGTGCTTCCTGCTGACAGTCAGGCGATTGTTGCCAACTATATCTCGTTAATGGCAGCACGTCCGCCTACACGTCTACTCTGGATCTCGCTAGCCGGTACACTTTGGACATCTTCAGGAATGATGATGACCTTACATAAATCTTTCAACATCATTTATGAAGTAAGACCATATTGGGGATTCTGGCTACGCCGCTTTGTTGCAATACTACTGGTAATTGCTGTAGGGATACCATTGGCGATATCAACAGTAGTAACTATCTTTGCCCAACAGGTGGAGCGACAACTGGAGTTCTACTTATCACAATATTTTAGTGTTGATCTATGGTGGGTATGGGTGGCGGCGCGTTGGCTGATTGTTATTATCACAACTGTGGCGATTGCGGCACTGCTCTATCGTGTCGGCGGCGAGCAGCAAAAGAGTTGGCGTGGTGTATTGCCAGGCGCATTGCTTGCAACTGGGCTATGGTTGGGGGTGACGTTGCTCTTTAACCGCTATGTACAGAATTTTGGTTCCTATAATCGTATCTATGGAGGACTAGGTGCTGTAATTGTACTGTTGGTCTGGATGTTTCTTACTACGCTATCACTACTCTATGGTGCTGAATTCAACTTCCAATTTGCTCGTCGTCGCGGTCGTTGGCGATAGCCACTCACTCTGTTCCTAACTTGAAGTTAAAAACTATATGGCCTTTCATTCCATTTGCTGACTTCTGAAAAGACCATTGGGGAGCTGCTTGTAATGTCACAGGCTTAAACAGCGCGTTGCCTTCTAAGAATTCTACCTCGGTAACAACACCATTGGCATCCACTTGTATTGCTATCACGACTTTACCTTCTACACGCTTACGGCGCGCTAAGGGTGGATAAACAGGGATTACTTTCTTTACCGCTTTCTCTTCCAGATTTGGTCCTGGGTCGGTTGCCTGAACTACTAGTGAACTAAGTAGTAGTGTCAAGCCGAGCAATATTATTGCAGTAAACTTAACCATTACTCCCTCCTAGTGAGATAAGACGATTTTAGAAACGCCAGGAGTAACGAACTACTAGATTGATGCCAGCGGCATCCAAGCCTGAACCATGTTGACGATAGTTCTTGTCCAAGACATTTTCAAGAATGATATTTACTGTAGAATTCTCACCGATCTGAAATCCGCCACGAAAATTTAGTGTTGCATAGCCGGGTGTGGAGTTTCTAAAGGGTGCTCTAACAACGCCAGGCCCTAACACACGATCAAGAATCTCAGGCAACTTTTCACCAGTTGCCAGCAAGACATCATCAGCAGTAAATGGCTTACCATCTGCACCATTACCAATCAAGCCTCTTTCTCTGGCGGCGAAATTAAAGATCGCTCCAATAAGACCACGGTCACGTACACCACCAATATTGACATCCTGATAATCTATTGAGGAGAGCCGATCTTGATAGGAGGCTAAATTGGAATATGCCTCTAACCAGAAGTGCTTGGCAGGCGGTTGATAGCGTAGACTAATAAATCCATTTGCCGGAGGCAGACCGCCAGGAATATCTGGCGCATCTGATATTGGCAAATCTGATATTGATGTAGGTGGAGCAATAAAATTTTTGTCCTTACCACGTAGATAGGAGAAGTTGCCAGCCAATGTCAGTGCACTAGAGAGATTGATCTGAGCTGTGGTCTCTACACCATAGATACGTATATTAGTAGCATTCGCGGTAATAACTGCAGGTTGGCCAAAAATAAATGCTGCTCCTGTCTCTGGATTCTGTGAAGTTATCAGTAGGCCATCCAATACCTTGCCTACTGAGCCAGGCGGCAATATCAATGCCCGTTTGGTAATAAAATCATTGAGATTGGCATTGAAGAAAGAGAATGTGGTGTAGAATCTGCGATTGCGAAACTTTATCCCCATCTCATAGTTAAGCAGTGTTTCTGGTCTAATCGGCCTTACTGGCCTGCCGGTGGAACGGGTATTTGAAGTAGAAGTTGAGCCAAGGATTCCTCCGGCGGCAGCGGCGCTGGCAGGAGAGATCTCAAAGCCAAAAGCAGTAACACCAAATGTACCTAGATCAGCAACATTAGGAGCACGAAAACCACGGCTTAGATTGGCTGTGAGAGCAACATTCTCATTTATAAAAAAGCTTGTACCAAAGTTGAAAGTAACATTGTCAGTACGTATAGAGGTGTCGAACCCGCTAGGCTGGCCAGCTACGATCGGGCTATCCTTGGCTGCACTCTTAAAGAAGAATGCGCTATAGCGCACTCCACTATTGATAGTTAATTTATCTGGTATTAGATCAGCCGTCTGCTGTAGATATATACCATAGGATTGGAAGCGTGATCCATTGGGGACCGTAGCACGTATCGCGAAGCGGCTCTGGTTAAATGGGCTAAATAGTTCTGCTTGGCTATCAACATAATCGTCATATAATTCTGCGCCAAAGGTTAAGAACTGGTAACTGCCGATATGCGCAGTACCCTGTAATTGATAGCTATAAGAGTCTACTCGACGATCCTCATCCTGCCTGGGAAAAAAACTACCACCTTGGAAATGAAAGGCCGTGCGCTGGCGATTAAAAGAGAAGGAACTCCCTAACGAATCCAAGAATCCTACCTCTTGCTTCTCATATCTGGCATAAAAGAAGTCCAGAATATTAGGAGTAAATTCTGCTAATGGAGCAAAGAAACCACCATTTAACAGCACATAACGGCGACCACGGCGTTGATCGCTGCGATTATAGAAGAAGGAAAATTGCTGATCTGAGGTTGGTCTCCATAAGATTTTCGCGAAACCGCCATATTGGGTGAAGCCGGTATCCTGTAGACGATCACCTAAAACCTTTGAAGAGATACCAAAAAGGCGGGTAACTGCAGAGCGTGAATCAATTCCACCACCTGCCCTTAAATCATTAACTCGGTGGCCAAATCCCCCTAACAAAAGATATAACTGCTTATTGCCGAGACCTAG
>JBFLVQ010000594.1:0-6010 GCA_040758525.1 Acidobacteriota bacterium
CCGAGCCGCTTCGTATAGTGTGAACCATACCATACGCTCAGTCTCGAAAGGATGCTTTTTCTCATTTTCGAAATCAGCCAACTCAGCCGCCCGCCCGTCAGAAAGCTCTCCCTCATTAAGGTCAATACCAATTGTTGGAGCTACTTCAATGAGTTCACGAAGTAGACCAAAACTTGACCCAACTGCATCACCAAGAACCTCATCTTCATAATCCGCTTCCAGTGGCTTAGCAAAATCGATTGGTACATAGAATCCACTACTATCAGAGAAGTGTATTAGATGTGAATCTATTTGTGGTGATTGATATTCCGCAGTAAGAACCGGATCGCTTGATGCTCCATCACTACAGGGTGTCAACGTCAAGCCAAGCTTTTGATAAATGTAAGCCCGTCGAAGATAGTGAATACAGGAATAAGGGAATCCGACTATTTCACCTCGATAAATAACACCATCAGGAATCTCTTCAGGCTCAATATGCTCTGGCAAACCCATCTTAAGAAGAAATTTGTTGAGCTGGTCATAGGTTTCTTTAAACTCTGCAAGTTCCCAAGCTTCAATCTCCTCATCTGACACTAACTCAGCAAGATCAAATACTGCGATTACAAGACCCATGTCAATTCCTATTGCGTGACTACCGCTAGGCTAAAGTTAATTCTTCGACTACGTTGAGTTGAGTCACCAGCTTCAATCTACCTGCCCCAAAATACCAAACTCCACCTATACTATTAGGTTAGGTGGAGTAGTTTATAATACACAAATGATTAAGCTTAGCGCCCTTCTAATGAGACATAATCACGCCGATCATAACCAAGATAGATCTGTCTTGGTCGGGCAATCTTCTGCTCGCTATCCTGTAGCATCTCCTCCCATTGCGCACTCCAGCCAACCGTACGTGGAATAGCAAACAGTACTGGAAACATCTCCAATGGAAAGCCCATTGCTTGATAGATCAGACCAGAATAGAAATCGACATTGGGATAGAGTTTACGTTTAATGAAATACTCGTCCTGCAGAGCAATACGCTCTAGTTCAAGAGCAATATCAAGTAGTGGATTACGACCTGTTACTTCAAATACCTGAGAGGAGATCTCTTTAATAATCTTGGCGCGTGGATCATAGTTTTTGTAAACACGGTGACCAAACCCCATCAAACGTCCCTCACCAGCCTTGACCCTCTTGATAAATTCAGGAATACGCTCCTTACTGCCAATCTCGTTGAGCATTAATACTACTGCCTCATTGGCGCCGCCATGTAGCGGTCCATAGAGGGCGGCAATCGCAGCAGCAATGGCTGAATAGGGATCTACATGTGAACTACCGACACTACGCATAGCATTGGTTGAACAGTTCTGCTC
Source organism: Acidobacteriota bacterium (assembly GCA_040758525.1). Lineage (GTDB taxonomy): Bacteria > Acidobacteriota > Blastocatellia > Chloracidobacteriales > JADJPF01 > JBFLVQ01. The sequence goes on from JBFLVQ010000594.1 coordinate 1,356, forward strand.
ATGGTCAGCATGTAAGATAAAGAGAACATCTAGAGCACGCTCTAATATTGGATTGGGCTTATACTTTACTTCCGTCATTTTAAAAAGCATATTAAGGAAGTTACCTGAGTAAGAGAGATCATTATCAGGATAGGCATAAGGCATACCAATGGAATGACGATAAGCAAAAGCAGCCAGCGTGGGCATCTTGGCAATCAATCGATAGGTCTGTTTACGCCTAACTGCAGCATCATGTATATTCTTGGCATCGGCATAAAAAGTCGAAAGGGCACCAATTGTACTAACTAGCATACCCATAGGATGAGCATCATAATGAAACCCGTCAATAAACTTCTTAATATTCTCATGCATTATTGTATGTGTGGTAATATTGTGAGTCCATTCTTGCAATTGGGTCTTATTGGGTAGTTCACCATAAAGAATCAGATAAGCAGTCTCTAAATAGGTACTCTTTTCTGCTAATTGCTCAATTGGATAACCACGGTAAAGAAGTATACCTTTTTCACCGTCTATGTAAGTAATAGAGCTTTTACAACAGGCTGTATTGACAAAAGCCGGGTCGTAGCTCATCAGCCCAAAGTCTTCCTCGTTAACCTTGATCTGACGTAAGTCCATGGCGCGAATAGCATCATTGGCGATAGGGATCTCGTAGGTCTTTCCAGTACGATTGTCAATAATGGTCAGGGTCTCTTTGTTCATGGTATTCTAGTGTCCTTTCACGAGGTTGAGATAGGGCAAAACGGCCAACAGAGTGAACATTATAAGCAAGAGCAGCCGATATTTGTAGCCCTTGCGCCAGCTTTGTGAAAAACCCGCCACTTCGTGCGCGGCAATAAATCAGGACGAGTTTATTCGCATGACTAAGAAAGAGATTATTAATATAGGCTTTTTAGGGTTCGGTACAGTAGCGTCAGGCACATTGCGCATTCTTCAGGAACATTATGAGGAGCTTTCTCGCCGGCTCGACTGCCATTTGCGTGTAAAGGCGATCTGCAGCCCCAACATTGCCAAACGCGATACTTCCTGGGTGGAGGCGAGTGTGAGACGCCTTACCGATCCATTAACAATCCTCACAGATCCAGAGATCGATATTGTTGTAGAAGCGATCGGGGGCCGTGAACCTGCCAACAACTACATCAGAAGAGCCATGGAATGTGGCAAATCGGTGATTACCGCTAATAAGCTATTACTGGCGGTGGCAGGGGCAGAGTTGGCCAAATTAGCTGCCACACACAATGTCAGTTTAGGCATAGAGGCTGCGGTAGCAGGAGGGATCCCTGTGCTTGATGCGATCCGCACCGGCCTTGCCGGTGAACGTATCGAGTCGATTCATGGGATACTGAATGGTACTGCCAACTATATACTTACTGAGATGGAGAAGAGTTGTCGCTCCTTCGACGAACTGCTTGCTGATGCACAACGATTGGGTTATGCAGAGGCCGATCCTACTTTAGATATTGAAGGACTAGATGCGCGCGATAAGCTGGCAGTACTGGTAATGCTCTGTTTTGGGGTATCACTCGATCCAGCAACAATACCAACAACCGGGATTACTCGCTTGCATCCTGATGACTTTCTTTATGCCCATCATATTGGCTATACAATTAGACTTATCTGTACTGCACGGCGACTAAAAAGCGGAGAGCTAGCCATCTCTGTAAGCCCTACGCTAGTACCACGTAAAAGTATCTTAGCGAAAGTAGAAGGGGTCTTTAATGCCTTGCTAGTAACCGGAGTAGCAGGTGGCTGTACGATGTATTATGGTCGTGGTGCCGGCGGCGGACCTACAGGTCTTGCTATCGTCTCAGACATCGTTAAGATCGCGCGTGAGTTATCAGTAGGGGTCGCCAATCTAAGTCCGCCCTTTAATTATCGAAATCTTACTGAGCAGTCATTAGCATCAACAACGGCCTTTACTTCCGCTTATTCACTACGCTTTGTTGTTGATGATCGGCCTGGGATAATCTCCCAATTGGCGGCGATTTTAGCCCGTCATGACATAAATATCGATGCTGTGTTGCAAGAGAAGGGCTATCAAAACAAGCGCCAATTGCCTTTTGTTATTACGCTCGATGAAGCCCCAGAAAAGAATGTGCAACTAGCGCTAGCCGAGATGAATGGGCTAGATTTTCTTGTCGAGCCACCACTAGCACTGCCTATAGAGAATATCTAGCTAGCAGGACGCGCTTGACATCATAAGATAGCTGAGAGTATCTTGAAAAGTTGCGTATTAAGCAAGTAACAAGTTTAGAGGGAGAAGTAAAGCAGTGAAGGAAGGTATCCACCCAAAATATTTTGATACTCAAGTAATCTGTAGCTGCGGCGAACAGTTTACCACTCGCTCAACCAAGAAAGAGATCCGTTTGGAGATCTGTTCTGCCTGCCATCCATTCTTTACTGGTAAGCAGAAATTGGTCGATACAGCCGGGCGCGTTGAGCGTTTCCAGAAGAAGTACAATCGCGGCAGCGTCTCCGAAGCAAAGTAGCTGAGCTTTATGAACCGCATAAATACGAGCGCAACAACCATAAGGCAGCTCTGTCGTTGGCTGGCCAAATTTGGCTCGCTCGGTTTGGCGCGTGCTCAGCATTAGATAAACCACAACCTGACCACAGATCGGTGCAGTAACGTAAAGTGTATTTTTCACTAGCGTATGCAATCCACTGCTAACCGAAACTGTGGTTAATTTTTTTAGTAACGCTTGGTCACCAAGCAGGCTGATGATCTTCTCAAGATATATTTAAGGTAATAACCATGTTCGAAAAATTGGAATCAATTGAACAAAAATATGAGGAACTGACTGGACAGCTTGGTGATCCAACAATGCTGGCCGATCAGAACCGTTATGCCAAAATAGCCAAACAGCATCGCGAACTGGAAGAGATCGTGAAGAAGTATCGACAGCACAAAGTGCTTAAAAACGATATGTTGCAGGCCAAGCAGGTCTTTGAAGAGTCTCACGATCCAGAATTGATCGCCTTTGCTCGCGAGGAGCAAGAGAATCTCCAGCAACAGGTAACACAGTGTGAGGAGGAGTTAAAATTACTGCTCTTACCCAAGGATCCCAATGATGAGAAGAACGTGTTTCTAGAAGTGCGAGCAGGCACCGGTGGAGATGAAGCCACCCTCTTTGCTGCTGAGATCCTACGTATGTATGCCCGTTATGCTGAGCGTCAAGGCTGGAAGTTTCAGATAATGGATTCATCTGAATCGAGTATTGGAGGAACCAAGGAAGCGGTAGCTATGATTGAAGGTGACCGTGTCTATTCCAAACTCAAGCATGAATCGGGTGTGCATCGTGTACAGCGTGTGCCACAAACAGAGAGTTCTGGCCGTATACACACCTCGGCAGTAACCGTAGCAGTATTACCAGAAGCAGAAGATGTCGATGTACATATAGAGATGAAAGACCTACGCATAGACACATTCTGCTCCAGTGGACCAGGTGGTCAATCGGTCAACACTACCTATTCAGCAGTACGAATCACACACCTGCCTACCAATACGGTGGTCTCTTGTCAGGATGAGAAGTCGCAAATTAAGAATAAAGAGAAAGCTCTACGTGTATTACGTGCACGTCTATTAGAGATCGAACGACAGAAACAGCAGGATGCCATCTCTGCAGAAAGACGACAGCAGGTTGGTTCAGGTGATCGTAGCGAGAAGATACGTACCTACAACTTTAAGGATAATCGAGTTACTGATCATCGTATTGGCTACACTATACATCAACTCGATATGTTTATGGATGGTGATATAGGCAATCTCATACAGGCATTAGTAACCCATTTTCAAGCCGAGAAGCTGCGTAAAGAAGCAGCCGAGATCGTTCCTAGTAAATCGCCTTCGCAGGAATCATAAAGCTCAAGGAGATGTGCAGGCATTCATGACAACTAGTATTACGCTAGTACGGCATGGCCAATCGACTGGTAATGCTCTGAAATTCTACACTGGCCAGACCGATGCTGAATTGACCGAGTTAGGCCGTCAACAGGCCGAATTAACTGCGCTAGCACTTGCACAAGAATCTTTCACAGCGCTCTATTCAAGCGATCTACGACGTGCTTGCGCAACTGCCGAACCACTAGCAGCGCGGCTTGGTCTCACCATTAATACTTGTGCCAGACTGCGTGAAATTAACTTGGGCGACTTTCATGGCGAGAGCTTTGCAGAGCTAGCTCGTAAATATCCACAAGAGTATATTGCCATTATGCGACGTGATGCCGATTTTGTCTCTCCTGGCGGGGAGTCGCATAGAGCAATGCGACAGCGTGTGGTAGCGGCTTTTCAAGAGATTATTTCACAACATTCTGGTGGCGATATTCTTATGGTAGTACACGGTGGAGTGATCTTTCATATCAATCACCATATTTTTGGTATTCCACCAGAGCTTAACCATACCGTTACATACCAGATCGATAACTGCTCCTTGAACCGTTACCAACTCACAGAGCAGGCATCTTGGCAGGTGTTGACACTCAATGATTGTGCACATTTGCGTATCTTAGCAAACAATGTTGCAATCGCTTCAGGACCACTCGAAGTCCATACCTAAGAGACCATAGAGGTATCCTGATACCAGGTTAATCATATGATAATAAAGATGATAGTTATTTCTGGTTGTGCTTGACTGGCTTCCTCTGTTATAGTCGCATCT
>JBFLVQ010000595.1:0-6007 GCA_040758525.1 Acidobacteriota bacterium
AAATGGCAGAAATAATGGGTTATTTGTCATTTCTGCCATCGCTATTATGTAGTATTTTATCGATCAAATTAAGACAAACTATCGCGCTATTGTCGCGCAGCAATAAGAGAAGGAGTCACAATTATGTTGGAGAAGACTACTAATCTAATACCAAAAGAGATCGCTGGCATTCGTATTCCCGATAGCCAATTGGCCGTAGCCGCAACTCAATTAGTGCAAGAATTCTCTCCCCCATATCTGTTTAATCATGTGGTACGCACCTATATATTTGCTGAATTATTAGCAAAGAATAGTAATACCAGATATGATTCTGAACTGCTCTATCTTGGCTCTATGTTTCATGATCTTGGTTTAACAGAGAAGTTTAATGGTAATGAGAGATTTGAAGTAGATGGTGCTGATGCAGCAAGTAATTTTCTCTCGCAACACAATTTTCCGCCAGAAAAGATCACGCTGGTCTGGGATGCAATTGCGTTGCATACCTCAATTGGTATTGTAAGTCGTAAACAGATAGAGATTGCTTATGTTAGCCTAGGAGCTGGTGTTGATGTTGCCGGTTTCGGACTTGATCAGATCTCTCAGGAAGATCTTAAGGTAATCCTAAAAACATTTCCACGACTTGGTCTAAAGAAAGCGATCACTAATACATTTGCCACAATCTATCAGAAAAAACCATTGAAGGCACTCTTTAGTTTGGCTGCCGATATTGTGCGAAAAGAGTTTCATGGCGTGCATTTGCCAGATATCTATGAGTTAATAGAGGCTGCACCATTCGAAGAATGAGCCGGCATTAGTTAAATTTGGGCCTTGTGCATCAAGATACAACAGTGCCATGAATTGAGAAGTCTACACATTACCTGTAAGGTAATTGTCCTTTAACAATAGTTGCGAAATCATGCATATGGGCAAAGCAACCGGTTGGATCCATGACCGGAATGGCTAACAGCTCAATTTACTATGGAGGCTCAAAAATATGCAGTTATTTCGTACTTCAACTTTTCTTCGTTGGGTACTGTTTGCTGATGCGACAACTTGCATCGCAACTGGATTGCTATTAATGCTCGGTTCCGATGTTCTTGAGCAATGGTTAGGATTACCGACGGGGTTATTGCGCTATTCAGGTGTCAGCCTGCTACCATTTGCAGCCTTCCTTGTCTATCTTGCCAGACGGGAGCAGCTCTCCCAACGAGTGGTCTGGATAGTCATTATTTTAAACGCGCTTTGGACGGTAGATAGTCTGTTACTGCTACTGACCAAATGGGTTGCTCCCACTGAGCTAGGTTATATATTTGTCATTGCTCAGGCGTTGGGCGTGGCAATGTTTGCCAGTCTAGAGTACGTTGGATTAAGGAAGTCAGCAGCGGCAACGGTCTAATCAAATTTTTTACAATAGCCTAACCACACTTCAGATGAGGCGGATTAATATTCCGCCTCATCTATCTCACAATCAAATTCTACCAACACTCATACTTCAATATCCTTCTTCTTAAACTATTCACCAATGTCTAGAATTGTCGTATTTTAGTCCTAGCGGACATCGTCCGCAAGTATATTTGGGCAAAGAAAGGGACTGTATGAATCCTCTACGTATTGGCCTGATCGGTTACGATGATATTATGGCGCTCGATCTAGTTGGGCCAACCGATGCATTTACTACTGCTACAATCGAGGAAGGGAATAGTGGGCAGCAACGTTGTTATGAAGTCCTGATTATAGGATTAACCGGCAAACCCTTCACCGCTGAGTCTGGTATCGTATTTCGACCGCACAAGACCCTACAGACTGCGCCCGCACTAGACACGCTAATTATCCCTGGTGGACGGGGTTTACGTAGTGGCGAAACTAGCGCCAAAGTGATGGCATGGGTGAAGAGTCGTGCTGCTCAGATACGGCGTATCGCATCGGTATGTACTGGTATCTATGGTTTGGCGCCAACAGGCCTGCTTGATGGACTGACCGCGACTACCTTTTACGACCTCATTGATGGCCTACCAACCGCTGCACCAAAGGTCAAGGTCGTGAGAGATCAGCGTTATGTGGACAATGGTAAGTTTATCACCACGGCTGGACTCTCATCCGGAATAGATGGAGCGTTGTATGTTGTTACAAAACTATTCGGCAAGGGGAAGGCACAGATGGTGGCACTCAATATGGAATATGATTGGAAGGCCGATTCAACCTATGCTCGTGCCAGCTTTGCTGACCGCCCGATCAGAAAGGTATTTGGTAGAAGTCTACGCCTGCCTGTGCCACAGGGCATAGAGGTGAAGGTTTTGAGCACTGAAGGTACAACGCGAAATTGGGAGGTTAAGTGGCAATTGGAAGGCAATACTACGCCAGCAGATGTGCTGAAGCTACTCAGTGAAAGCTTGAACGCTAATGAATGGACAGAACAGAAGGCTACAAGTAGTGAAGCAGTTAGACGTTTATGGAAATTCAATGATGATGGTCAGGAATGGCAAGCAGTGACTGAAGTGGTCTCGGCGAGCACTAAGCTTATGACTATCAGTTTGAAGATCGAATGCATCAAACGGTAGGAGCACACCTTGCAAAACCGGATCAGCTCTCGATCAGATCCATTCAACCGAATTCCCAATAAAAGTCTTGTGCAGGCATTCGATGTTTGTCGAATGCCTATATATGATCTTTTTACCAGGGACGATAGGTTTAATCACCAGTTGGTTTGATACCAGTTCCCTCAATCATAAGAATTACGGTTCGCTCAGGCGCATGTGGGCAATGCATAACCCCTTTTGGTACAGTAAATCCTTGTCGTGGACCAAGCTCGACTGTTCGATCTGCTAATTCGATAATAAAGCGACCTTCAACTACATAGAAGAACTCGTCTTCGCTATCATGCTTATGCCAATGAAAATCTCCTTGAACGACACCTAGCCGTACAACGGAGTCATTTACCTGGCATAATGTCTGGTTGTACCAAGGTTCCCTACAGGCATTAACTATATGCTGAATATCAATAAGCTCAAGAGGTTTAAATTTTGTATCTAGGTTGATCGAATATGGGTTTGGATCTGTCATATCTATTCTCCTTATCTTTATGATAAGCTATAGAAGGCTAAAATAAAATTGATCCATAGTAGATTTTAACCAATTGCTAAATAGGTCTTTTAGTAGCTGTGAGATCAAAAGGTATAAAAATTAAGCTCTCTGGATGTCTCCAACCTTCAACAGTAAAGAGAGTTTAGACTTTTTCCCTACCATTTGCGTAGTATCGAGTATTCTCTCCATTAGATGACAAGAGACGCGTTAGAACGAGGAAAATAACACACACGTGGCGCATTTGACACAAGACTAAATCCATTCTTCCTCAAGCTGCAGTAGCTTTTTCAGGCTTACTCTCCAAGGATTGCTTGGCATCTCAGTTGCCTATGAAGACAAGCGAAATCCGAGGAGAGGTGATTATGCAAATCAATATAGAAAAAGTCTGTTTGGCTCTGATTGTAATGGTAATTTTTTCCTTTTCTAGCATTGCGAAGACTCCAGAAGATAAAACCCTTTCACCATATTTCTTTGTGCAAGGAGATCCTGCTCTAGATCACTTACCTCTCAAAGATACCCATGTTGAAATAGCTGTCTCTGGGGTTATCGCAGATGTTCAGGTACTACAAACATATCGAAATGAAGGCTCGCGGCCGATCAATGCAAGTTATGTTTTTCCAGCATCTACACGAGCTGCTGTTTATGCGATGCGTATGCGCATAGGTGATCAAGTTATTGTTGCCAAAATCAAAGAGCGTGAACAAGCTAAGCAGGAATTTGATGACGCTAAGCAGTCAGGCAAAAGTGCATCTTTGCTGGAACAGAACCGACCCAATCTGTTTTCAATGAGTCTTGCCAATATCATGCCAGGCGATCAGATTGAGATTGAACTTCGTTATACGGAGCTTCTAATACCCACAGATGGCATCTATGAAGTTGTCTTTCCTACAGTTGTAGGGCCACGCTATTCTTCTCAGAATGAATCTTCAGCACCACAAGAAGACAGGTGGGTTAAAAGTCCATATCTGCATAAAGACAATATTCCCACCAGCACACTACACATTTCGACTAAGATTTCAGCCGGTGTCCCTATACAGGATTTAAGCTGTGCATCACATCAGATTTTTCCACAATGGCAGAATCCCAGTATTGCTCAGCTTGTCTTAGACGAAAAAGATGCTTTTCAAGGAGATCGTGATTTTATTCTGCGTTATCGTTTAGCAGGAGAGAAGATCGCTTCAGGCCTTATTCTCTACCGTGGCATAGATGAGAACTTTTTTCTTTATATGGCTCAACCACCAGAACGAGTAACAAACAGAGACATACCGGTTAGAGAATATATTTTTGTAGTAGATGTTTCTGGCTCTATGAATGGGTTTCCTCTAAATACTTCCAAACGTCTGCTACGCGATCTGATTGGGCAACTGCGAACATCGGATCTGTTCAATGTTGTTCTATTTGCGGGAGATTCTACTACGCTTTCCACCAAGTCGCTTCCAGCAGATCAAGAGAATATCTCTAATGCAATTCGTTTGATCGACCAACAGCGTGGAGGTGGAGGCACCGAACTTCTTGAAGCAATTAAACAGGCTATGAATATTCCTCTTGAAGCAAACGTTTCGCGCAGCATTGTACTAGTAACGGATGGTTATATTTCTGGCGAGAAGGGAGTCTTCGATTATATACGCGCTCATCTGGATCAGTGTAATGTGTTCTCCTTCGGTATAGGTACCGCAGTAAACCGTTATCTTATTGAAGGTGTGGCAAAGGCTGGAATGGGTGAGCCTTTTATTGTTACTGAGGAAGCAGAAGCTCCTGCAATAGCAGCCAAATTCCGAGAATATATTCAGTCGCCAGTCTTAACCGATATTAAGATTCGTTCGCTAGGTTTTGATATATATGATGTACAGCCAACCCACCTTCCAGATCTATTCGCTCAGCGTCCAGTGATTCTCTTTGGCAAATGGCGTGGGTCAGTAGGCGGAACGATTGAGCTACAGGGAAAAACAGGGTATGGCGACTACCTGACGCGTTTGAATGTTGCTAGTGTTCAGCCTGATGATACCAATCGAGCATTGCGTTATTTGTGGGCTAGATCAAGAATTGCCGAGCTCTCCGATTATGGTTCGAGTGATTTAGATGTTGATCGGATCAGCAATATCACTCGCTTGGGTTTGAACTACAGTCTATTGACTCAATACACCTCCTTTATTGCAGTTCACGAAGTAGTGAGAAACACACAAGGACTAGCTGAGAATGTGAATCAGCCGCTGCCACTTCCGCGAGGAGTGAGTGAGCTAGCAGTAGGCGTAAGTATGACCAGTGGTAGTGAACCAGAGTTCGTATGGTTGATTACTGCATCGATAATGATTGTACTAATAATGATTCTACGTGGTCGGCGGCGTCTTATATGAAAGAGAGATTTACCTGGAAGCGGATAGCGCAATGTCTTGTCGTACTAGTTTGTGCTTTCACACTCAAACTATACTACTCAACGGCAAGCGTCAATCAGTTACGCTGGATTCTCGCTCCTACGACTGCATTTGTTGAACTAATCTCTGGTATCTCGTTTGAATTTGAGTCTTATGCAGGCTATATCAGCAGAGAACAGAGGTTTCTGATTGCCGCTTCCTGTGCAGGAGTAAATTTCTTGATCACTGCATTCCTGATGCTTTCACTGAAAGAGCTATTAAGGAATCGATCACAAAACATCACCTGGGGATTTATTCCAGCTACCGCTCTGATTGCCTATCTTGTCACGCTTGTTGCGAATACTATACGTATCTACATTGCATTATGGCTGCGTAGTATGCCTGTAGAGATTAGCTGGTTGAATCCAGCTCAACTGCACCGCTTCGAAGGCATCCTAATCTACTTTGGGTTTCTGCTATTGCTGTTTATTGTGAGCGAAAAAATAGCTTTGAAAAAGAGTTCGAATCTGTTCCAGCAAGCTTACTTTCCTCTACTTGTCTATTATGCAATAACATTAGCAATCCCCCTGGTAAAT
>JBFLVQ010000596.1:0-6006 GCA_040758525.1 Acidobacteriota bacterium
CAATCCCCATAGTCAACTCACCGCGATTTAGTTCAAATAATTCTTTACAAATGCTTGCGAGATTCATCTTGTTTGGTTTCTGCCATCTTTTCGCTCGCAAGCATTCGCAAAGAATCTTATTCCTTTCAGAAACCATAGAAGAACAATTACCAAACCTTATCGTTGATGTTAAAACAACGACAGCGCCAGCAACAGATAAAGAGGTGTTGCCAGATATTCAAGAAAAATTATAAGAGCGTAATCTATTACCAGCATCTCAGCTAGTTGATGGTGGATATACCTCTGCTGGCCATATAGTAAATAGTCAACAAAATTATGGCATCGATCTGATAGGGCCGGTAATGGAAACTCCAGGATGGCAAGCAAGAGTGGGGAAAGGGTTTGATATTTCAGCTTTCACCATTGATTGGGAAAACAAACGAGCAATTTGTCCTAATGGGAAGATTAGCGGAAGCTGGCTTGATAGCAAGGCTGATTATGGAATGGATATAGCTTACATCAATTTCCGCAAGAGCGATTGTTCTGCTTGTCCCAACCTATCGGATTGCACTACTTGTAAAACTCAACGTCGCACAATAACAGTTAATGCCCGACCTTATCATGAAGCGTTAGAGCAAGCACGAGCGAGGCAGAAAACCGAAGAGTTCAAACAAGAATATAAAGCTCGCGCTGGAATTGAAGGTACAATTTCTCAAGGTGCTCGCGCAATGGATATAAAGCAAGCAAGATATAAAGGTCTACCAAAAGTTGAACTTCAACATTTTGCTACTGCTGCTGCCATCAACCTTGTTCGTTTAGGTGCCTGGTGGCAGGGTCATCCTCGTGAAAAAACCCGTATATCTCATTTTCAAAAACTTAAACATATGGCTGCTTAAACGGAGTGGGAGGAGTTTGCCAGCAGTATCGATCCTTCCACCCAGTGCACGACATAGTCTCGTGCTTGTCGCACGGCTTGCTGTGCGCTACGGCCTGGGCGGAATCCGTAGCTTGGTGCGGAGAAATTTGGGTCAAAGATAGGAGTAAGAATCTGATGCAGGGCCTGCTGGATCAGGCGGTCTATTACCGTGGGTATGCCGAGCATGCGCACGCCCTTGCCATCCGGTTTTGGTATCTCTACCATTCGCACTGGCGATGGCTGGTAATTGCCTGCCAGCAGTTGTTCTTTGATTTGCGCCCATTGATCCTTCAGCTATGCTCCCATCTGCTCGACGTTCATCCCATCGATTCCCGCCGCGCCTCGGTTGCGCTTGACCTGTTAGTAGGCTCTCATCATGTTCTCGCGTGCGACCATCGCTTCCATCAACTGCATTGCCGCTGCATTGGAGTTGTCTCTCGTTGCCGTGAGGTTTGACGCACCCACGCCATCTTCTCGCCGATTCCGTCGGCTACCATCAGGGTGGGATTCGGACATCTCAGCCATACTGTCTGCGTCTGCACTGCTCATCGAAATTCGAGTCTCCCTTGCATTACTTCAAGTTCGGGCCTTCGGTCTGATCGAATGACCTTAATATGCCCTCTGCTGACTTCTGCAATCGCATCGCATCATCTCTCGATGACACTAGCACAATCGCACAATTGCAGACCTCCCCGGGTACTGCGCAACCTCCTTCGCGCTTATGCCCGCCACATTTACGACCAAGTTTTCCGTACAGGTATGGGACTTTGAAGATATTAGCCTTCTCGTCCAGCTTGTCCGCCTCTTATGTGATTTCTGTTCGTCGGGCCAGCGTTTTGCCTGCGGCTTCCTTCAGATTCCACCTCGCGATGGACACCCTTGCTGTCAGGCTATCGATTCCCCCTGTCGGGTTCGTAGAGGACTTTCACCTCCCTGTGGTCGCCCCCTGCCGGGCGCACTAAGAAAGAGCTGATCTAGGTTTTACAACCTAAATCAGCTCTTTTTAGGATAGGCAAACTAACGAACGCCTGTTGGAGACTTAAACTGACCGCTACCGCTACCGAAAGGACCAACTATCACGGCTGTACCGCCAGTAGCTGGTTTTCTCTGTACACGATTGTTTAGTGTGTCACCGATGAAGACATTACCAGTAGAAGATACTGTCACACCTTCAGCACCGTTGACAGTGTCTACCACTGTTCCTGGCGACATAAACACTGTCCAGCCGGTAGATAAGCCAGTAGAGTTTACTTGAATACGGTTGTTGCCTGTATCTGCAACATAGACTTTACCGTTGGAATCAACAAAGATTCCTCGTGGTCTATTCATAGATCCTACTGCGGTACCGGCAGTAGCATTAGCAAATATTGTCCAACCACTGGCTAGACCAGTACTATTTACTTGAATACGGTTGTTGCCTGTATCTACAACATAGACTTTACCATTCAAGTCAATAGCTACACCACGAGGTTGGTTAAATTGGCCAAGACCAGTACCAGGTGCGGCACCAGCAAAGACTGTCGAAGTTGGCGTAGCAGTACTAGCGCCCGTTACTACCAAAACACGGTTATTGTTTGTATCAGCAATGTACAACTTGTCGTTTAGCTCATCATAAGTAAGGCCAGCAGGTTGATTGACTGCATTTGGAGTAGTGCCTGGATTAAGCATTACTGTCCAGGTAGCACCGCTATCTGTGGAACGTTGAACACGATTATTGGCAGTGTCAGCAACAAATACTTTTGAATTGTCGCTGCTGGCAGCAACACCACGTGGAGCATTAAATTTGCCTGCGGTGGTGCCAGGACCAAAGCCTATCGATACCCAGGTAGCGCCATCATCATCACTACGCTGTATTCTGCTATTTGCTGTGTCAGCAACAAATATTGAAATGTTTTCCAAAGCAAATGGATTAACTGGATCACAAGCGAATACATTGCTGGATACACTAAGAGTGTAGGTGATGTTTAAGCCACCATTGGCATTAACTTCATGTACAACTACTGTGAATTGTTGTCCCGCCGGGACATTCAAAGAGTAGGTAGTAGTAGCAGCAGAAGCGCCTGGATCAGCAGCGTAGTTCACGGCTGGAGAGGCGGGAATGAAACCATTAGCATTGTAAGCTAATGAGAAGAGCGCAGTAGTAGGCTGAGTCAAGGTTACCGTCATACATTGAGTAGTAGTGGCGGTATTCCTTAATACGTAAGCGTCAAAGCGACGTACAACAGTAGCATCATTTAGGCCCGGAGAAGCCTTTGGCGCCGCGCAGGTAGCAGCTACACCATTACGCAAAAGTCTTCCAGTTTGGGTTCCTGTGCTGGCAGTATACATAGTAGATGCTGGTGGCGCGGTAGCATCCAAAACCGTAGTGACAGAGATAGTGTTTACTGCGGATCTGCCGGTTTGTAGACTAAAGTTAAATGTCACAGGGCTGGTAGTACCGCCGCTAAAGCCTACCATTAGTGTAAATGGAATATTGGTGCCACAAGGTAAACTGCTGCTCAATACTATTCCAAATTGGCTATTAACACTGCTGGTAGCGGTAATGGTGCCTACATTGATAGTTGGATTGGAAATCGTTACCCCCGCAGTGGTCGTGGTTAAAGTAGCCGAAACAGCAGTAGCATTTGTTGTGGTGGGGTTATTTAACTTAACAATAACGTTGCCTCTCTCACCTGGATCAGGCACACCATTATTATTTCTAGGAATGGTTTCAGTAAAACTAAAGCCACCGAAAGTGATCGTAGCCTGGCCTTGAGTAGCCTGTACTGCACCAAAAGCATCAACAATACCAAATCCAGAATTATTGTCAAAACCAGCGGCTTCAATGTCTATTGCAGATAAGGTTAAGATCGCGCGAATTTGCGTAGCAGTTAAACTTGGATTGGCAGATTTTACCAGTGCGGCAATTGCACCAGCATGTGGTGCGGCTGCAGAAGTGCCAAAGAATGGGTTTAACCCAGAATTGGCTGGTAGTGTCGTAGAGACGCCATCCGCGGCAGTAATATCAGGTTTATTACGGGTTATCCCGCCATTGGTGGCAAACAGCAAGTTACCTGGAGTAAATGGAGTACCATTTGCGTTATAAAACATTCTTCTTGGCCCATCAGAGGTAAAATTCTCTATTAGATTGAGAGGACCAAAGGGATTGGGGAATGGGCCTGGTACACCAGCCGAAGCAGGACCGGTTGGCACTGCTGCTGTACCAAAAGCGTTAACAGCAGAGTTATGTCCTTTGGTCTGACCTTGAGTGGCGATGGTTAAACGGCCACGATTGGTATTAAGATGTAACGCGCGAGGTGCAGCATTGTCTGATTTAAAAATTACTACTCGATCGCCGGCAAAAGCGCCACCAGAAGTAATTTCAAATGGATCTTGAGTACCATTTTGGACAGTGGTGCCAAAATCAAACAGAACAGTTAGGGTTGCATCAAAAATGAAGATATCATAATCATTGTTTGATGCCCCTAATGGATCTGACCAAAATAGTGTATAGAAATTCCCCCCTGTAGCAGGAACTATATTGGCGATAGTTGGTGTGGGAGCAGTAGGAGTAAAGTTATTAACCGTACCACCTGGTAGGTTGGCTAATGTGCCGCCGCTAACAAAATCTCCTTCCCAAACGCCAGCGGTGTTTTTCTTAAGGTTGCCGGCATTGCCACAAGAGGAGAAGTAAAGCGCGCCATTCGCCGTTACTGTATTAACCGCTTGGGCAATTGGTCCATCCTGGAATGGCGATTCATTAAAGTAGAAGACATCATCAATGATAATGTCACAGCCAGCATCTCGTAGAGCCTGTATATTGGAGGCAAAACTGGCTACACCACCAAAAGCAGTAGCAAAAAAGAGCTGTGCTCGGGGAGCAATATCATGCACGATCTGTAACATCGCTCTGCCTTCATCAGTGCCCGAGACTAGGTCTTGTAGTACCGTTACAGGTGTAGTGTTGCCATTAGGATTGCCTGTTCCTGGTAGATCTCCGCTCAGCACATCATTATTAGCAGTACCACGAGCATTAAAAGTATCTGAGAGTACCCCAATCTTTATTCCCTGGCCCATTGCCCCAAACGTTGTACGAGCAGTAGCAGCACGATGAGTAGTATCGCCCTGAGAAGTGACAGCGCCAATATTTGGCCTGATGCCTTGTTTCTGTCTCTCTGCGGAGGCGAGTAGTAGCGGTAAGCTATTGCGAACATTGGTTGCCCTAAGAGCAAATGGAGTTTGCGCAACTGGCGTGGGAGCAGTATATAAGACAGAGTGGTTGTCGGATGCCTCCCCTCGCTCAAGTTGAGCTTTCATTTCCGGCTCGATAAAGAGAACTTCTGGCAAAGCTGCCATAGCCTCAATATTTTGCATTGGCATACTGACTCTAATCGTGTTGTATTGGGGAAAATCCGATCTCACTATCACATCATAAGCAGTCAGCTTTTGTAAGAAACTATCATCAGTAGTGGATACTTTAATATCAAGAAGTACATTGCCTCTACTGTCTTCCTTGATATTAACGGGACGCAAGTTATCCAGACCTGCGGCAAACGCCTCTCCACGATTCTCCTTAATAGCACGTAGCAACTGAGAGGACATTTTCTTCTGTTCTGGAGTGCGTGAAGCTTTTTCTGCCATTAATGCAGAAATCTGTTGTTGTGCACCTTCAGATAAAGGCGCTATGGATGTAACACTACCACCTTGCTGGTTTATGCCATTGGCACTGGTAAGCTTGTCATTACCAATTAACCCAAATAGCATTAAGCAAGCCATCACAATAGTTAAATAGAGTAGATATCTGGTTTTTTGCCTCCAGATACCCTTACTAAAACTGAGGGGGGTCTTTCGATTTTTCATAGCGCCTTTTGCACGAAAACTCTGCCTGCTAAGGTTTCAGAGTGAGTGCTACCTCCTGATTAAAATTAGAGTTGAAGATGATGATAATTCCCATACTGCCGAAATAAGGTTGAAGCACAATAATGTTTTAATCAGGAAAAAGAAGTGGACAATTATCTCGATTAAGTCGCTTTTGCGCTTGTTGTTCTGGTAGTAACTGGATAGTGCTTTCCATAATCAATTTAGAGAAAACCATTTTTTGCCTAGTAATAGTAACACACAGATCGTTATTG
>JBFLVQ010000597.1:0-5966 GCA_040758525.1 Acidobacteriota bacterium
GAGACTCTGCCTATGCTCGCCAGCATTCTGATTGGCTAGTAGGGATCAATGCCACACGCGCGCAAACCATACAGGCGCAATCAGCCGGCTATGATGGAGTATACTCGCTGGGAAGAGTACAGACTCCAACACTAGCATTAATTGTGGCTCGTGATAGAGAGATCGCCAATTTCAAACCGCAAACCTATTTTGAAGTAGTAGCAGATTTTCAATCAACAGCAGGAAACTATCGTGGGTTGTGGTTTAATGCTAATGGCAGTCGGTTTGATGATCGTGCTAAAGCAGATGCAATTGTACAGAAAGTTCATGGTAAACCTGGTCTAATTGAAAAAGTTGATAAAAAGACGTTTCGGGAAAAAGCTCCCCAGCTTTATGATCTAACATCACTACAACGAGCCGCCAATGCACGCTACGCATTCTCTGCACAAAAGACACTGGAATTAGCACAATCACTTTATGAAAAGAAGTTCATCACTTATCCACGTACATCTTCACGCCACCTTTCTTCAGATGTAATGAAAGAGATACGCCGCCACTTAGAGGCTACTAATATAGGACCATACGCCCCTTTTGTTGCACAGATATTGAACCAGAGTAGGCTTACTTTAACTAGCCGTCATGTCGATGACAAAAAGGTTACT
Organism: Acidobacteriota bacterium; assembly: GCA_040758525.1. Classification (GTDB taxonomy): domain Bacteria; phylum Acidobacteriota; class Blastocatellia; order Chloracidobacteriales; family JADJPF01; genus JBFLVQ01. The sequence continues at coordinate 642 of JBFLVQ010000597.1, forward strand.
GATCATCATGCCATTATTCCAACTACTCAAAAAGTTGATGGCTCAAGCTTAGCAATAGACGAGAAGCGCATCTATGATCTCATTGCCAGACGTTTTATCGCAGCATTCTTTGATGATGCCGAGTTAGAGAGAACAACAATCATAACCGTAGTGGAAGGTGAGAGATTCATAACCAAAGGCACAATCATTGTTAAGCCAGGTTGGCGGCAGGTAGATCCACCCGGCAGAGAAGAAAAGAAGGGTGATGATGATGATGAAACAGCAGAACTGCCTGAAGTACGTGCGCAAGATCGTGTAAAAGTATTGAAAGCAGAAACACTCACCAAACAGACAAAAGCTCCTCCGCGATATTCAGAAGCATCATTACTGGCAGCGATGGAAACGGCTGGTAAAGCCGTTGAAGATGATGAACTACGCCAGGCGATGAAGGATAGTGGCTTGGGTACGCCGGCAACTCGCGCGGCGATCATCGAAGGTCTGCTTAAGCGGGGTTATATTGAGCGGGATAAGAAATCTCTTAAAGCTACTGAAAAAGGGATCTCGCTGATCAATCTCCTTAAAGTTGATTTATTAAAATCGCCTGAGCTAACAGGCCAATGGGAAAAGAAACTTACAGATATGGTGCATGGGAAGTATAGCCGAGAAAAATTTATGTCTGAAGTAACAGATATGGTGCGCCAAATGGTTGGCCAGATCTATCAAACACAGATGCAGCGTAATACTACACCATCAGCACCAATAACTGCGAATGTTACACGTCCTGAAAACGCCATCAGTTGTCCAAAATGTGCATTGCAAAGACGGACTGGCCACTTAGTAGAGCGTAAAAGCGATAAGGGAAAATTTCTCAGTTGCTCACTGGGCAAAGAAGGATGTGGCTACATAAGTGACGTCCCTAAGAATGCTGCTCAACGTAAGGCCCTCCTTAGTGCCAAGTGCCCTAATTGTCAGGGCGCAATGCGGCTACGTCTACCAAAGGAGAAAGAGCAAAGGGCAGTATTGCTTTGCTTGAATTACCAAAGTTGCAAAGGTGTATTGCGCTTTGATGAGAAGGGCAAAACTGAAAGTACTGCAGCCAAAATAGAAACTGGACCACCCTGTATTAAATGTGGCGCCTCGACGATAAAGAGGGGACCATTTAAGAGTAAGAGTGGCCTTAGCTACTTTTGGGGCTGCTCAAATTGGAAAAAGGATGGCAGCGGTTGTGATGCAGCCCCAGTCTGGATCAATAACAAATAACCATTAGCGATCAGGGTTCTCTCCTATAGATCGTATTTGTGTGCCCTCGCCGGGTGTGACAAACAGAGCTGTAGTTGGTAATAGAACTCTCGCAGTATGCCATGTACTGCGTGGAATAATTATAAATGAACCTGGGTTGTTTATTCGCACACTACGATGAACACCATCCACTTCCAGGAGAAATTCGATATCGCCTGATAGTAGACATACAAATTCGTCTCCTTGAGGATGGGCCTCCCAGCTATCCCAATCTTTTTCAAAACTGAAACATGAAACAAGTATTCTACCAGCAAAATTCCCGAATTGGCTTGTTAAGTCCTGCCAAAATGTCTCAGTGACAGCGATAGGCGTTGCTTTACCTTTATTATCAAAGACGACGTAGGTTGATTTAATATTTGGTATTTCAGATTCGTTTACCATCTGCTTCCTCCATTATTCTATAACCTACATCTTGGCAGAGAGCCATTGCCTAGGTATTGTAAAAATTTTACCCCTTGATAACCTTACCTATCAGAATGGTCGCGTAGTACTGCAGCCTTTGAAAATATCTGCTTGCAAGCTAACCATTAAATAAGAGCTCGATACTAATTCCCACCATCTATCGATGTCTGTATAGTCTGTAAGACGAAAATCTGCCCAACCTAATTCGTTCTTTATAGGAAAAGCGATTTGAAACAGTGTATCCCAGAAGATCGACAGAAAAGATAGTATAAAGTATTGAAAGAGAGAGAAAAGAGGGATCTTGCTCTTGCAGAAAAAAGATCGGAGCAGAAGAGCAAGATGGCGGTCTATGTCAACGTACCAATAAGCACAGAAGTTATTTTTGCCGGCTATTTATGTCCGGTTGGCTTACTGACCCCTCAGCAATTGCGCATTCGTAATGTTCAACCGTCGGTGTGAATCGAAGTAGGTATTTTTCATCCTCAGGGTAGTAGCGTGCTTGCTCAATGTCATCACCGGCAAATCCTGCGATAGCCTCACGCGATGTCCATAGGGTCAACACAACAAACTCTGTCTCTTCTCCAACTGGTCGTGTGAATACCCAAACACCACGGTTTCCATCTGTGGCAAGGTAGTCCGGCACACCTGTCGCACGCAGTACTTCTAGATAAGCCGCAGTGTCTGCGACCTTAGTCTCTCCACGCCAAATACGAGCCATCATAAGTTTAGTCCTGTCTTATTACAAAGGTCTGAAATCACGATCGAGCGCTCGTCGCATTTGAGTTCATCGATAATTTTCTTGTAACCTGTTATAGCTCTTACACGGGTTACAGTACCATTACCGAATACTACTTGTCAATGCACTTAGTTACCAATATTTACTGAACAGCGCCCTGTTCACGTAGAAATGCTGTCATCTCGGTCTGCTTTTGTTCTAGGGCAAAGGTAAGTGGAGTCTTGCCATCTTTAGTCCTAGGATTAATCTTGGCACCATGTTCGAGTAAGAGCTTAGCAAACTCTATCTGACCATTAGCGGCAGCTTCATGTAATGGTGTAAATCCATTTTCAGCCTGTATTGGATTCACATTCGCGCCATGGGCAATCAATATACGAGCAATGGTAAGCTCACGAGCAGCCGCAGCCGAATGTAGAGGTGTAATCTTCATTGCTTCTCTGGTTGTAGCATTGACATCTGCTCCAGCAGTTAATAACACCTCAACGATCTCCTGATGGCCAAAGAAGACTGCTAATCCAAGCGGCATAAAACCATCGGATGAGAATGCATTGGCCAGTGCTGGGTCGTGTTTGATCAAAGCGCGTACACGCTCTGTTTGTCCAGTGGCCGCAGCTTCGAAGATGCTCAGTTCAATATTTGAGGCAAGCAATAGTTCGACGACCTCTTTCTTACGATAATATGTTGCTTTTAAGATTGCGGAGACACCATTCTGATCCTTCGCTTGTGCAAGCTGAGAATTGGCTTTGAGCATCTCTTTCACTTTAGCAACATCGCCTTTGCTAATAGCATTTAAAAACTCCTGATTCATATTTGTGTCCTTCTGGTAAGAGTAAGTCGGTTGAATGAAGACGGCTGATGCCGCCATATTAATAACCAAAACGAGTATCAAGGCTTGCCATGTTTTGATCTTCATTTTTGTCTCCTAATTGATTTTGATGTTTATTCATACGCCTAATCGGCGAGGTATCTACGCAACATCTGCGCAGCTTGATCTTGCTGTTCTTCAATCGCCACCTGCAGAGGGGTACGGCCTTGGTCATCAATTATGTTGGGATCGGCGCCGTGTATAATCAATGGCTCGATCAATTCGATCAGTCCGTATCCAGCAGCATAATGCAGCGCCGTCCATCCAGCGCGCGGCCAACCCTGGCCACCGCGTTTGATATTTACATCTGCGCCGTGTTTGATCAGCAAGAGTGCCGTTTCTATCTGTCGTCCAAATAATGCTGCATGCAGTGGTGTAACTTGCAATGGATGACCTGAGATAGCATTGACATCTGCATCCTGAGTCAATAGCAACTGAGTCACTTCACAATGGCCGAAATGTGCGGCTAGACCAACTGGAGTGAAGCCTTCATTGGAGTAGGAGTTCAAGCGGCTTGCATCTTCATGCAACAATTTAGCAACCTGTTCGGTCTGTCCTATTGCCGCTGCCTCATGAATATCTGGCTGCACTCCGGCATTGAAGAGAAGTTCGGCTACTGCTTGTCGGCCTGAATTGACAGCAATAATTAATGCTGTATTACCAAGCCAGTCTCTCGCCGTAAGCAATCGACGATCCATTTGCAGCAAAGCTTTAACGCGTACCACATCACCGGTTCGCGCCGCTTTGAGCATCTCCAACACACTAGCAGAAAAGTTCTCGTTACGTGATGGACGACGTTCACGCAAACTGTCAGCAACGATCTCCAATAACATCTCGTGCAATCGCCTACGTGCTGAAAAGAGTCGCTTCTTGATCGTTGTCACTGGCAGATCAAGAAATGTGCTTACTTCTTGCTGTGAATAACCGCTCAGGTAATAGAGCATCACTACCTCACGCTCATGCTCAGGTAAAGAATCTATTGCCGTCCATATCTGATTTTTCATTTCGTTCTGTTCCATCGCTTCAGCCTGATTTGGTTGTCGCGACGGTTCTGCTTGCCCAGTTTGCAGCGGTTCGAACCTTACTGTTTTGTCTCGCGTTATACGGTCGCACTGCTTGAACAGGATACGGCGGAACCAGCCAGGAAAAGCCGCTGGCTCACGTAGTTGTGATAAACACAGATAGGCTTCCAGAAATGCTTCTTGTGCTGCATCTTCGGCCAGATACAGATCCTGCAGTAGTGAATAACTATAACCCACTGCCATATCCTGAAAGCGCCGTACTACTGTGCCGAAAGCATCGGCATCACCGTCACGCGCATGTATGATCAAGACAGCTAAATCTTCCATTCTGGTTCTCAATTCTCTATTGAAACAGCTTCTGTAAATAAGTCCCAAATTAAAAGAAAAAGGTTACCGAGGATCGTGAGAAATTTTTGGATAGATAAATGAGGATAAAAGTTAGGGATGCGCCAAGGGCATTATACTATTTTATATAACTCTTTATACTGGAGAATTTAGTGTCTATATTCATCTCCACAGTCACCAATCAAGCTGAAAAGGTCTCTGGATCGCACTAATACTGAATTAATCTCGGCTAGATCATCATTATCGAGCGATAGATTGAAGACTCGTATATTGTCAGCAATATGTTGGGCTATACTCAGTCTAGTGCCGATAATTACCCCTGCTACGGCTGAACAATCGAGAATATAACGCACAGCAACATTAGCTATACTGACGCTATGTTTTTGAGCAATGGTAGAAAGGGTATAGAGTAGATCTTGAAATAGATTCCAACCACCCCAGACATCGATCATCTGTTTATATTTTCTCAGACTTGCTGTATTAATTTCCAAATGGCTTGGTTCAGATTGTCCTAAATATTTTTCAGATAACAATCCTCCACAAAGCGTGCCATAAGCAAAAAGCCAAATATTATTATCCTTACAGAACTGAGCCATCTTTACTGCTGGTCTGAGATCGATAAGTGAATATTGAACCTGATTTGAAATAATTTTAATACCATGTTTGAGGATAGTGTG
>JBFLVQ010000598.1:0-5959 GCA_040758525.1 Acidobacteriota bacterium
TGAGTGCAGCAGAGGCACGTTTGGCAGCCTTACGCCAATTTGGTGGAGTCGAGCAGGTCAAAGAGGCATACAGAGAGCGTAGCAGCTTGCCAATTATAGAAACGACCCTCCAGGATCTGCGTTTTGGCGCACGAATGTTAGCAAAACAACCTGGCTTTACAGCGGTTGCCGTACTGGCGTTAGCATTGGGAATCGGTGTGAATACCGCCATTTTGAGCACTGTGAATGGCTTTGTCCTGCGCCCTCTGCCTGTGGAAAAGCCAACAGAATTAGTGTCTCTATACTGGGGGAGAAAAACAGACACAGAAGTTTGGGGGGAATTTTCCTACCCAAACTATATGGATTTGCGCGAACAGCACAAGAGCTTTTCCGATCTATGTGCATGGATGCAGACTTCTGCAGGCATCAGTTCTAGCGAAAGTCGTAAGGCAGGTGACGATGAACGTGCAGAGGTCGTCTGGGGGGAATTGGTAAGCAGCAATTATTTTGATGTGATGGGCGTCAAACCGATACTGGGGCGTGGCTTTTTGCCGGAAGAAAATCTTACACCGAACGCTCATCCTGTGGTGGTGCTGAATCATTCGTTATGGCAGCAACGCTTCGATGCTGACACAGCGATCGTAGGCAAGACGATCTACCTGAACGGCCAGCCATTCACTGTCATTGGCGTCATGCCGGAATCGTTTCTCGGCTCGATATTTTATCTACGCCATTCATTCTGGGCGCCTTTAATGATGGCGCAACAATTTGGCCGTCGTACGGAATGGAAAACGGATCGCAGCTATGCGTTATTCAATCTGTACGGGCGTCTGAAACCTAGCCTGACGATAGCGCAGGCAGAGATGGATTTGAATCTGGTAGCCAACAATCTGGCACAACTTTATCCCAAGGATAATGCTGATACCAAAATCCAACTCACGAGGGAACTGGATCGGCGCTATGGGGATGCAACTAAGGTGATGAGGTATGGCGGTCTGCTCGCCTTGTGTGTCTCCGGTCTGGTGCTGCTGCTGGCCTGTGCCAATGTGGCGAATCTAATGCTGGCACGGGCTGTCACGCGCGCCAAAGAGATCGGAATTCGACTGGCGATTGGTGCAGGCCGTGGGCGCATTGTACGGCAACTGCTGACGGAAAGCGTGATGCTCGCCTTGTTGGGCGGAGTGCTGGGGTGGGCGTTGGCGTATCGTGGAGTGGATGTGATACGGGCGACTTTTCCACCGGTTCCATACCCGATCAGTTTTGACTTTGTGCCGGATGGCTATGTCTTAAAATGGATGTTAGTGGTTTCACTATTAACAGGTGTGATCTTCGGGCTGGCTCCGGCCTTGCTAGCTTCCCGGACCGATCTTGTCGCCATAATCAAAGGAGGAGCGGCGAGACTATCCCACAGCCGTCGTCGCTGGAATCTGCGTGGCGCGCTGGTGATTGCACAAGTTACGATCTCTATTGTCGTGCTGATTTGTGCCGGACTGTTTATTCGCAGCCTGCGCAAAGCCATCGAAACTGATCCTGGCTTCCAAACCGAAAATCTAGTCACGATGATGATTAATCCCAGGTTGCTGGCCTACGACCAGAAAGCCATATGGCGGTTTTTTTCCGAACTCCTACAACGTATTGAAACGCAGCCTGGCGTGCGAATGGCTGCGCTGGCCGATGATTTGCCACTACAGTCTGGCGACCTATCACGCGGCCCGATTGTGAAAGAAGGCGAAAGTGACCCACCACCGAATCAGGGAGCCATCTCCAAATACAGTTTTGTCTCGCCAAAGTATTTTGACACAGTGCAAACAGAGTTGGTGCTGGGACGTGACTTTACCAACCACGATGATGCTGATGCACCTCCTGTCGTGATCGTTAATGAGGAGTTTGCGCGTCGGTTTTATGGTAGTGCCGAGCAGGCATTGGGAAAACGCTTTCGTTTCGAGCAAGGCACGCCGCTGATGGAAATCATCGGCATTGCCAAAGACGGGCTTTATCGCAATTTGTACGAAGACCAACGAATGTATATGTTCCTGCCCATTTACCAACACCCATACGCAGCAGTAACTTTGCTGATTAGCGCACAATCGGCGGGCGATTTACAAACGGTGGTGGAAAGCGCGCGCCGCGAAATTGCGCAACTGGATGCCCGGCTGCCGGTGTTTGGCGTAATGGTGGCAGAAGAGAATTTGTCGATAGCATATATTGGACCGCGTGTGGCGGCGGGAATGGCTTCGACATTTGGTATGCTGGCGTTGGTGTTGGCAATGATGGGACTGTACAGCGTGATGACGTATGCAGTTAGCCAACGCACACACGAAATCGGCATTCGAATGGCGCTCGGCGCGCAAGTCTACGATGTGTTGCGGCTAATTGTGAGCCAAGGAATGCGACTGGTTTTGATCGGTATTATGTTGGGACTAACGGGCGCCTTTGCATTGACGCGTGTGTTGGCAAGCTTGTTGTTAGGTGTAGGTACGACTGACCCAGTTACCTTCATTGGCGTAGCGGTTTTATTGGTTGCTGTTGCCTTACTAGCTTGTTACATCCCGGCACGCCGTGCAGCCCGCGTTGATCCATTGGTAGCCTTGCGCCATGAATGAATGGGCTCAAATTAAGTAGGGTTATACAAAAAGAGAAGGTAATAAGCCGGAATGGAAAGCAGCAATTAGATAACTGGGCGCCAACAACGGTTGTGGAGGTCTCATAGCATGAACGAAGTGTCCATCTTTAGGCTCTATCTGCTCAGAGCCATGTACCTCTTGATCGCGATCGGCCTTGGCGTCACGATCTGGCCAGGAATACTCGCACCACCGGATAATCTCTCGCATATGGCAAGTGTAGTGCGCAGCGTGCTCGGTGCCGTCTCGCTCCTTGCACTCTTGGGGCTTCGTAATCCCCTCAAAATGCTACCGCTTCTCTTCTTTGAACTCATCTGGAAATCCATATGGGTTCTCGCCTTCGGTCTTCCTATGTGGCTTAACAACAGACTGGACGCAAACACAGAAGAGACGCTATTTGCTTGTCTAATGGGCATCGTGCTAGTTCCATTAGTGGTACCTTGGGGCTATGTGTTCAAACACTATTTCATGTCGCCAGGAGATCGTTGGGTCGGCGCCGGAGTTGGCGCTCAACCAGGCATTCCAGCCGACAGACCGAGTCCGCAAGGCGAGGCCCACGGCTGAACTGGCGTTATTTAATAGATAAATGGCAATGTTACCACTAAGGAGGTAAAGAGTATGAGTACAACTGCATCAACCGACTGGTTAAACAAACCAGAAATTACACTGCGCACGATAGCGCCGTCACAACATACTGCAGCCAAAGTCGCTGGCTTCCTTTATCTATTCACAATGGCTACGGCAATCTTTGGGCAGTCCTATGTGCGTGGTCAACTGATTGTTCGAGGCGATGCCATACAGACGGCTAGGAATATTGTGGCATCTGAAGAGCTTTTTCGAATCAGCATTGCCAGCGATCTGATCACGGTCGTAGGCGTCATCGTATTGGTATGGGCTCTTTACATCACCCTCAAGCCAATCAATAGGAATGTGGCCTTACTTGCAACGTTCTTACGGCTCGCTGAAAACTCCATTGCTGCGGTCAGTCTCTTCAATGCATTCGTGGCCTTGAGGCTTCTTAGTGGCACCAATTATTTGCAAGCGTTTGAGATGACACAGTTGCAAGTGCTGGCGCGAGTGTTTCTCGGTATGCATGGGGTTGGACTTGGAATCGCATTTGTGTTTCTCGGACTAGGGTCAACCGTGTTCAGTTATCTGTGGCTCAAGTCGCGCTATATCCCTCGAGCACTGGCCGCCTGGGGAATCTTTTCATCGTTGGTGCTGGCAATCGTCTCTTTAGCTATCATGGTGTTCCCTGGTTTGGCAGCTCTGGGATTGACATATATGGTGCCCATGTTTATCTACGAAGTTGGTCTAGGTATCTGGTTGCTTGTTAAGGGAATACAAGTACCAAGCGCCTAACAGCAGCAATTCTCAATACGAAAAAAAGAAACTCGAGTTAAAGTAGTGAAATGCCAAAGAATTACAGGCAATTCCAACAAACTCTGACATTTGATGAACTAATGCGCACACTGGATGAGAAATTTCGGCTCATATCGGTAAAAAGATGAGAAATAATGTATACTACTAGAGCTGAAAAATCAAAAAATAAACCTGGCGGTAGAAAGAGATGACGCAATTTCCAATAACCGAATTACGCAATGAAGAGGAGTGTTACAACTATTTATTAAAAACGTTGCGATGATGATGGTGATGGTATAGGCGAACTACATTGCAATACTATGGAAGGTATTGGGGCAGGATTGAGAAATTTTCTCAGATTGTTTCGTGGTGTACACAAGAAATATTTAGCACACTATGTTGCTGTTTTTGAATGGTCTGATAATATTAAGATCGTTACTTCTGAGTTCCTTCGTTTGGTAATGACCTAATCAGCTTTTTACCGATATGAGCGATAGATAAAAGCTCCCTACAGGATCGCTGAGATATTCCATCAACTAGTATGTTTATGGCAGATATATGTCGTGCTAATGTCGTTCCAGAAAAATATCGTTGAGCTAATATAACGCTAACCCAAAATTACTATAAGTGACTGTTTAGGAGAGGCAATTATATGCCGAAGAAAGAGAAAAATGACAGCTTTAAGATAAATGGTTCTGGCTCAAGAAAGAGAGTTAGCGAAAACCGAGATAGTGAGAATCGGGTACGTCAACTACGCGAAGAGCGCAAGTGGACACAATGGCAATTGGCAAAGATCTCACGATTAAGTGAGCGAACCATCCAACGTATTGAAGGTGGCCAGCGCATTGGTATAACAGCAGAAATGGCATTGGCAAGTGCATTTGAAGTAAATGTAGCCGATCTATATGAATCAGCAGCCTCGTCAGTAGCAGTAGATTTCATTTTTCTTAAGCGGATAGTAAGCGGTACGCTATTACTTGATATGATCGAGAGTGCAGATGCAGCACGACTTGATAGTGTGGAAGTAAAAGAAGACCAAGTAGAGCTAGTAAGCGATTTCCTGCAGAGTTTGAAAGTGTGGAGTGGATTGTGTAGAGATAGTGAGCCTGGGGAGCGTGTAAAAGTCTGCCATATTTTTAGTAGAAGAATTGAAGAGTTGGCTAAAGAAGGACTATGGGTTTTTGGTACATGCCAACGTGGGATAATAGATAGCATAAGAGACGAGAAGTTAGTAGCACAGGTTAAGGTGGTCAGGTTTGATGATCCTCGTATCATTCAACCACACCTATTAAGTCAGGTTAGTAAAGAGATGTGTGGGTTAATAACGACTGCTTAGTAAGCAATATAATGGCTGCTATTCAACCTGGTAGATTTAAATGTTATTGTATTACAATAACTGCAAACGTTTCTCCCATAATCCAGATCAATTAAGAGAAGAATATTAGCACATCCATAATCAGGCAGCGAAGTTATCGTAAAGTAGAAATTGCTACTATCTGTGCAAGTGAAACGCTCCAGGCAAGAATAGTATATACATTATGGTTGATAAAAAGAGGAGATACTATGAGTTTCTTTTTAAGATTAAAGCAACGTTATAGCAAATTATTGGTTGTTGGAATAGTATGTGCTCTAGCAGGTTTTGCCGCTGGTGTCTTTGCCGATGCTAAGAAGCAGATGGTAGTGATGCCATTTCAAGATGCCAAATTTGTACCTATTGATCCTAAACAACCCGACGGACCTCAACTCGCGGTGTTGTGGGGTGATCCAACGAAGGAGCCTTCCGCTATGCTGCTTAAATTCAAGAAGAGTAGTGGCCGTCTTCACTTTCACACTTCAGACTATCACCTTGTGCTGCTTCAAGGGATAATGAAACACACGGCAGAAGGAGAACAGGAAGCAGATGTGAAGCCACTAGGTCCAGGGAGTTACTGGTTTCAGCCCGGCAACCAAGCACATACTGATTCTTGTTTAAGTGATGAGTGTTTGATGTTTATAAA
>JBFLVQ010000599.1:0-5952 GCA_040758525.1 Acidobacteriota bacterium
GCTATTTGAAGCGAATAATCGGATCAGCACAACAGGTTACAGCTACGATACTATGGGGAACTTAACGGGTGATGTTGGAGGCCACATATATAGCTATAACGCTGAGAACCTAATGGTGAGCTATGACAATGGTGTAGCCAGATATTTTTATGATGGGAATAACCGTAGGGTTAAAAGCACGACGAACAGCGGGGGGACAACAACCATCTTTATTTATGATGTGATGGGAAAATTGGTTGCAGAATACTCAAATGGAGTACTTCCGGGCGGTGGGACAAGCTATTTAACAAAAGACTCGCTTGGCAGCCCCAGAATAATCACCAGCAGCAATCAAGCCGTAAAAGCCAGACATGACTACTTGCCTTTTGGTGAAGAGGTGTCAGTACCATACGGAGGGCGAACTACGGGACAGGGATATATAGCAGACAACGTGCGTCAAAAGTTCACCTCAAAGGAGAGAGATGTTGAAACAGGACTCGATTACTTTGGAGCAAGATACTATTCAAGTCCACTTGGCAGATTCACAAGCGCAGACTCTTTCGCTGGGGATGGCATCAACCCGCAGACTTTGAATCTTTATACATACACACTCAACAATCCGCTGGCACTCGTCGATCCAACCGGGCATATGCCTCGTGCTTCAATATTGGTCGACTATTATGATGACTACGAAATAGAAGCAGATCGTGATGCCGAAGAAATAATAGTTACAGGGGTTTATACAGGTGAAGACTTTGAATATCCTGTACCACAGGGGAAGAATAGAATCGACCAAGCCAAGAAGGAAGGAAAGAATGTTATAATAATTTACTTTGCGGGCGTCCGTAATGGTAAATTGGCAGCGGCTAATGCTAATGCTAATGCTAAAGCTATAGCTGACTGGCTGGGAGTGGAAGAATATCAAGTTATACCCATCACAAATAATAACTTTGCTAAGGCACTCACAGGAGTTGGAAATCCTGACTCGGCAAATGCAGGTGTAGAACTTATCAACTATGCAAGAGACAGGGGAAACTTCAAGGAGGATCAAATTATCTTAGTTGCTCACAGCAATGGAGTGCCAACTATGGACCTGATGTTCAGTCACCCTCGATACAACGAATATAAAGACTACAAACATATGGTTCTCATAGCTCCTAATACATCTGATGGCGGAATGCTTTATTATCTTATAAAGTTTCACTCCAGAAGGGCTACAGTGGCTATGAGCGACAACGATGAAGTTCTAACAGGAGGAATTCTTGGATTTCCTGCTCACTTATCGGTCGCTGAAATCAAAAAACGAGCCCCGGATGGCACAAATGTCATTAGCACAGGGCAAGAACCGCACTTCCTGACTGAGTACATCAAACAGCTTCAAAGCATGTGCGGAAAGTGCGGAATACTACCTTAGGCAATGGCAACATACATGGCCAGTCTGAATTTTGAAAGCAACCTTCCAGAGGCTCGGAGGTTCGTTTTCTAGTATTGAAAGAGTGGCAGATTTAACGTACCAGTGATATACAATTGGAGTTGCGTTATTAAATCCAGTATTTTCATAGGAGGTGCTAGAATGATAAATGTTAGAAGATGGGATGATCGCATTATAGCTTTGCTGATAATTCTATTGATTATTACCCTCTTTATTACTGGCAAGGCCTTAATGCAAAAGAATTCAGAAGAGAAGATAAAACGTGTTTCATCAGACGTGCTTAATCGGTCTGCGATCAAGCGCGTACTTCCTCCATATACAAACTTGGCCAGACTGGCTGGAGTGAGTGGCAAGGTCATTGTTGAGATTACGGTCGATGAAGAAGGTAAGGTTATCTCAGTGCGGCCCCTCTCAGGGGATCCGATTTTACAGGATTCTACTGCCAAGGCAGTGAAAGAATGGAGGTTCAAGCCGATTGAGGTGAACGGCATCCCAATAAAAGTTATTGGAACGCTTGAGTTCGAGATTGGGAGCAAAGAAGATTCAGCAAAGTTAGACCCTGAAATAGAGGCTCTGAGAAAAGAAGCACAAACCGATCCTAATTCCGTCGACGCACATTACAAACTAGCTACTGCCTATAAGGAAAGATATCTCTATCTTGAGGCAATCGAGGAATACAGGAAGGTAACCTACATCAAACCTGATTTTATCGAAGCCTACTTCGAATTAGGCGAGATATACTATAGACAAAAGAAATACGAAGATGCTATAGAGGCTTATAAGCAGGCTGCCCATCTCAAACCGGATTCCATTGAAGCATATTGTGGAATGGGATGGTCTTATGAGGCACTAAAGAAATTTGATGAGTCTGAGGAAGCTTGGAAAAAGGCTATGAGCCTGAAGCCAGATGATTTGAATTTGGCACAAAAGGCATATCTGAACATTGCAGGTTTATACAAGGAGATGGATCGCTCTGAAGAATTAATTTCTGTCTATAGGCAATTGATAAGCATAGCGAAGAGCTTGCTGAAAACAGCACCAGGTTCATTAGCAGGTCGACCTTATGAATATGCTAAAAACATTGCTGGTATTTATGAAAAAACTGGTAGGATGGAGGAATCGCTAAAAGCCTATAAAGAAGGCGTGGGTCTGGCTTCAAATGAAGCAGAGGTTGTATGGGCATATTCCGATCTAGGAGATTTCTTAGAAAGGCTCGGTAGAATAAATGAAGCGATTGAGACTTATAGAAGAGTTATCGCCTTGCATCCGAAATGGTCTAAGCCTCATTTCACTTTAGCAAGGCTTTACCTCAAAGCGGGAAGAAAAGAATCAGCTTTAGAAGAATACAGATCGCTCAAAAAAATTGATCCGGAAATGGGAGAAGCTCTCTTAAAAGAGATAATGAAGTATCCGAATGGGAACACATGATCTACGAAGTATCAAATCTGAAAACACTGCAATCAGATAATAGTCTCATTCTCAGGTTGAATTATACCTACAAAATTGCGGAACAGGCCAACAGCATTGTGCTAACTCAGACCTCCTAGCATCTCGCCCCATCTCAATCTTCAAACCACTTATCTTTATGACGCTCTGAACAATTTACGAAAGACAGTGCAGGGTACTCAGGAGCGATTCTTTCTCTACGACTCCCTGAGCCGGTTGTTGAAATCAAAGAACCCCGAACACGATGCCAATGGCAATCTCTCTGAGACTGATCCTCTGACGGGCAACAGCCAGTGGTCGATGAGATTCTTTTATGACAATAACGGAAACACTTTGACGGGAACCGATGCCCGCAACATCACCTGCGCTTTCACCTACGATGCTTTGAATCGGATGACGACACGAACCTATTCAAACGATCCGAATCAGACCCCTTCGATTCAATACAAATACGACGGAGCGGGAGCCACGATTCCCAACGCATTGGGAAAGATGACGGCGGTCACTACTACCGGCTCGTTCATCTCCGCCTGCACTTATGACAACTTCGACGCGATGGGGCGATTGCTTCACAGCACTCAGACCACTGATAATCAATCCTACGGCATCAGCTACGAGTATGATCTGGCTGGCAACCTCACCCGTCAGACTTACCCTTCAGGAAGAGTCGTCGATACCAGCTATGACGCGGCTGGAAGAATCAACCAGGTCACGAGCGGACAAACCGTCTATGCCTCCTCAATCAACTACTGGCCTCACGGCGGTGTGAAGGATTTGAAACTCGGCAACAATCTTTGGGAACACTCCATCTTCAACGAACGGCTCCAACCTACCGAGATAGGGCTTGGCTCGACTCAAGGCGGAGTCGATAAGCTCAGGCTCAATTACGACTACGGCACGAGTGCGAACAACAGCAATCTCCTTAGCCAGACCATCACTATTCCGAGCGGCCCGACGCTGACACAGAATTACACCTATGACGAATTGAACCGAGTGAAGACTGCGCAGGAGAACAACGGGACGAGTTGGAAGCAGACTTTTCTGTATGACCGCTTCGGCAACCGGACTATAGATGTGGCCAACACCACACCGGGGTATGTGGGGCCGAATCCCTCGATAGACTCGTCGAGAAATCGCATCGCCGTGGGTCAGGGGTTCGGTTATGACGCAGCAGGGAATATGATCTCGAACAATGCGGGTCACACCTATGGGTATGACGCAGAGAATATGCAGGTTGTTTTTGACAACGGGTCGGCGAGGTATTACTACGACGGCAACAACAAGAGGGTGAAGAGTGTAACGAACGGCGGAGCGGTGACGACGATCTTCGTTTACGACGCGATGGGCAAACTCGTGGCCGAGTACAGCAACACGAGCAGCGGAGGGAATGGGACGAGTTACCTGACAGGCGACCTGCTGGGGAGTCCGAGGATCATCACGGCGGCGAATCAGGCGGTGAAGGCGAGGCATGATTATTTGCCTTTTGGAGAAGAGATCGGCGCGAATGTTGGGGGACGAACGACGGGACAGGGGTATGTTGGCGACAACGTAAGACAGAAATTCACAGGCAAGCAGAGAGATGGAGAGACGGGGCTGGATTATTTCGAGTCGAGGTACTACTCAAGCCAACTGGGAAGATTCACCAGTCCAGATTCGGTTGCTGGAACTGGAGCTAATCCGCAGACGCTGAACCTGTATGCGTATGTGTTAAATAATCCTTTGGCATTTGACGATCCGACAGGAAATACACCTCATCCGGTTGTTCTAGTCGACTATTACGATGACATTCTGCTTGAGGAACTGCACGACTCAGATCAACTACTTGCAATATGGAATGACAAGAGTGAATCAGCGCCTGAACCGGACACGCGCTCTCCTGCTGAACAAGAAGCAGAGCGGGAAGGGAAAAAGGCAATTGATAATGCTGATCCTGCGGGCGCTCTGGTATTGGTATTGAGGGGAATAGACAATGTCACCTACGATAAGGCTTCTAATGCCAATGCAGAAGTAGCAAGCCAATTCAAGGTGCCAGAAGCTCAGGTAGTGGCCGTTCCGAATGACAGTGGAGTCTTGCAAGCTCTTCGAGGCAAATCTAACACGGACTCGGCTTCTGTGGCGGCACATCTGATTGACCATGCTATTTCGCGAGGTTTCAAGGCAGAGAACATAACCATCGTGGCGCACAGCAATGGGGTGCCAACTTTGAATTCAGCACTGTCAATGAGTAAGGCGGCCCAGAATGCGCAGTTTAACAGGATCGTGCTTTTTGCGCCCAATACGAAAGACGTTAAAATGATTCAGAATATTGGGAAATTCAGCGCCAGCGTTGATATTGTGACCAGTTCGAAGGATAAGCGGCTGAATTTTTCATTGTTTTGGGGGTTGATAGACATCGATAGTAAAAAGCCATCTGCATGGAAAGCGGCTTTAGGAAGTGGAACCCATATCAAGATATACGATCCCGGACAAAAAGATCATCGCTTCAAGACCTATTTAACGATAGGTTGGGGTAAGCCATTGTAATGGGCTGGGGAGGTAATATTGCTTTGTGTTCTGGTTTGCGCGATGATTTGGTCGTGGTGATGCGGCTGGCTTTTAGAATAATACCTGGTTGAGTGGACAGATGAGTCATTAGCGTACAGAGACAAAGCGCAGTCGAAGCGATTCCTCGGCGATGTGACAAAGTTGGAGGCGAAAAACATGCGGTTGATCTATTCAATCCATTTGCTGATCAGTGCCATTTTCATGGTTATCATTGGCGTAAGCTCAAGTCTTGAGGGAAGTGAAAGGCAGGAGCATTTTAATCAGACAGGTTTGGTTCATAAGACCAGAGATGAGATTGAGCGATCTGCAATCAAGCGAGTTGAGCCTGTCTACCCACCTCTTGCGAGTGCAGGCCGTTTACTGGGTACGGTTGATGTGAGCATTGTGATTGATGAAGAAGGCAACGTCATATCTGCGCGAGCGTTGATAGGACATTCGATGTTGAAGGGTGCTGCGGTGGAGGCAGTGCGTCGATGGAAGTTCAAGACCACGAAGGTTAATGGGAAAGCCGTAAAGGTTATGGGGCCGATTACTTTTATTTTCAAAGCGAG
>JBFLVQ010000600.1:0-5946 GCA_040758525.1 Acidobacteriota bacterium
AGAGTGGGTAAGGATGAGTTATCTTCTTTGTGTATACGCTTGGCAGTTGGCAAGGTTTTTACCGGTATAGCCAGATCAGAATCAGCAGTAGAACTATTATTTGCTTGGCTCTCAACTGCCGTAGCTTCCAGCTTGATACGAGTTTCAGCAGCAACAATAGCAGTCTCGAGCTCTTTGACAAGCGCCTGTACTGTCTGTGGGCGATCCTCTGCATTCTTCTCTAAGGCATGCATTACCACTGTATTGATCTCAGCAGAGACATGTGTACAGACCTCCTGCATTGGGGGAGGTTTTTCAGAAGTCTGCTTGATCGCTAGCGCAACTGAAGTAGAGGCATCAAAAGGAACACGCCCAGTAAGCATCTCATAAAGAATAACCCCTAGACTATAGATATCAGAACGCACATCCACCTCACGACCATAGCACTGTTCAGGTGACATATAATGGGGCGTACCCACTACCATCCCATGTCGTGTCAGTGGGCCTTCGTTCTGATCCTTCAATTTAGCAATACCAAAATCTAACACCTTGACGATCTCTTCGCCTGCCTCTTGCTGTAGAAAAATATTGTCTGGCTTGAGGTCTCTATGAATGATTTTACGTTTATGGGCGACTTGCACCGCAGCACAGATCTGTTGGAAGATCTTGTTGGTCTCAGCGACAGAAATAAAACCTACTTCTCGCAATCGCTGTCGCAATGTACAACCTTCTAAGAACTCCATTACCAAATAGACAGTGTTATTTTGAGTAAGGCCAAAGTCGAGTACTGCGATTGCGTTAGTATGGCGGATCTGCATGGCTGCTTGCGCCTCACGTCGGAAGCGTTCGATCGCAGTACCGTCAGACATTAATGATGGATGCAGAATTTTGATCGCAACAGGAGAGTTAAGCTGCATATGGGTAGCGCGATAGACATTACCCATGCCTCCTTCGGCAATCTTATATTCGATACGATACTTAAGATCTAATACAGTATCTATATAGATATCATCGTACCTTAACAGAGTGAGCAGCTTGCCATCATAAGGGCAATACGCCTTGTCCTCTTTATATTCGCGCAGGCAACCTGGACACTTTTTCATGACAACCCCCGAGGTGGCAGAGGGAGAGAAAAATCTATCTTCTTCTGACTACTTTTGCCATGTCTTGGCAACTTTAATATCAACAGTTACAGGCACACTGGCGATAAATTCCGCGCCCGCCGCCACCATCTGGCGCTGTACTTCGGCGGCGATCTCTTCGGCCTGCTCACTACCAACTTCAATAACAAACTCATCGTGGACGTTGTTGACCAGTTGTGCTGAACTGCCTGCCAACGCCCTGTACAGCCGCATCATAGCACGCTTAGTAATATCAGCGGAAGTTCCTTGAATAGGCATGTTTTTACCCAGCCGTACTGCTGCTGCGACTGAGCTTGGATCGGCTTCATCATAGCTAATCTGCATTAGACGACCCAAGCGAGTACGGGTCTGGCGTGCCGCGACAGCACGCTCACCAGCAATCTGCAACCATTTCGCAACACCTGCATAGGTTGAGAAATAGCGTTCAATTAGCCGCTCGGCCTCACGTAGCGAGCTATGCACACGATTGGCGAGCCCCTGCGCCCCCATGCCATAAACAATACCGTAATTAAGTTGCTTAGCCGCAGCTCTATGTTCATTGGTGATATCATTAAGCGGTACACCAAACATCTGGCTAGCAGTAACACGATGTAGATCTGCACCACTACGTAGCGCCTCTATTAATACACTGTCACAAGACCAGTCAGCGAGGATACGTAGTTCGATTTGGGAATAGTCGGCAATGATCAGTTGCTTTCCTGGCGCTGCCAGAAAACAGCTACGATAATCGGCAGTATGAGGAATCTGTTGTAAGTTTGGCTCATGACAGGCAAGCCGTCCTGTAGGTGTACCGATCTGACGAAAATCGGCATGAATACGCCCTGTCACAGGATGTATAAACTTAAGCATCCCTTCCCCATAACTGCTCAGTGCTTTCTGTAGACTGCGATATTCAAGTAATAGCTCAATTATTGGATATTCCCGAGCCAGTGCCTGCAATTGCACACTACGAGTACCTAGAATGGGAATCCCCATACGCTGTAAAGCATCTAGTACCTGTGCAGGGCTATCTAGATTAATGCGCGCTTCGCCAAACAGATTCATCTGCAGACAACCTGGCTCCAAAGCTTGCTGTAATTGCACAGCTAGTTCTTTATGCTTCTGTTCGATAACTTCTAGATGGGTACGCCAACGAGCCGCATCCAAGAGCATACCGGTTAGTTCCATTGCCGCGATCGGTGCAACTGCAGCAAATTCCAACTCGGCTGTCTCAACAAGACCAAGCTCTCTTAGCCGTATCTGCTCTGCCTGTTGCAAGGCAAGTACAACGATCGCATCATAAGCAGCATAGCGAAGTTGCGATTCCGTTAACTCACTGCCCCAGTTGCTTAATTGCTGTGACTTATCGATCTCAATATTCAAGAAACGTGCGGCCGCACTTAGTAGACTATGGTTGTCTTCTTCTCGTCCACAACTGATCAGTTGACTAGCCAACATTGTGTCAAAGATAGAATTAACTTCAAATCCTAAATGATGGCTGATCATCTTGAGATCAAATTTAGCGTTATGAAAGACCTTGCTAGGTCGCGCGGCAGTCAGTAGCGGTTTAAGCGCGGCAGCAAAGGCAGGGGTACGAAACAGATCGATAATAAAAGCCTGTTCTGCAGTGCCAAGTTGTATTAGTCGTATACGACTATTAAAAGGGTCCAGGCCGGTTGTCTCTGTATCAATTCCTATACTCTCTTGCTCACTAAGTAAGGCAAGCGCACAGGAGAGATCCTCACTAGTGTTTATTAGTTGATAATGAATTTCTGGCATCTTGTTCTGATTATAACAGCACCATCTATACCTACAGATACAAAATTCAATGCGCACTAAGTAAAAGTAGGGTATAATCTCTACGTGATAAAGCGGTTCTCCATCTTAACAAGCGAGACATCTGAATACCTGTGGGCACTGAACGAAGAAAGTTTCCTAGAAGCAACTTTATATTACCTATGGAAGTACAGGGCTATGCTTGTGAACGTGGATCATTCCACGAACGCACAGAGACCTATAATGTTAGTCAACTAGGTGCCTCATTTCGGCTCTATCAACAATTAGCAATTGATGACATTGTGCTAATCAACCTTGCCATGCCACGTCAATTGCGCCTCTTCGATCTAGAATCGTCACAATATAAAATCTACGCACAGGTGCGCCGTACACGTCTCTGGCCAGATGGTAGTATGATGGTTGGGGTCGCTTTTATATCTAAAGATCCTCCTGAATTGGATAGTGATCTAGCTACGATCAACTCTTTATCCGATACCCCAACATCTCGTAACTACTCCACAACAGAACAGGCAGTTGTGAAACCTCCGCTCCCAACAAGTTCATCGCCACCCGTACCATCTACTACTCCTCTTACTCCAATGGCGGAATCTGGTGGAGCAAATCAACGCCTGCCACTTGTTAATGATCGTGATGAACCACGTGCAAGGCTGCGCCTGAGTCTGAACATACGCGGTATTGACAAAAAAGGCCAATACTTTATTGAGACCATTCAAACTGAAGATGTCAGTAAGCATGGCCTCTGCTTTTTTATCTGTCAGCATGAATTGGAAGTCAATTCAATCGTGGAACTGGTAGGATTTCAAGGCAAATTTACGGCACAAGGCGAAGTGCGTCATACCTCTTATATTCCAGATAAGAAGAACTACCGTATCGGTCTACGCCTGCTAGGTGAACCAAACCATTGGGTGGTCAAATAGTAAACAGACCTGAATAGATTATTGTTTACTTCTCTTATTCGATATTTTAAGGATATTTCTGTTTGTGCAGCCAATAGACACTCCTACCTATTGACTGCAATCAGTCAAGACTGAGATCTGATTAATATGTTGGAAGAGAGATTAAAGCCTATTTTTCCGCGAACTAGTTAACTTTTTAGCGACCTACCTTAATTGTTAAACTCCTCATAGTCCATTTTCCTCACAGTCATTTTGCTACTTTTTTCTATTTTTTTAACTTTATTTGAATGAATACTCATTCAAAATCATTAGCACGTTTTATCAGAAGGTATCAGGCAAGTCAAGAAAATTTTTTCTCGCACCAGAAATATTTTTTCTGGTATGCAATTTATAACCGTCAACAGCCCAAGCTGCTGACGGTTATAACAATATTTTTTAGGCTTTTCTTAACAGTGCAATCTGGCCAGTGTGGTAGATGCAGTGGCGTATAGCATTATCCAGCATAAAGCGGACAGAATAGTCTCTCCCAATAACCGTCTCATTCAGCCTTGAATCAGGTAGTTGTGAAACTACTTTAAGAAATCCCTCTTGTGCACGATTGAGCATAACTAGCGTCTCTACCCAAGCTAGTTCGCCGGGATCAACAATGGGGGGAAAATCTCCCTCGGCTGGCTCTTCCATAGCACGACCCATCAATCTATCAGCAAAGACATTCTGCCAAGCAGCAATATGTAAGACAATCTCCCAAATACTATGTGCACTAGAGATCGGCTTTGCTACTGCCTGTGTTAGCGTTACATCCTGCAAAGCCTCTCGCAATGACAAACCATACCTGGCATCGCCATCATAGATTCTCTGCATATCTTCAACGATCTTTTCAATCTCTGACATCTCTCTTTCTCCTTGATTGATTTCCACAGTTACGACAATCCACGACGAAACAGGTAAGACAGTTTAATAAAAAATGTCCGACTATTACGTCTTAAGCCAGGTTCAAAATGGTTTGTACGTGGATTATAACCATTGTAATTGAGATCATCATTGTATCCTAAATAAACAGCGGTTCCTGGATTGGGTGTCCAACCAACCAGAAACTGACCTTTCACCTGTGCTGCTAATGTGTCGTAATCGATGCGTGCACGCGCAAAGGTAAAGCGTGTGAAATAGTAGTTAGTTCGCAATGAATAAAGATTCTGATCAAAGGCTGTACGCTTGGTATCAGAGCGAACTAAACTACTTTTAGTGTAATCGAGTGCAATACGTAACGAATCAGTAGGCTGATATACAGCACTTAATGTTGCATATAAACTTCGACCAGGACCGGGATCGAGGGGAGCATTTTTATTAGCCAATGCTGCCGGACTAACACGAGGGAATTTCGGGCCTGCCCCAAAATCGTAATCAATAAAGTCCCAAGAATTATCAATGGAGACCATAAATGAGTACTTCTTACTTGGTGTTGTACCGGCCTGTATTACAAAACCCTTATAGACCGTACTACGCTCAGGAGCCCCCGTAAATGCGCCTATTTGGGTAGCATCTCTTTTTGCCCCAAACTCTTCTTCAAAAATTCTTAAATAGTCTCGATATGTCTGTAAGTTGAGAAAGGTCTGCCGCTTGAAATTAAAGGTTACGCGTGGATAGTGATATGAGTAGTTCATACGCCCCTGCCAGTCGCTCTGTATCAGTGTTGTATGTAGTACACTCCAGGAGATAAGCAGAGAGTTCTGTTTAGGCTCTGAGTTGTAACGTGTAAATATAGAACCTCTGTTGATATTTGCGCGCTGGGTAAAACCAAGATCAGCAAGATAGTCCCGCGTATATCCTTGACCGGTGAGTTGTACACTTAAGTGCCGACCAGTCTTATTCAACTCGGCAAAATAACCCAATCCATTTCCTGTACGATAGATATTTTGATCTCTATCAGGGTTATAAAAGTAACGCCTAGATGTTGTGCCAAGCAGTTGAAAAGTAAAAAAGGTATTTGTATTGATGCCGATTCGCCCATCAATACCGGCTAGTTGATTATGCTTTTCGATGAAATTGTAACTTGTCGCAATCAGCCCAATATTGGATTGCTCACCAACATCATGTCGTATACGTAGTACTGCGACATAAGCATTCTTATCAAGAAATTTTTCGATCTGGGGTCG
>JBFLVQ010000601.1:0-5942 GCA_040758525.1 Acidobacteriota bacterium
GAGTTTTCTCAGAACCGATACTACGCGCTTATGAACAGAGAACGGGTGTGAAAGTAAATGCTGTCTATGATACGGAAGAGACAAAGAGTACTGGTTTGGCAAATAAACTGCTTGCGGAAAAGAATAATCCTCAAGCAGATGTCTTCTGGTCAAATGAACCGGTAAGAACTTTGGTGCTGAAAAAACGCGCTCTACTTGCGCCCTACAAATCGCCGAATGCTGATGATATTCCTGTCACATTCAAAGATCCTGAAGGTTATTGGACAGGGTTTTCTTCCCGTATGCGTGTGATCGCATACAACACTAAACTGGTAAAACCAGAAGAAGCGCCGAAGTCAGTATTGGATCTGACCGATCCAAGGTGGAAAGGTCAGATTGCGATTGCTGATCCACGCTTTGGCTCAACATCATTTCACGTTGCTGCACTCTATGCTGAACTAGGTGACGAGCGGGCTGATGAATTCTTTCGTAAACTCAAGGCTAATGATGTAAAGATAGTTCCAGGAAATTCGGTGGTTCGTGATATGGTGGCGCGCGGCGAAGTCAAAGTAGGGCTTACCGATACGGATGACGTCAATGTAGCGCTTGAAGACAAGCAACCGGTGGCAATGGTCTTGCCCGATCGTGAGGGTATGGGGGTGCCTGTAATGCCAAACATGGTTTCACTTATTGCTGGTGCACCTCATCTGGATGCTGGTAAAAACCTGATAGACTATCTGCTCTCTCCCGAAGTCGAGCGAATGCTTGCACAGTCTGAGGCTGTACAGATCCCGCTTCACCAAAATGTCGAAGCACCAAAAAATATTCCTCCACTAACATCCTTCAAACCGATGACGCTCGATTATGGCAAAGCAGCAGAGCGCGTGGAAGAGGTAACACAGCGGTTACAATCGCTGTTGGGGCTGTAGCTCCAAGTATTAATGATGCTCAGAATGTCTACTATACAAAATAACAACCATCCATTGGTACTTCCATCCGTACGTGCTATTTCGTTAGGAATGGCCATAGTTCTCTTTATTATCTTATGTGTGTTGCCGATCATATATATGCTCGGCATTTCGTTAACTTACGATAATGGGATTAGCATTCAGAATTACCGCCGATTATTTATTGAGCCTCGACAGCAGGCATTACTGATCACCAGTGCTCTACTTGGTGCAGGAGCAGCAGCCCTGGCAACAGTAATCGGAGTGCCACTTGGCATTATCCTGGCGCGTGTAGAAATACCTGCAAAACGGTTACTGCGGCTTGCTCTAGTAACTCCATTGGTAATTCCGCCATATATCATGGCGCTTGCCTGGATCTATATTGGTGGATCGGCTGGGCTGGTTGCTCAGCTTGTAGGAACAGATCTGCTCTCAAGCTGGACATACAGTTTGGCTGGCGCGATTGTTGTGCTTGGCATTAGCTTCTATCCACTGGCAATGCTTACCACCGAAGCGGCAGCCCGACGAGTAGATGCTCGACTTGAAGAAGCGGCTTTACTGGTTGCTCCTCCATCTCAGGTATTATGGAAGATCACCTTACCACTCATGCTGCCAGCCATTGCCACCGCTACCCTTACCATATTTGTCCTAACGCTCGCTGAGTTTGGTGTTGCTGGACTATTGCGTGTTCCAGTATTTACCACAGAAATCTTTACAGCGTTTTCCGCGTTGTATGATTTTGCCGCTGCCACGGCATTAGCCTTCCCGCTACTTGTTGTAACCTTAATTATGGGATTCGCTGTTAAGCTTCTTATTGGTGATCGTCTGCTTACTACTAGACGCAGTTTACAAACAGGTCTAATGTTATCGCTTGGATTCAAGCGGCCACTGACAGTGGTTTATCTTCTCCTAACTATTTTTATAACGGTCTTCTTGCCGATTATGGTACTCAGCTATGAAGCAAGCGGTATAACCCATATTATTTATTCGTTAAAGACTTCCATTAATGCCATTAAAAATAGCCTTGTGCTTAGTAGTATTGCAGCTACGCTTACTATTTTAATAGCTCTATTACTTGGCTATTGGCGCGAGCATACTCAACATCGGTTAGGCGACCTTATGGATCTTCTCTTCATAGTTGTATTTGCTGTACCCAGCACAGTGGTTGGCGTAGGGCTTATTGGTCTGTGGAATAGACCAGGATGGTTAGGTACAATTTATACCAGCCAATTGATTATCATTTTTGCTTATCTAGCACGCTTTCTTCCTATTGCCACCCTCATGATTGCTGCAAATATCCGGCAAGTGCCGCATTCATTTGAGGAGGCGGCAGAAATTTCAGGCGCAAGCTGGCCACGCACCTTTACCCATATTCTTATTCCTCAAATTCGAACTGGGCTAGCTGCTGCCTGGGTCATCTCTTTTATTTTTACGTTTAGTGAAATCGGTGCAACTGTGTTGGTTGCTCCCCCAGGCGAGTCTACCCTACCAGTTCGTATCTATACGCTCATCGCTAATGCGCCTTCCCGCGAAGTTGCAGCACTGGCACTACTGCAGGTTGGCATTGTGATAACTCCATTCACCCTATTTGGTCTTATTAATTGGAAAAAGGGAGAACAATCATGAAATGGATTACCAGAGAACGTGTCAAAGTTGATCGAGTAGCCTGTCCCTGGCTTATTAAGAAGTTTATTGATCCTGAAGCAGAATTCCTTTTTGTTCTAGCAGATCAGATAATGGAAATTGCAGAACATGAATCTGCCATACCCTTTGATGCGCCTGGTGTAGAACTGGGTCATAAGGATGGTAAATGCAGCTTTGAAACAATCTTGGCAAAGTACCAGATTGTAGATCCAGCCGTGCAGTTATTGGCCAGGATTGTACATGGCGCTGATGTTGCTGAAGACCTGTATGGTGAATTGGAAGCACCCGGATTGAAAGCTATTGCTGAAGGGTTTCGTCATCTAGGCTGCAAAGATGATCACGAGATTTTAGAGAAAGAGTTCATTGTTTATGATGCCCTTTATGCATACTGTCGTGAACGGTTAAAGAAAGATAGATAATATGGGTGCTGTCTTTGTACGATTGATTGATGTAACGAAACGGTTTGGAACCCGTAGCGTCGTCCATCGACTGTCTCTCGAAGTGCTGACGGGAGAAGTAATCGCGCTGCTCGGTGCTAGTGGGTGCGGCAAAACTACTACTCTACGGCTCATTGCTGGACTGGAAACACCTGATGAAGGCGAAATCTGGTTGGGAGATAGATGTGTCGCCGTTGCTGCTCGTAATCTTGTGCCCCCAAGCGATCGTGGTATTGGTTTTGTCTTTCAGGATCTTGCACTCTGGCCACATCTTACCGTAACTGGCAATCTCGATTTTATGCTGGCATCCACTAAGCTGCCTAAAAAGGCTCGTTTGTCGAGGATTGCCGAGACATTGCAGTTGATGCGGATAGAACGATTTATCTATAGCTATCCCGGCAAGTTGTCTGGTGGCGAGCAGCAGCGTGTTGCGCTGGCGCGTGCCATTGTTAATCACCCCAATCTATTATTACTCGATGAATCGATGTCAAATCTCGATTCACAACTCAAGTTAGAACTGCGCAAGGAATTGATCGCTTTGCAACGAGCACTTGGCATTACTACTATCCACGTCACCCACGACCCGATAGAGGCCAAAGCGGTTGCTCATAGAATAGCAATAATGCACCAAGGTCGTATTGAACAGATAGATAAGACCGAGGTATTGCAAAAGCAACCATCAAGTGAAATCGTCTCGCGCCTTATGCAGCCAGAATTTGATAATACTTGAAGTTTAATGCTTATTAACACCATTCCATCTACATTAGACGATCCCATTGCTGCTACTGAAAAATCTATCGTTGAAATTAACACCAAAATAGCCGAGCAACGCTCTCAAGGTGAAGATCCTACACAAAACCTTGTGTAAACCCTGTTTCATCGCTATTAATAATGGGCTGCGCTTTCACATACTGAGCAGCTTTCTCTACTGGCTCTGCTATCGCAAGGCTTGCTTTTTGCCACAGTCCATTTACTGTTCCCAACGCCATTACTATTCCAAATAGATCTTGCAAAGCTGTCTGGCACATCCGCTCACTCATTCGATACAGTCCGCTCAATATTGCTGCTATTGCTACTACTCTCACTCCATACCCACGGGCCGATACTTCTGCTGGTAATTTTGCTCTCGTTAATGCCCGGCATTTCTGGCATTCTAATTGATGCAGTCGATGCTCTTCTACATATGGCTCGATAGGCGGCAACTCTACTACTTGATGCCGGTAGGGGTGACAATCTTTTCCTTTCAATTTATTGCCACATTTGCCGCATTCTCGCCGTAACAACAATAGTAAATAAATAAAGGTGTGCCTTATCCTGTATCAAAAATTGATTCAGATCAGGGTTAGCTGGAGAGAAAGGCAACCTGAATCAGATCGCTAGCGGCACGCCAGTTGGTAACTGAACATTAAGTTTGTTTTAACGCATGCGCCATGGCAGAAAGTAGGTAATGCCCTTCATCAAGCCCCTTAGCCAACAGCCATATCGCCAGAGATATGTGGCTAAAAGCCATAGGCACGCCCAACAACGTCACGCTGCTATACCCCAAGAGCAATGGTAATGGGATAGCTGTGAAGTGAAGCAAGACCGTTATTAGTCCAAAGCCAGCCAGCACACGCGGCACTAGGCGGAACCGATACAGCAAGCTATAAAGTAAAAATATCCAGGTATCGATAATAAGCAACTCTGAGTAATGCGCCCACCTCCTGGTCGAGCGGACCACAACCGAGAGCGTTTGGAAAAGTTCTTCGCTGCCGCCTGCCTTAACATACTGCTCGCTTAAAGACAGCATAGAAATCAAATGCACGTTATCGACTGCCTGAAGCGAAAACATGATCACGCTTACAACCACGAGAAGGAGTGCCATCGCAGAGTTGTACTCACGAAATACCGGGTAAGTCACAATGGATATTCCGATCGTGAGCGCGCAATTCACCAACAACAGAAGCAATGCCAGCCTTATCTGAGAGGTGTTTGCTGCTGCATTTGCAAGGAAGTCCGTGGTTGTCATTGGGAGCAGCAATACGAAGGGCACGATAAGACCAGCTAACTGTACTAACAAGAGCAGGCCGATAATTCGGCCCGTACTCTTTGCATGTATCATACTCACCTCCCAAGAAGGGGATTTGACGGGATAGTATACGTATCAACTGATTACTAAACTGTACGGGAGAGTGACCTGAAAGTTCATCCCAGCTTTCAAATAGTCGCCAGCGAGCTAGGTAATGCGGTCTGGGCATTGCTCACTCCATAGGGCGAACGCCAATGTTGTACTTTCCTACTTTTCCTATCTCTAGTTCTCTTGAAGGCACTTGAGATGGTTCGCCTAGTTGCTAATTGGTAGCTCAGCTAGGAAAAGGTCGCTCTGGAGGCGAGTGTATGGAGCACGAATCTTAAAATAACCAAGGAACAGGCTAAAGCTTTGGGAAAGTATTTTCACGTCTTGCCAAGTGTATTCTTAGAGTTGGAAGGGTAGTCAATTCGCCATTTCACCATTAGTAGGATATGAATTTAGCTTCTCTACAAATAAATTGGAACGAGTGGAAAAAATGAGACTATCGATCCATCGCTCAAATAATCATCTCTTCTTTTGCCCTATCAGAGCGATGCGGGATATATTTTAGTAATTTTGAAACTGAAGGTCTCGGACCTGCCAGAGAAGCAACCTTTAGAACATTACAAGGGCGGCAATTTTTTCTCATGCATTATCTACTATCTCCAGACAACAATTGTACAGACATATATTGCTTGTTTGAACCATCAACACTGGAAGATGATTTAACGAGAACCTGTGCGCAACCGAACTCTGGAGTCTTTGTCGGATAAGAAAACCCTCCCTTGGATGAATCAATTGATTTAAGCTCTCTATTGAAGTAAGCTGATTGACTTTGTATTAATAGAAAAGACAAATTTGTTCAACAATTAGCCAGAATATATT
>JBFLVQ010000602.1:0-5934 GCA_040758525.1 Acidobacteriota bacterium
TCATCAGCATGATGACCAAGCGCGATCTTACTACATCCCTCTTCAACAGCAGTGTTGTAAAGGATGCCACGTCGCAGCCGCGAACAGAGCGAACAGGTTGTCTCTCCTTCTGGTATCACCCTCTTCACAATTGAATAGGTGTCCTTCTCAACGATACGGAAAGGGACACCTAGCTTACCAAGATATTCTGGTAACACATGCTCAGGAAAACCTGGCTGCTTCTGATCAAGATTGACGGCAAGCAGTTCAAAATGTACGGGTGCACGTTTCTGTAGATGGTAGAGTAACGAGAGCAGGGTAAAACTATCCTTACCACCACTTATACAGACCATAATTCGATCGCCTTCGCTGATCATTAGATAGTCCTCTATCGCCTCACCCATACGACGATAGAGCCGTTTCTGCTGTTTTTCCGCAAGCTCACTGCGGGCACTCATCGTTGCTCTATTTACTCCTTATTAGATCAAAAATTACTGTTATAACTACTGAAAGAAACAATAGGGGGGCGTGCCCCCCTATTGCTGAAAAGTTC
Organism: Acidobacteriota bacterium; assembly: GCA_040758525.1. Taxonomy (GTDB): domain Bacteria; phylum Acidobacteriota; class Blastocatellia; order Chloracidobacteriales; family JADJPF01; genus JBFLVQ01. The sequence continues at coordinate 533 of JBFLVQ010000602.1, forward strand.
ACAATACCAAGATAGGTACTAATTATTAGGGGCAATAAAACAGTCTATGCCCTTGGCTTTTAGCTGTGCTGCCACTCTTTTAGCATCATCATTTGAGAATGGGCCCGTACGTACACGATACCAGATGCCCCTACTGCCTAAATCTGCCTTTACTACTTTAGCCTGTATTCCATTAGCCTGATAGCGCTCCCGAAAAGTATTAGCCTCAGCCTCGCTAGGCGAAGCCGCTAACTGAACCATATATTTTCCATCTGGTGATGTAGTCGCAGTAATAGGCGATTTAACTATATTAGGTTGCTTAGCGGTCTGCTTATCAGGTTGTTTGACCGTCTGCTTGTCGGGTTGCTTAACGGTCTGTTTATCAGGCGGATTGTTAAGCTGCTTGTCAGGCGGTTGGGTAGTAGTAGATGTATTTTCTGTGGTATTAGTAGGCGTAACGGGATTGCTAGGCGTGGTATTCTGTGGAATGGCAATAGCGCCATCATTACTGGGTGTCTGAGTTACAGGATTTCCCTTACCTTGAGTGGTCGCCACTTGATCAGGCTGTTGGGGTGTATTGATAACAAAGAAATAGGCAACCGGCAAAGCAATCACTAGTCCCAGTAGTACTCCACGTAAAATAATCTGCCCTCTGGATAAGCCTTTTTTAGCAGTAATTTCTGGTGACACAGCGGAGAGCTCATTATCTGCCTGATAGATTGATGCATTGTTAAAGACTGGCGCAGGCTCTTCACGCAACTGCCGGTTAAGTAGATCTGGCTTTGGCGCAGCCTTGGAGGGTATGGTCCAATCTGGCGGCTTAGGTGTAGTCCATAGATCGCCTATAGGCTTGTTCTCCTTGCTCTCCTTTACAGGATTATCAGGGAAAGAGGAGAGCGGCAGTTTTGGTGTAGGCTTAATATCCGGTACAACTGGCAATGGTACGGTAGGTTCCATTGGGGCGGTTTCGGATCTCAGAGGCGGCACTTTAACTGGTGGTGGAGCTAGTAAAGGCGGCTCTGCTGACTTCTCAGAAAACAGATCCTTGAAAGAGGGGCTGGCATCAAACTTTCCTGCTGGAGGGATCTCTGTTTTAGCCTCTGGTGTGACTGTATTCATTTCAATGGTAGGAATCAATTCCACCTGTTGTGGCGGCATAGCAGGTTCTAAGGTCGGCTTAATTTCTGGCTTGATCTCTGGTTTGATCTCTGACCTGGCCTCCACTTTGATCTCTGGTTTGGGTAACTCGCCATCGATCTTACTCGGTTTTGTAGAAAGACCGAATGGACTAGTCTCAGCTTTCGGTGGCTCTTCTTTGACCGGTTTGACTGGCTCTTTGTTTAAGTCTAATTCAAAGCTGAACTCTGGCTTCTTCTCAGCCGCTTTCAGGGGCTCGTTCTCTATCTTCGGTGGCGGTGCTACTGCAGGTGTGCTGAAATCAACGCTGAATGGTACGGTACTCTCTAAATCGACCGGCGGTTTAGGCGCGGCAGCCGGCGCATCAAATGAGAAGCTTAGATCTTTGGCTGCTTGGGGTGCCGGTGAAATAGCATTGACAGAAGCATCTGCGGCAGCCATTGCAGTAGTAGCAAAAGGATCAAATGGACCAGGTTTTTTTGCTTCCTCAGGTGGTTTGGGAGGATTTACCTCCTCGCCTAAATGGAAATTAAAATCGAATCTTGAACTCTTGCCCTCCTGTGTTGGTTCAGGCGATTTCACTTCAACTTTGGGGGCATTAACAATAGAGACCGAATCACTACTACCAAAGGCGAGTGTGTCATTAACATTTAATTGACCCGCTGGTAGCATAGGTGGTTCGGGTTTAGCCGGTTTTTCCGGCTCTTTCGCAGCCGGTTCAATGGGCTTGCCCAGCTCCCAGGCTGATGTCACAGCCGCAGGTTTGTCTACTACCAATGGCTCAGCTTTCTGATCTAGGGTATTAGTAAATTCAAAGCTGAAATCTTTTATTGGTGGGGAGGGTTTAGCAATATTCTCTTGAACTGGCGCGGGCATAGACTCTAACGCCATTGTTGCTTTGTTATCTGTCTCAACCAATTTGGCCGCTTCAGCGGGTTTGCCTAGATCAAAATCAAAGGGTGTAGATAAGACCGATTTAGTAGCATTGACGGGCGCTCCTGTGACCGTCTTATTATCACCCAGTTCAATTGTAGCGTTAGGCGTAGGTGCTGGGGGTGGAACGTAATCTAGCGTCTTATCATTCTCACCAATCACTGGCATTGTTACCATAGGCTTGGCAGTTGTCGATCTGCCTGCTTCGATAGCCTTGGTCTTATCATCCTGCTTAGCAGGACGCACTTCTATACGTGCCTGACAGTTGCGACAAGTAAACTTTCCTCCCCCACCAGGAATACGTGTAGGATCAATGCGGTACTCATGCTGGCATTTTGGACAGGTTATCTTAAGCGCTTGTGGCTTTGAGGTGACAGGTGCGGCAGATGCGCCTTCTTTACTTTTGGTGGAGGTGGGTAGATCAGCTTTTGAAATGCCCGGACCAGTCACAAAAGAATGGGTATCATCAGTCTCTGTCTTGGCAGATTTTTGTGCAGGTGGCTGATCTTTGAAAGCTGCCGTGCCAGTTGAAGCTACTGCCGGCACCTTGTCAAAAGCAGGTATCTGCGGGCCGGCCGCCTCTTTCTTGGGCGCCTCACCAGCAATTGTTGCTTGCGCATCACCTTGGCCAGCCTGTAATGGCCGGACTTCTACTTTCGCCTGACACCCCCAACAGGTAAATCTTGCCCCCTTCGCTGGTATACGCGAGGGATCGAGTCTATACTCGCGCCCACATTTTGGACAGGCAATTTTCATGATAGCCTCCTAAACCTTATCCAATGGTTCAGTATCTCATGCGTAAAATCGGCAGCACAGCGCTAAACCATGCAGCCTAGCTAATAACAGCTATTGCGCTATTAACCATTCACGCCCTCACCACGTTCAAGCGCAGCCTCCCATTCCTGGTAGAGTGCCTCTAGTCGCTGATTCAATTCCTCATATTCCTTCTGCAATTGTATCAACCGTTGTGGCGAACGTGCCACTTCAACACTTGCCAACGATGTGGAGAGTTGATGCAGCATCTCCTCCTGCTGCACAATCTCGATTTCAATCGTGGCTGTATCACGCAATCGCGTTGCACGCGGCTTAGGAGAAACACTCTTTGCTGCACTACGGGCTGCGGCTGCACGTGTTGCTCGCTCTTGCTGCTCAGCCTCTTGACGTGCGCGGCGTATATCACAGTATTCAGAATAAGTGCCAGCAAAGATCTCCGCCTCCGTACCGCTTAAGTATACTATTTTAGTAGCAATCCGGTCGAGGAAATATCGATCGTGGGAGACAACAAGGATGGTACCAGTATAATTGTCAAGGGCAGTTTCGAGTGCTTCACGAGAAGCGATATCAAGATGGTTGGTCGGCTCATCAAGCGCCAGCACATTAACCCTACTATAGACCAGGCGCGCAAGTGCCAATCGCCCCTGTTCCCCACCACTCAAATCACCCACACACTTAAAAACATCATCACCACGAAAATTAAACATACCTAAAAACGATCGTAACTTCACCTCCTCCGCATTTGGCTCAAGCATACGCAGTTCATCAATCACCATATTACGCGCATCTAGATCTCGCAACTGTTGATCGTAATAACCGATAGTAACATTGCTGCCCCAACGTATCTCTCCTCCCAATGGCAACTGGCGTCCAAGCAGGGTACGCAATAGTGTTGTCTTACCCGTACCATTGCCACCCACCATTGCCAGTACCTCGCCGCGATATAAATTAAAGGAGAGCCCATCGATCAATTTGCGTGCCGTATAACCAACACTCAACTCCTCCACGTTTAAGACCACATCACCACTACGCGCAACTGGCTTGACGGTGAAATTCGCGCTTGTTTGTTCACCCTGTACTGCCTCAACACGCTCAAGCCGTTCTAACATACGGCGGCGTGATTTCGCTTGTTTAGTCTTTTGACCAGCAATATTGCGTCGAATAAAATCTTCGGTACGTTCAATGAGGGCTTGTTGCTGCTCATAAGCCTGCTGCTGCACTTTACGCCGGGCTTCGCGCTCTGCCAGATAGAAAGAGAAATTACCAGGATAGCTGCTAATACGACCTGCGTCTAACTCTAATATATGGTTAGTACAACGATCTAGCATAAAGCGATCATGGGAGATAATAACATAGGCTGATCGATAGGCATTCAAAAATTCTTCTAACCATTCAATTGCACGTATGTCTAAATGATTGGTCGGCTCATCAAGTAACAATAGATCTGGCTCGCCTAGTAACAACAACGCAAGGCTGAGACGTGACTGCTGTCCACCACTCAAATGCTGAACCCGTAATGAGAAGTCCTCCTTACTAAAACCTAATCCTAGTAACACCGCTTCGGCACGTGCAGGCGCAGTGAACCCTTCTGCCAATTCATAACGATGTTGTAGATCACTATACTCGCCGAGTGCCTTCTCCAAGGCGGCATCTGTGAGGCTAGACATATCAGCCTCAAGCGCTCTCATACGCGCTTCCATCTGCTTCAAGCGGGTAAAGATCGAGAGCGCAGTCTCTAGCACAGTTGTGCCTTGCACAAAACGATGCTGTTGTGCCAGCAGTCCAATTGATAGATCACTAGCACAAATGATCTGTCCCTGATCAGGTTGTTCAACTGTCTCTAGATTAACACCATAAATCGGCCGTAGAGGCGCAATCTTACCTACCAGCAGACGAAAGATTGTCGTCTTACCAGCACCATTACGCCCTACTAGCCCTACCTTTTCACCTGGATTGATCTGAAAGCTTACACCACGCAGAATTTCCGCAGCACCATAAGCCTTGTAGACGTCCTCAAACCGAAACAGCATTGTTTCTTATTCTCGCGACCAAGTAATGCCAGGTTCGCTCCACACCAGTCAAGTTGCAGACTACTTGTTCGCTTCCTTTTTGGTCTCACCGCTGGAGGAATCTGGTGCTGGCGGTGTAGTCTTTTCTGCTGGTTTATCCTCTTTGTTCTCTTTGTTCTCTTTGTTCTCTTCGTTCTTAGCACCAGTATTAGAGAGCGAAGTGGGTCGCAAGGAACCAAAATTGTCAGGATTTTGCAGCATACGTTGTGCTAGATAGTTCTCTACACGAGCTTGATGTAGAGCCGCCGATAGTAGCGCGCTATTGAGAATCTCCTTGCGTTGACCCATTAGTAACTGCGAGATCTGGGCCTTCACTTGTGGGCTATCAAGGGTTAATTTCTCTTCTTGAGTGCGCTTAGCAGTCAATTTGAAAATAAAGTAGCGACCTGTGCCTTTCACAGGTGGGGTAATATCACCTTCACGCATCTGGAAGAAAGTCTGTACCAACTCTGGGGGAAAACCAGATTCACGCAATGTACCTTCATCGAGAAAGCCTAGATCGCCAGCCTT
>JBFLVQ010000603.1:0-5923 GCA_040758525.1 Acidobacteriota bacterium
ATTATATAATAGCACAGGGAAGAGATGAAACCTCTTTGACGGTCTTAATTGCTAAGGGAGTTTCCGATTGACTTTGCCGTCTGCTGTTAGTAATGTTTCAGATCGCTTTCAGCCAAGGTTGCAAGTAATATGCTCGCTTTTGGTTACAGCCAATTTTCAACTAAATCTATGAATTAAACATTGGGGGGAGACACTTATGAAAATAGGTATCTTAGTGGGCAGAGAAAACACTTTCCCGCCTGCCCTTATCGAGAAGATCAACTCGATGAATAAAGGCGTCACTGCTGAATATGTGAAAGTGGGAGGCGTAAGTGAGACCGCACAGTGCCAATACCGACTGATCCTAGACCGTATATCGCACGAAATCCCATTCTACCGCTCCTATTTGAAGAACGCGGCATTAAGTGGTGCGATTATTGTCAACAATCCATTCTGGTGGTCGGCAGACGACAAATTCTTTAACTATTCACTCGCTGCGCGATTAGGTGTAGCTGTCCCCAAGACGATATTAATGCCGCAAAAAGCCTATAAAGAGGGGGTCGTCTCCGAGTCATTGCGTAATCTGGAGTTCCCACTTAAGTGGGAGGAGATCATCAATTATGTTGGCTTGCCTGCCTGGCTCAAACCACACGATGGGGGAGGCTGGAAGAATGTCTATAAAGTTCAATCACTAGAGGAGCTGATTCAGGTCTATGACCATACCGATCAACTCTGTATGACGTTGCAAGAGCATATTGCCTTTGACCGTTATGTACGCTGCTATTGTATTGGCCGCAAGCATGTGCGTATGATGCCATACGATCCTTCTCGCCCTTATCCTACACAGTACATCGATGTTGATATTAGTGACTATATCAGCAAAGAGTTGCAGGAGCGTATTCATAATGACTGCATCAAACTGTGTGATGCGCTCGGCTACGATATCAATACCCTAGAGTTCGCGGTTCGTGACAATATTCCTTATGCGATTGACTTTATGAACCCAGCTCCAGATGCTGATTCTTTCTCAGTCGGTGCCAAGAACTTCCAGTGGATGCTCGATCATGTCTCAGAGCTATTGATCCGTTACGCACAAGAAGGCGAGCCGACGCGTAAGACATTGCGCTGGGACCTATTCCTCAATCAACGCACAGCGGTAGTTGAGCCTGCCAAGGCCTGAATAGTTTATTACTGTTAGTGACGAGTGACGAGTGGTAAGTTTTAGATCTTCGTCACTCGTTGCTTATCACTCACGATCAATCGATTGTACATTGAGGAGAGAGTATGGAGAAGGTACGCGAGGCCGTTAACTACTACAACTCTTTACTAACCGAGACGCCCAATACAATGGCAGAGGTACGTGATTTTCTTATTGAACGGATCCGTGAGGAGAAGATGATCTTTGGTGGACGTTCGCTCTCGCCCTATTTGCGGCCACATTTTGTCTCGGTCGAGCAGTGGGATTATATGCAACGTGTCTGCCGCCTTATCTGGGGTTGTGTAGAGAAGATGGGTGATGCAATCAAAGAGAGTAATCAACTACAGGATGAGCTGGGCTTAACGGCTGGGGAGCGTGAATTGATTGCCATCGACCCAGGCTTTCGCGGTATCTCTATTAATTCACGGCTAGACTCGTTTCTTACCGAGAATAGTTACCAGTTTGTTGAGTTAAATGCAGAAAACCCTGCTGGTATCTCCTACTGTGAAGTGATGGGTCAGATCTTTATGGAGCTGCCGTTGATGAAACGGTTTGCCGAACGTTTCCAAGTTACCCCACTTTATGCCCGTGAACATATGCTCAACACCCTGTTACGTGCCTATCAAGAATGGCGTGGTGGGCGTGCAGAGAAACCAAAGATTGCCATTGTAGATCTCAAGGGTCTGCCTACTCAGTGTGAGTTTGAGCAATTTCAGGAGTTCTTCCACGCTCTTGGCTACATTACAGAGATTGTTCACCCAGATGAACTAGAGTATCGTAATGGACGATTACGGCGTGGCGATTTTGAGATCGATCTAGTCTATCGTCGCTTACTTGTTAATGAGTTTCTCGAAAACATTGAAATAGGGCGAGCGCTACTAGATGCTTACCGTGATCACGCCGTCTGTATTGTAAACTCTTTCCGCTCCAAATTTGTGCATAAAAAGATGCTCTTTGGCTTACTCACGGATGAGCAGAATGAACGGCTTTTTAATGATGATGAGCGCGCAGCAATTGCGCGTCATATTCCTTGGACACGTCGTATATGCGAACGGCGTACACGTTATCGCGATAAAGAGATTGATCTGGTCAACTTTACTCGTAATAATCGTGAACAGTTGGTGCTTAAGCCCAATGATGAATATGGTGGCAAAGGTATCTTCATTGGCTGGGAGTCGGATGCTAGTCAATGGGATAATGCCATAGAGACAGCGCTAGCTGGTGACTATCTGGTGCAAGAACGTGTTGGTACCGCACGCGAAACCTTCCCTCATTATAATGAGAAGGGAGAAATAGAGTTTCTTGAGCAGCTTGTAGACCTTGACCCATTGCTCTTTTATGGCGAGGTGAAAGGCGCTTTCACACGGCTTTCCAGCACCTCGCTATGTAATGTCACCTCCGGCGGCGGCATGGTGCCGACGTTTGTCATCGATAGATAGAAGAGTATTTATGACGCAAGAATTTACCATAGGAATTGAAGAAGAGTTCCAGATTGTTGATCCAGAGACAAGGGAGTTGCGTTCACGAGTGATCGAGATGCTAGAAGAAGGCCGTATGATCTTGGGTGAGCAGATCAAGCCGGAAATGCGTCAGTCTATGGTTGAAGTGGGCACGATGATATGTAAGGATGTACATGAAGCACGCGCCGACGTCTGTAGACTACGCCGTGTCCTTTCTGATCTAGCGCATCGCAATGGTTTACGTATTGCTGCCGCCTCTACGCATCCCTTTTCGCACTGGGCCGATCAAGATATTACTCCGAATGAGCGTTACTACCAACTGATCGAGGATATACAACATGTTGCACGTTCACTACTAATTTTTGGATTACATGTACATATAGGTGTAGAAGATCGTGAAGCCGCTATTCATATAATGAATGCAGCACGCTATTTTCTCCCTCATGTACTTGCCCTCTCGACCAGTTCTCCTTTCTGGTTAGGCCGTAATACTGGTCTCAAATCTTACCGTTGCGAGATATTCAAAAAATTTCCTCGTACCGACATTCCCGACTATTTCAATTCAGCAAGCGAGTTTGACAACTTTGTCAAGTTGCTGATCAAGACTAACTGTATAGACAATGGCAAGCGGATCTGGTGGGATATCAGGCCACATCCCTTCTTTCCTACACTTGAGTTTCGTGTCTGTGACCTACCTTCACGTGTTGATGAGACAATTGCAATTGCCGCTCTTTTCCAGGCAATTACCGCCAAGCTCTACAAATTATTCCGACAGAATATGGGCTTTCGTCTTTATCGCCGTGCTCTTATACAGGAGAATAAGTGGCGTGCAGTACGTTACGGCCTGGACGGTAAGCTGATAGATTTTGGCAAACAGGAAGAAGTGCCAGTTAAGAGCTTGATACAAGAGTTGCTAGAATTTGTCGATGATGTCGTTGACGAGCTTGGCAGCCGCAAAGAACTGAATTATATTTATACAATATTGGAAAACGGTACCTCCGCAGACCGTCAGATACGTACCTTTGAACGCACTGGCGATCTCAAGGCGGTGGTAGATCAATTGATTGTCGAGACAATGGAAGGTGTAGATTAAGGAGTTATGATTTCAGTGAAAGCGAAATTCTTTCTATTCTGCTTCTTCTCCTTAGTGATTGTAGTTGCTCTAGGAGCGCTGATCTTCAATAGTGGTGGCCAGCGCACAACAGCAGCTAATCCAATGGCAAAATCGAAGAACATCGATATGGCGGATCGTGGGCTTACCCTGGAAGAAAGGCTTGGTACTGACGATAATGCCAGCCTAGCTTTCCTTTATGGCGCCGATATGATGGGTAGCCTAGACGTCTGTGGCTGACGGGCCAAACCCTTAGGGGGACTGGCACGGCGTGCCAGTTACGTTGAAGCATTTAAGAATCGGTTCAAAGACGATATTCCGGCTCTACATGTTGATGTCGGCCACCTTTTTGGTGACGAAGCAGATCCTATTAATCCAGATCTGCCTAGTATCGACATTATAACTATGAATGACTGGATGCTAAAAGGCTTTAGTCAGTTTAGGCTGGATGTCGCTAATCTCTCCTTTTATGACTTGCGCTATGCCAGTATGGTCTTTGCCGAGCAGGCATATGAGAAACGGGTTAAAGATACACCAACGGTAACAGATCTAATTTCTGCTAATCTGGTCACTCCCACTGCTGTTAGCACTGATAGCGCAAAACTGGTTACTCCCAAGCCTTACTTGATACGCGAAATCGAAGGTAAGCGCTTCCCTGAGCGCAATGGCAAGCGTGCGCTTAAGGTTGGCTTTATTGGTCTTAGTCAAACAGGTATAGAGCTAAAGAATGGTTTTGGTCTTGCCGATCCCGCTGAGAGACTGAAAAAGATTTTGCCAGAAGTTCGTCCACAGGTTGATCTAGTCGTAGTACTTGCCTATATGCCACTCGATAATATTAAACAGTTGATCAAGGAGAACTCTGGTATTGATATTATCTTGGGGGCAAACAATTCTCATCAACCGCCACCGGCACAACGTGAAGGCAATACAATTATTGCTTATGCTATGCAGCAGACCAAGAGCCTAGGCGAGTTACGGCTTTACTTAAACCCTGAAGGTCATATCGTCGATTATCTCAATCGTCATATCTCACTCGATAGCTCAATACCATCTCAAGCCGAAGCAGCAAAGATTACTGAGGCAGCAAAAGCTGAGATCGAAACGGCTAAAGCTAAAGCTTATGAAGCCAGAGCAGCGGCAGCAAAAGCTGCTAGTGCTAAGCTACAAGGTCAGACGCAGGGCATTGTCGTACAACCAGGTAACAAGCCAGAACCGCGTACGGCTGATATAATCAATGGCACAAATAAAAAGAATTGAGAGCAGGGAACAGATCTGCTCCCTGCTCATTCTTCACTAATGGATGGCATCATCAAACTCTTGCCTAGCCTGGTACGGCTGGCGCAGAACAATGAAGATGTATGTGAGAGTGCTAGCTTCGTTGCTTGGCGTATGGCAGTAGGAGAAGCGATCGCACGTATCAGCCTACCTATCCGTCTCAATCGTAAAACCCTTGTTGTTGCGGTTATTGATGAGACTTGGCAGCGACAACTAGAACAGATATCAGGCCAAATCCTCTTCAAGTTAAATACATTGTTAGGCTCAGCAGTAGTAACAGGAGTGGAATTCTCTGTTGATCCCAGTGTTGTACCATTAACACAATCACAAAAAGCTGTCTTAATACCTTCACCACCTACCCCAGATCCGGTTTTAGAACAGTGTGCAGAGCAGATCGCTGATACGGATCTACGAGCCCGTTTCCTGAAAGCCGCTAGCCGCTATCTGCAAGCTCAGCAAGTTCACGATAAATCTGATTAATCTATTTTGCTAGCTGGTATAAGTTGTTATTGGTATCTGCGAGAAGTTTTCGTATAAGTTTTTCTACCGCATTGGTTGTAGCATCAACAATATAAACTTCTCTAGGTAGTGACGCGCTAATATCAATATCTAATCCTATTTCAGTTGCGATCACCAACATTATCGAAGCTTTTTTGGTTTTTGCTGCTCTATATAAAGAGAGCGCAGCCGCTAAGAGTGATTCTCCAGGACGCTGAACACGTATAGGAATAGGACTATTAGCAATTTCCGATTTTAGCAATGCATCAATACCATTGTTTCGTTGTACTGGTACAATATCTAATCCTTTCAAATATTGTAGCGCCTCTTGATCATCAGTCTGATAAGCGGCTCTACCAACCTTTAATAAATGTGAGTCGGTTTTAAGAGGATTTTCACAAC
>JBFLVQ010000604.1:0-5904 GCA_040758525.1 Acidobacteriota bacterium
ACACACATTAAACTAGGACATATACTTATTAACTTTAGTATGTTTGAGCTTAAAAAATTATTGAATTGGATAGCTATCTGTGGAGATCATGTTAGCGCACGCCTAACGTTTGAGGATGCTTATACTCCTGTTGGTCGAATTAATCTAAATTCGAAAAACTCTTAGGCTGTTGTTCAAATGTTTGTTGTAATTGCCGGTCTAGTTTGTCTAGATTTTCGATACTATAGTTGTCAACTTGGCTCTACTAACCAGCCCGATAATACGCTGCTGTTCAATTCCATTAGTAATAAGTAGCGTTGTTGGCGTGGCAAGTATGTTGAACTTTATTGAAATGGCGATATTCTTATTGAGATCTGTCTTTCCAACTATTAACTTACCAGCATACTCTTGAGCAATTTCTCCAAGGATCGCAGTCATGATACTTAAAGTGTTGCTAGAGCTATAAAAATAGATTAGTACAGGTATTTTTGAAAATAGTATCTCGCTAACAAAGTTCTTATCTGTTAGTGCTAGGATACTACTATTATTGCTATCGCCATTACTTTGCTGGATAGGCTTGCGGCTCTGCTCAAGCCCGACTATCAGCTTTTGCAACTCACTATTATATTGCTCGATAAGCTTTTTACGCTCTTCAATATCAGCTTCCAACTTGGCCTTGCGGATCACATCAGTTTCCACACGATAGCCCTTCTCTAGCCGGTAGAGCAGGTCCACCTCCTTTGCTATTAACTCTTGCAAATTCTGCTTACGTTTCTCGGTCATAATCTTATTATAGGAAGTCTAGTTGAGCTGGCAGGCTGAAGCGTGCTCTTTGGCGCGCAATATCCTAGTGGACCGCTTTCTGCCAACCCTTCTTCGAGTGCATGCCAGGTTGCTAGTAATGGTGTTTGGTAGACATTACCAACACTGCTATATGAGAAAGAACAGAGTCTTATATCACCATTATATCCAATCACGACACTAGTCCTTCCACAAGAACATTCTGGCATTAATACAATGGTTAACTCAGGAAAACTCTCTTTCCAATAATTTATTTGAGCGATAATCTGCTGCCGAGCCGTAATATCGATAGGGTTGAAAGCCGCTAATGCTCCTAATAAACCAGTCTTTTTGAAAGGGCTAAGATAACATTCTTGTAAGCCGAGATTATGCATAAATTCTGGTAGCCTTACTAACTCAGCAAAATTACCAGTGTGAATAGTCCAAACCATGCCTTGACGGGGAATGCCAGCTTGCTGTGCATTATAAACTGCCCGAATCGCTTTAGCATAAGTTCCAGGGCCTCTTGAAGCCTCATGGGTTTGTTGGCTTAATCCATCAAAACTGATCTCAATCTGATTAAGTCCAGCCTTAGCTAGGGCCAAGGCGCGAGTTAAGATTAGTTTTTGTCCATTGCTAATCACTTTAGTATAAATGCCAGATCTATGAAGTTGATTTATAATCTGTTCTAGATCGTTTCGTAGCAACGTTTCACCACCTAGCAAACAGACATAAAGAGTACCAGAGTCTATGATCTGCTGGGTTATTTCTTGGGTCTGTTTCAGGTCCGGGCCGTGCTCTGTAAAATTCGGTAAATAGCAGATCTTACAGCGTAGATCGCAGGTTGAGCAGATCTCCCATAAGCAATACCAAGGAATGGCCGCTTGTCTCATTTGAAATTGAATCTCAGGGGCTTGAAATTCTTTAGTAATTTCTTCGGTTGGCAAATTAATTTGATTAAGCTGGGGAATTGTCTGAATAAAACCTAAATTAATTAACCGTTTTAAAAAAGTGAGAACCTCATCATATCCAAAGACTCGTATAGCTTTATCGCGAATCCTACCAATAGACCAACCACGGGTTATGCCATGCCAGCACAAACTGCCATAAGGTGCCAGCGTCAACAAAGGGTTATGCTGCTTCATCAGTTTTGTGTTAAATAATATAACCAAATCTGGTGATTCTGCATACCATCTTATATGATTCTCTTCTATTAACGGGACAATCTGGTCAAATGCTGTAACATCTATTGGTGATTTATCTGCACTAGTAGTTGTAGAAAGGAACCCTTCATATAATAGTGCTTGAGCAGTATAGCTCGGCAGATTTGCATCAGATTGCCCATTCTCCCAAGTTACCCATAAAGCGGCTTGCTGCTTATCTAAATAATGTCTCCGTTTATTTATTTGGTGAATCAGTATCAAACCATCGCTGGCACTCTGTCTCAGTACGAGGACATTAGGTGATTTAAATAATCTATTCATTGTTATCCTCGTTTAATTCTTTTGATAAAGCAGCATCAATCTTATGGAAAATCTTAATTAAGAACAAGAAGGTATACTTACTTTGATCTAATAGCGTCAGTAAAACTACTTGGAGAGTTACTGTAAAGGTAGTTTCTTACCTATGATTGAGTATTATAGGTATGGAATACGGAAAAATATCTGGCTGTATTGAAGTATAAAAGCGATAATAACCGTAACTATACGACTACTAATTAATATATAAATTAGGTTATAATGGGTATGCTTTCCTGGGGGTATGCTAAGCATCATGTCGGGATGGTGCAAAAGCCGGGTACAAGAAGCATAAATTTTTCTGAAAAACACCGTTTAATAGTCGCATGCATAGTGTGAATTGGCCACAAGAGCCGGAGCAGTCAAACGGCTGCTACGACGATCACGACATACTGCAATATTGGCTTGGCCTATCCTGCCAAGCAGAGAAGGAGAGGTGTGAACAGCACTTAGAGCAATGTCGTAGCTGTTTCACCCGCTATTTGCTGGTAATGCGCGATCACCGGGTGGTACTGCCAGAGCGTGTTGTAAAACTACTAGAACCCTCTGCAGATGCCATCGTGGAGGATGTACCCATGCCTGTCATTAATAGTGTCGCAGATGTCCCTCAATCCTTTATTACTAAACTTACCACACACTATCGTACTCCCTTGCTAACATTGGCAGCAGGACTGTTTCTCTTGGTAGTATCATCACTGGGCTATCTAGTTATTTTCACTCCCAATCAGAGTCTTCCTAGAGTAGCACAGCGATCAGCCAAACCTGCCACTATTGAGGCCATTCGTGAGTTAGTAAAAGCAAGAGAGTATGATCAAGCAGAAGCCTTATTGCCAGCTGCGATGGAGGCAGCGCGTAGAGCTGGTGATATTGCTGGAGAGAGCGAACTACTCTATTTGAATGGTAGACTTTTAAGCGACCAAGCCGTCTTCGATCAAGCTATCTTTATGCTACAGGAAGCCAATCGATTGGCAGTAGTAGCTAATAGACCAGATTTAGAGGTATCGCCTACCTTAGTATTAGCCAATACCTACCATATATTAGATAACAATGTTCAGGCCAGAGAGTATGCTGCTAAGGTGGTAGAGTTGGCTACTAGGTTGGGTAGACCAGTGGAACAAATGGCAGGATTGCAAATGCTTGGTCTAAGCGAGTTCATGGTTAGTCGTTCTACACAGGCAGAAGAGTTCTTACAACGTTCCCTGATATTAGCCCAACAGCACCAAAATAGCATTCTTCTCGCCCATAGCTTGGCTTATTTAGGGGTAGTGCGCACTGGACAGCGGCGCTTCAATGAAGCCGAAGCCTATTTTCTGCAGGCGCTTGCCTTGGCTGATAAAGTCGCTGAGCCGAAACAACAAGCAAGGGTACGTATGATGGCCTATGGTTATTATGCTCGTACCCAAGCATTGGCTAGGAAACATGCCCAGGCAGCCGATTATTATCGTCAGGCGATAGTATTTGCTAGACAAGCCAACACTCAGCAAAGTCTACTACTCAGCCAGTTACATCAAGGACTTTATGAAGCCTTGATGCTACAAGGACAACGTGATGATGAAGCCCGTGAGGCGATGGCGCTCTACAAACATTATGAAGAGGAAGCATCACAACGCTGTGAGCGTACCAACACTTTTATGAGCTTCGCCATTGCTCGTAAACCATTAGTCTGTGGCAGATAAGCTTATGGATATGGTGTAGTGGCACTGGCAACAACTACTCCACAAAACAATGGGTCAGGAGCAAAAGCTGCCTGCTCTACATAAAAGGGAACGTATCTAGGTAATGGTTCTTGAATCACTTCATAATAATACAAGAAGTGATCAAAGCCAGCATGTTCAGGAGGCGGCAGATTAGTAAGGGATACCTCATACTGCACACCCTCTTTGACCTCAAATCGTAACAACTCCCGCTCACTTCTCAATAAGAGTGCTTCGCCTGGATTGAGATCGATACTTGCGGCTGGTGCCGCTGCTCTACGCTTAAAAGGTAGCACCTGACTGTTATCACCATTGGCGGCATAGAAGCGTACTGGTAGTCTGCTTAATTTAGTCGCATGAAATGTACCAGCCAAGAAATGCACTTTACCAAAAGGCTTCTCTTCGCGAATGGTGAAAGTGCGACCAGGATACACTTCATCCAAACTCATCACCCAATGCCAATCCTTTGGATCATTGTACATTGAGGCAGCTTGATAACGCTCAATGGGACGTGCTGCCCCCTCGACCTCAATGATCCAGGGCATACGTAGTTGGTCACCCTTACGTGTCATCACTACACTGCGCTTACCTTCAACAATACGTGTTACAGTAAGGGTGGGTGAGTGGTGTATGGCATCTAGTACTACAGAGGTCATACGGCCTTCATTGCCGTAGCAAAGTAACTGTAGTCCATCAAAGTGTACTGTTACGGCAGCATTGTTTGGGGGAGTAGCTCTATCGGCAGAAACCGTTGATAGAGCGTAAAAAAGAGTTAGCGCTACAGATGTAGCGCCTAAGGTGAGCAGTCCACGTCTCATAGAACACCTCGATTCTGTGGAATCGAAAAAATTGCACTCCATTAGGAGTACAAAGTGTCTAATTTCTGACTGTCTGAGTAATCAAATTTAAGTATGTGGGCGAGTATAGCACAACTCGATCGCTATTTCTTCTGAAATATTAAGCAAAATTACAATATATGCGGAAAACTATAGAAATATAGAATTCATGCGGTAAAATAGCATTAATATAGAGCATTATTACGATTCGTAATAATGCTAATCTCCTGCTTATCTGATCCTACAGACTATCTTGTAGCAACCTATTGGCTACTATTGGCAGTTTTAAGTTAAGCTTGTTTTGCTGCCTAATTCTTGATATGACAAAATAATCATTGGAGCTGGTAGAATCTTTCCTTGTCTATAACCGGAGAAGGCTTATGAAACTTATTCCGTTTTACAGTTTCCGCACTCGCATCGCTACTATACTTATCTTGACTGCAGTAGCAGCAACAGCCGTAACCTATGGCTTTAGCCGTCGAGCTGTCAGAAGTATTGTTGAAGAGGTGCAAAGACAGCGGGAAGAGTTTGTTCTAGCGATCAATATTGCTCAACAATCTCTAATAAACGATCAGAATCTACAGGCTCTATGGGAAAAAGAGAAACAACAACAGCTTCACAATGGGAATATCAAACCTGCCCACGCAACCCATGTACAACGTATCTTGGTAGTCAATTCTGCTGGCGCAGTGAAAGGTAGCTCGGTTGAGACAGATATTACAAAACAGTTTACCGAGCTCGGTTATGGTGCATTCGATCAAGAGACTGATAGCAGTAAAGTGAGTGCTAAATCGAGCTATGAGTTGTACAAAATTCCTTGCCTAATTACCAACCCAAACAGACCTGATACTAATAGTAATGGTTATATTATTATTGTTTATTACGATGATCTTAAAGAAGAGCTACGTGGTTTATCGCTCAGTCGTCTATTTACTACTGGAGTACTGTTATTTATTTGTAGCGTTATCTCATTAATATTGATTCTACAATTTACACGTCCAGTTGGTCTGCTTATAACAGCAGCAAAGCGTGTTGCTGCTGGTGATTTCAACATCAGTCTACCAATAAAAAGACGTGATGAATTGGGCAATCTTATGA
>JBFLVQ010000605.1:0-5874 GCA_040758525.1 Acidobacteriota bacterium
AAATGCTAAGAGGGATAGGTTTATGTTCTTTCTACAAGTTTCTTCCTATAGGCTTTTTGTCTGTAAAGACAGATGCTGGCGCTTAACAAAGCAACCCTTACTCATTTTCAAACTAATACTGACTTATCTTCTCCTTACATCGGTGGGAACGGCAGCACAAGGACAGTCGGCAGGCTCCACTTCTGCCAATCTTGCTGGCACGGTGTCTGATGAACAAGGGGGATTAGTTGGAAGCGCAGTTGTTACAGTACGCAATGTACATACCAATATAAGGCGCGAAATTGTCACGGACTCAGAAGGAGAATTTTTCATTTCACAGCTTCCCCCTGGCCACTACAAGATGGCCATTGAAAAAGAAGGTTTCGCTTCCCAAACTCGCTCTTTCGATTTAGAGCTTGGTAGGACTATACTCTTCAATTTTATCCTTAGTATTGATAAGACAGAGGAGGTTGTCGAAGTTAAATCGCAAAATCTTACCTTACTAGGACAGACTGAGAACAGTACAAATATTGATGGCACGCGTATAGATACATTGCCAATCAATCGTCGTGACTTTCTTGATTTTTCTCTCACGGCTGCGCGTGTTTCTGTTGATCGCCTACCTTCCCAGGGTGTGTTTGCCTCTTCTGGACTCTCCTTTAATGGGCAATCGGGGCGTTTCAATAACATTACGATTGATGGTCTAGACAACAACGATCCTGGACCAGGTGCCGTTCGCTCCATTTACAGTCAGGCGGCGGTACAAGAATTTCAAGTTGTTTCCGATAGTTATTCGGCGGAGTTTGGGCGTGCGCTTGGGGGCATAATCAATATCGTCACGAAATCGGGTAGTAATGAATTCCATGGTAGTCTCTTCTCTTTTCTGCGCAACGATGAGTTAAGCGCGCGCAACGCCTTTGCCAATATTGATCCGCAGTTCGCGCAGTACCAATTTGGTGCCACCTTTTCCGGCCCGATAAAGCAGGATAGGGTTTTCTTTTTCACTGCCTTTGAGCGCCTATCTGTAAGACAGAATAATATTGTTACAATCAGCAACGAATCGATCACATCAGCACGCCAGCAAGGATTTCTACTTCGCAATGGTCCAATCCCTTTTTCCATTGGTACAACCTCGCTGCTGGCTCGTGGGGACGTACGGCTAACACCCAACGATAATCTTTTTGTCCGTTTCAATGCCAGCTCTACCTTTAATGATGGTTTTGAACCTTTTGGCGGACTCATTGGCGATACTAGTAGTGGCAAGCAGAGGCTCAAAGATAAATCGCTTGCCATCAACAACACCTATATCAATGCAAGTCGGCAGTGGGTTAATGAAACCCGGTTCCTTTTTGGCAGGCGAAAACAGCAAGTGCTTCCTCTCGACGATGGTCCACAGGTTCGCATTCTCGCACCAGAAGGGCTGATTGGCTTTGGACGTGGAGCAGTTCTGCCACAAGTACGTCTACAGAACGATTATCAGATCGTCAACAATACCACACTATCGCGTGGGCGTAACCAGATCCGTTTTGGCGTTGATTATCTCTATTTAAGCGTGCCAAAGAAGAATCTCTCACTTTTTCCTGGTGGTTTTGCTTTCTTCCGACCTTTCGATTTCACTACCTTGTTGGACCGTAGCGGATTACCTACTTTCACAGCCTTAGAGAGTTTTGACCCACGTC
Source organism: Acidobacteriota bacterium (assembly GCA_040758525.1). Classification (GTDB taxonomy): domain Bacteria; phylum Acidobacteriota; class Blastocatellia; order Chloracidobacteriales; family JADJPF01; genus JBFLVQ01. The sequence continues at coordinate 1,659 of JBFLVQ010000605.1, forward strand.
TGCGTACCCCGGCACAACGCGCCTTTTTAACAACTCTGGGAGCACAACTACCCAACCTCTTCCCAGGTTTTCCACGCCAATTGCCGCTTGCCGAATTAGCTTTTCCTGATGTTTACATACAAGGATTTGGAGATACGAAACTGGGCAGTCTGGTAAGGCAATTTTCTGCCTTTTATCAGCAAGATATCAAGCTGGCGACAAGAATGCTGTTGAAAGCAGGCCTGCGTTACGACCTGAATCGAGTCATCTTCATCCCAAAGAACAATGGTAATCTGAGTCCACGTCTCGCCTTCTCTTACCAAATACCTAATGCCAATCTAATTCTGCGTGGATCATATGGACTCTTTTTCGGTGTACCGCTGATTGAAGGTATATTTGAAAGCGAAGCTACTATTTCGGGTGCTTATAATATTGCTATCCTACCGTTCCCTTTCTCTATAACTGCCTATGCCCAGCCAGGACGCCATTTTCCTAACTCGGATCGTCTTCCTGCTGATTTAAATTTCATTCTTCAATTGAGCCGTATTTTTCCTTTTGACTCGAATACCCGTAACAGTTATACACAGCAGGCAAGCTTAGGTTTAGGCTACCAGTTTAAGGCAAATGCAATCTCATTGAATTATCAGTTTGTGAGAGGAATCAAGCTTCCCGCCTTGCGTAATATCAATCCGATTATAAATTCTGTGCCAGGCAATCCTATACTGGGTGCAATAACAGGAAGGATCGATCCCAAACGTGGCGATGTACTGGAATTGGAAACCGCTTTTGACAGCTACTACCATAGCTTTACAATTGAGTTCTATCGTCCTTTCATTAACAGAATAGGATTGCTGGTGAGTTACACGTTCTCTAAAGCGATCGATAATTTCACAGATGTGCGCCCAGATTTGCAGGAGACTGCCAACCCGCTGGATCTGAGTGGCGAACGAGGACTCTCCTTACAGGACATACGCAACCGCTTTGTCTTTTCAGGTATTTGGAAACTCAATTATGGGCGTAATCCACTACTGCGCAATTACCAACTTGCTGCGATCATTACGTTAGAGTCAGGGCAACCATACAATCTGCTTACTGGTATAGATATAGACGGTAATGGGGATTTTCTACCTGGCGATCGGCCAACAAGCATCGCACGTAACGCAGGTATTAAGCCAGGGTTTGCAAATATTGATCTACGACTTAGCCGCAATTTTACAGTAGAAGATCGATTTAAGGGTGAAATTATTGCCGAAGTCTTTAATCTTTTTAACCGTGTCAACATAAGTGAAGTGGACCGCTTCTTTCCACCCGATGTGCAAGGCAATTTTACGCTGCCACCAAAAAAGGATGGGCGCTTCATTGTACCGCGCACACGCCATCGAAACGCCTTTACTGCGCGGCAATTCCAGCTTGGCTTACGATTTACATTCTGAGGAATTTCAGTAGATCGCAAAGCGCTAAACATAATGAAAACAATCCTCTAATGGATAACCAACGGATAGCTTATGAGAAGTGCAAAGATGCTGTTTGCAGATACTGGAAATCCAATCAAGCATCTGTTCCAAACTAAAAACAGTAGCGCGAAGTTGACGACTACCCTGACAGGGCACAGCAACAACAGTCCAGTGCAGGTAGGCCCAGAGATTTCTCAACATAAAAGCAATGGCGACAAATAGCATTCTCAATACCGGTGAGCGAGATGAAGTACGACCACGAGGTTGGTGCATTTGTCTATGGCTGGTTTCTATGCCAAAGCGGCGACTGTAAATTTCAGCTATATCTTTAAGCTCTGTCCTGATTCCAAAAACAGCAAAGGCAAGCATCCTACGCCCTCTACGCTGCATACGACCTGCCCAGTTTTTTGCTACTACTGCAACAGTAAAGCTTATCTGGCCTGCCTTCTGACTTCTCATTGTATAGGTAGTCCAATGTAGGCAGACGCAATTGCTTACAATACTGCTGGACCATCGCCTCATCTAAACTTGCTTCCAATGCTCTACTCATCTGCTTACCTCCAATAATTGATTGTAAGGAGTTATTGTAGGCAATGGTCGCTGATACTGGCTCAAGATACCTACATCAATAAGTTCTGCCACTTGGTGTGTTAGTTCATTGGATGTCAGCAAATGGCGAATTGCGGCGACATCACAACAACCAAACTCCAACACTTTGCTGATAGCCTGTTGGAGCTGCTGATAACTATATTTACGACCCAGTTGCAACAATTCAATCATGGCTTTGCTACCATTTTGTTTACCTAAACGCTCTTGTAACGCTTGCCATAGTTGATCAAATTCTGCTGTCCAACACCCTGATTTGCGCCATTGTTGTAAAGGTTTTGAACCCAGAAATGCTCCTGGTTTATGTTCAAGCACATCAAGATAGTGTTCAAGATCGAGAATTTCCTGTCCTCGCTGATAGCATCGCTCATGACGAGCAATTAGTTTTCCTTGATAGCATAACTCAACAAAATTCGGTAATAATCGTGCCATCACTTTTATGCCAGCTTTGACAGGCACAGACTACCAATTATTGCGCAACTTTACCCGAGCCTTGTTATCGACTATGGGAAAACTTATTTCTGCCAATTCAAATCGCTCGTTTGCCAATGCTAACAGATGCTCACGTTCTATTAGCATTCCTGCACCAACAGACTGCTCTCGGTGTGCTATCATACGGTTTTGATCTTCACGACAAGCTACTAATAATTGTTCGTTTAGTGAAGCTAAGTCTTTTGCTACTGGTACAGGCACAAAATGATTACGACGAAAGTATCCCACTTCTGCTTCCACTCCACCTTTTTCATTTCCCTTTTGAGGATTACAGAATTCTGAAGCGAATTTCCAATGCGAGCGAAATGCAATAAAGCGAGTGTTTTCTTCTCTACTATGCCCTCGTAAGATCTTCTTTATCGCACTTTTCAAGTTGTCATAGCGAAGGCGATGAGGCACACCACCAAAATACTCAAAGCCTAATTCGTGTGCTTCAAAGAAAGCTTGTTGTGTAGCTCTGAGATAAGCCCGATGAAATGCTGCTCCTGAAGCCATACTGCGCATCGAGAAAACTTCAACTGTTTGCATTTCTCCATTTAATTGAGCAATCGCTTGATACCAATCTACTTGTGCTTCTACGCCCCAATCATAGTGTTGAGGCACAAAACTCTCTCTGCCTATCAGCCCTAATACCTGTTTGCGCATTGAAACATAATGTCGTACCGATGATTCAGATAAACTAATTTCTGGTTTCTCTGCTCTTATCCTTTGATAAATCCGATGCGCTGTATGACGCTGCTTACGAGGGGCATTGCGGTCTGATATCAGTATGGCTTCTATGAAATCTTTCACTTGATCGATCTTTGGTCGTTGCCACTGTCGAGGTTTTCTTGTTGGTGGTAACGCATTTGCTATTGCTTGTCTCACTAATCTTCTATGCACACCTAATTTCTTTGCTACTCCTTTGATGGTTCCTTCACCAAATTCATACTCTCTGCGTATTTCTTCAAATAGTTTCACTTTTACACTCCATTCCATACAGCCCTCCATCCGTTTCTTTGTGGTTATAGAGTAGCTGTTTTTGGTTATGGGTGGGCCATTTTACTTTGCCAAAGTGTCCAACCTTCTTTGCCGAAGGTGTATCAATTTACTCTATCAAACTCAAACCTGGTAACCGTAATTATTGGAGGTGTCGTTTCTAATTCGGCTGAGTTGGATTTTTAGCTTTTACTGCTGTTTTGTATGACTGGCTGCACTCTGCCAGCATTGGCGGGTGCGGCTTGGCTAAAATAGTATGTAATGATGGGATGATCAAGATTGGCTCATTCTATCCTTTAGCATCAGGGGCTATCAGTGAAGGCGACCTCGAACAGAATTGTATAGAAGGGCAAGCGCATGATCTTTTACGTCTTGATATACCTCACAATTGGTATCCCGGTAGTTGCGCTGTGCGCGCTGTTCAACAAGTATATTGACATAGACGAAGTAGCAATAGAGTTTGGGTTCTTTGTTATCGGCTGGCCGATCATTATCATTGCTCTATTAGCAGAGGCGCTGGTTTTTCTCGCCTCATATCTCATTAGACAAATTAAGAAACTCTTCTAGTAAGGAGTTGGCGATGCTTCTTTTGTTGGAAATATACTTGATTATTACTCTGTTGTTTATCGCCTTGACTGTTCTCTTTACTGCAGATAACAGAGATGATCTCTTTGATTATTTGCTCTTTAGTGTGATCTGGCCAGTAT
>JBFLVQ010000606.1:0-5873 GCA_040758525.1 Acidobacteriota bacterium
GGCGTAAATTCCAGAGCAGCCCATTATACACCTTCGTTGCCGCCAGCATAGCATTAAGCAAAACGGCTTCTGTTTCTGGAGTTGTTTCTGCTTTAGCTATTAGCGTCAGTATCGGCATGCTCTTTTTACTCTCTATAGTCCCTATTATACCACCATTAGAATTACAATGGAGGGCTTAACTTATGCGGCGCTACGAGGGGGAAAATGTATTCCCTCAATGAATTTGAGGGAGATTATTTTCCCCTCGCGCTCCCCCCAAGATTCTCTAAAAATATAATCTGTATCCTTTCTGGAAATGTGACAATCCTGGCAATTTTCTAACCTACCACTAGCTTGTTCTTTTACACCGACGCCATCATATACAGCATATTCCCAGTTACCATTTGTCTGATCAAACCCTTCTTCTCTCTTAATCATCACCGTTAGTAGTTCAGGTGTGGAGGAGTTTGCTTCATTAAGCTTTTCTTTAACAATGATAGATCCTAAAGGAAACTTAGGATATCTTTCACTCATCATGGATTTTTTACCAATATCATTTACATAGACAGTTATATATTTTTCTCTGTGTATACTGTTATATTCTTCTAAAACGATATTACAGGCTCTGGCAGTCGCCCTATCCATTTTTACCGGTCTTAAATTAATCTTTGTCCAAGCCCTATAGCCAGAAATAGTATTGCCTGTTTCTTTTGAGGCTATACTTTTTGCGTGATGGACAACCATAAGTACAAAGATACATAAAATTGAATACCTGAAAATTATATATCCCTGTTTTTGCATTAACCTCTTTATACCCTTTCCATTTTCCATAGGTTCAAATGCGAGGTGATATGGATTAAATAAGGCACATTGTAAGCAACTCGAATGAACGTTGCGTAATCACCATACTAGTTGTCGTGTTTTGTTAGGCACTGTAGTTTTTATAATCAGTGACTTCAATAACTTTGGCCAGTATATCTTTGCCATCAACCCACCCGTTTACTTTTCCAAGGTTATTTCCTATCAAGAACTTACCATTATCAATCTCCTTTATTAAGTGAAGTATATAGTTGCCTTTCCATTTCACCAATACTATATCCTCAACTTTTATATCAATGAAATTAATCGGCACTAGCGTTACTAGTTGGCCACTCTCAATCTTTCCTTTCATTGAGCCACCAAACGGTCTTACGGTCACCTTTTTTCCTTCTTTTAACCCTTTTAATACATCATTTACCCATCCCATACCAATCTATACCTTTACTTCGTTTTTGTGAATAACTTATCATATTACCTATTTTATCCTGTCAACAATATAGCGCCTAGTTATGCTGGTATTGCGCTAGCAAATAAGTAGAGTACAATAAGCCTCTATGAAAATTCCTGGCTCAACCAATCACCACACTCAACATGCTCATACCACCCATACTCATTCCACTCACCTTCATAAACCTGATGTCGCGCCACTACGCAAATGGCCACCGCCAGGCCAGCTCACTCAGAAGGATATTGATAGTGGGGAAGTAGGAGCATCAAGATCGTCACGAGCATCTGGGTCGCCAATGTCGTCAATGTCGTCGGGACAACCAAGGCGAGGTGTGATAGTAAGATTACTAGGGCGGTTGTTGGGATGGGTTAGGTAGTTGACCTGCCCTCTGCATCTTAGTACCCTATCCTTATGGCCAAGAAGAAGAAAACCATCAAGCGCAATTTCACCTTGATCAAAGCACCGGAGATCAAGCTCCTTACTCCAGAGCAAGATGCTGAGTTAAAACGTCTTATCCAAGAAATCAATGGCCCGCACTTGAAGCGCAAGAAAGAGCGAGAGAGGTATGAGAGGTATTTGGCACATTTGGAGCATGGACCGGATTTGCCGCCTGCGGCGTAGAAAGAGGTAGCCAGTTTAAATAAAGAGATGAAAAAATGGCCCGAGTTTGACAGCAATGGAGATACCTATCGGCATTCATCAGGCTAAATTGGCTGAAGTGTTACAGCATTTCGCAAGCGGAAGTATACAACGGCGTCTTGTTGGGCAACGACTAGAACGCATCTATAATCTTGCTTTGAGTACGGGACAAGAGGCAAGATTTATTGTGTTCGGCTCATTTGTTATAGCTAAAGCTGAGCCTAAAGATGTAGACATCTTCATGTTGATGGAGGATTCATTTGACTCAAGCCAGTCAGCGGTGAGGCAGCTATTATTTTTAACCATCAGGCTGCACAGAATGTAGAAAGGGCCAGTGTTTTCTGGATTCGCCGACTAGCCGCGATCGATGGAGAGCAAGCTGCAATAGAATACTGGCAGATCAAACGAGACAAAACACTGCGAGGAATAGTTGAGGTAATTAGCAATGATTCACAATGATCAAGAACTTGAAGCAACCAAGGAACGCATCAGGTATTTTCAGCAGCAAGTGGAAATATTGCGTCGAGTAGAAACCAATCCACAGAATTATCGGCTATCAGCCGGAGGTTATCTCGCTGAAATAGACCGGATGAATCTGGAAGTGAGAGAGTATCTTTCATTGCATCCTAGTGAATTAAAAGAAACAGCAGCATGAGCATACTTTCCAGCCAAGCCCCCGCTCAACTGGAGAGCATCACACCCTTTACACCCCACACTATGCAAATTGATTAACTACCAATTCAATCACCCCATTGATCACCCTATTCCTCTGGGGCAATACCTCCTTACCATACTTATCAGCAATCTTGGCGATCAATCTTGCACCTACCAGATACCTACGTAAATCAGCTTCTGGGATGTGCTTGACCAACATAGTTACTAAGTCATCCCTACCACTGATCAGCGAAAATAATAAATCCTGACCGTATTGACTCATTTAAAAATCTTACTTTAGATGTTGTAGCTCATCCTTGGTTATCAATTAAACAACTTTAGTAAATCAAAATTGCTTGCTAAGATTGTCATGACCCTGAAGGAAGACAGGGCAACCGAGCGCCTATCAGGGGGCCGAATACGGCAACTAGGAGAAGTCGGGCCATGCTGCCTGACTTCTCCTAATAAAATAACAAAATAGTTGCTGGCTCGGCAATAATGCGATAAACGCAATTGTTAGCTCTTGGCATAACAACGAAGTTTCAGGTAACAAAACTCCCTCACAAAATTTACTTCTCGCTAATCTCCATTCTTTCACACGACGTTGCAATGTGCGCAAATTAGCATCTTTGAACAAACCAGGGTAGCGGCACTGCAACGCATTGAAAAGGCTCTTTACTTCTAAATGCGGATTCAACTCCAATTGCTCATAAATCTGATCGTTGACCAAATCAAATGGATCTTTGCGAGTTCTCCAATGTCGCGGTGATGATCTGCCATCTCTTTGTTTTGGAGTACTGCGATATCTGCGAGGAAAATTATCAATGCCCTTCTCAATGGCATTTGATCGTAGTTCAACCATTGGCGGTTGATTTATTATCGCCGCATTTACCGCTGTAGTTGTCAATGCTTCATAAGGTGAATTAGCAGGACGATGAGCATACTGCCAGAGTAGATCTTGAAAAAGCTCTAATTGTTTTAATAACTCTACTGGATCTAATCTGAGATATTCAGCACGCAATGATTCTTTCGCTTCGTCACTAATATCGGTGGCAGCGATTACTCTTTGAAATGGAGTTTGTGCTTGATCATATTTCTTCGTCACTTTGCTGCCCGTGCGGTGTTTTGATACCAGCTTCAACGAAGGTTGAAAAAAGTTGATGTAAAGCCGCAATACTCCATAAAGTGTAGCAAGCTGCTTACATGCGGCTGCGCCTTCGTAGCGATCATAGCCAATGAGCTTGCGCACAATAGAACCATTCTCCTGCTCAACATGACGTTGATCGTTTTTCTTATATGGCCGACAGCGGGTGAAGGTAATCTGCTCAGCTTTGCAATAGTTGAACAGTTCGTTATTGAGAAATTCAGAACCATTATCAGTATCCAGCCCTAATAATGGGAATGGTAGTAATTGGCGAGCCTGGTTGAGCGCAATCATCACATGCTCTTGTCCACGAAATAGAATTGCTAAACATTCGGTCCAGCCAGTAGCAATATCTGTGAGCACCAGCGTGTTGATGTATGCACCTTGCGTGCTCGTGCCACAATGGGCTACTAAATCAGCTTCCATAAATCCGAGCTTCAAATCATTCCAATCAGCAAAGGTGCGAATCGGAATTTGATGCTTGAGCAGAGATCCCGCTTTGGTTGTGCCAATGGCGCGTCCTCTACCAGGATGTCTGATATCAAAAAGTAATCGGTCAACAGTAGCAGGGCTGATCTTAAGCAGTAACGCGCGAATCTCATCGGTGAGTGTTAAATGTCCATGCCGTTCCATTGCCATGATCAACTCCGGTAAAAACGGCACCAGCCGTTTAGCGCAGAGTTGATTAGCAGTTCGCCAAAGCTTAATCAATACTTCCTTCACCTCTGATTTATAAAGCCGTCGGCGTTGGCAAGGAACACGAATTGCTGAAGGGGATTTTTCCGTCGCAGAAATATTAAGTACCGCGATGGCATACTTGCGGTGATAATTGGTCACGGCAATAAACTCATTGAGAATACGTTGTTTTTCCTTACGTTTGGCAGTGGCATAACGAGCAACCAAGCTGGCGACTAATTCTTTGCGGGCCGAAAGACTCATAGGGTGTCTCATCCTTTCCCTCCAGTTGGCCCAGGCTAAAGGCAACAACTGGTTTAATTTTGGATGAGTTTCCGGCCACCCTAAAGTAAGATTTTTCGTGAGTCAATGCGGGCAAGTGCAGGAATGGGAGTCGGGAAAGGGAAGTCTGATAAGAGGTAGGGAAAGGTGAGGGATTAGGATCAGGATTTAGAGTGCAATTCGAGATAGGTATGGATGAATTTGAGGATGAACCCTTGATGCTTACGAGGTAAGCGGTAGGGGCTTCATCACTATGAGTTGCAAGCGATGGTACTAATGAGCAAGTGAACTATTTGTGTTTAGCTTTTCTAACGGTTCTTTTCGCCATAGGCTTAGTATTAGGTGAGCTACTAACAATCTTATTATTAAGCTTCTTGAGTGTACTCAGGATCTGACTATTCAGTTGATTGGTTTGAGCAAACTGCGAGGTGACTTCCAGAGCTTTAGCAAAAGAATCAGCTTGAGCACAATAGCAGGGAGCTGACTAAAGAAAGCTTCAGCTCTCACTATGAAATCATTCAATGCTCTATCCATAGAATCTTACTGACATGACACCTTCAACAGATTATCTTGCAAAGCACCAATCTGATTAGAGAGGGCCGACAAACCAGCTTGATTTGCTTGCCGTACAATAGCTACCGAAACTCTACGAAGTGAAAATTTTTTTCTTTTCTATTATCATTGCTTGCGAAAGTTGACCCAACATTAAAGAGATCCTTGTGACAAAAATTTTCTCAACGAGGTGCTAAATAGTTCTTTAATGCAGAAATTTATAAACTTCATCAGGGAGTTTGGCGCTGATTTGAAAAACTTACCGCCAGTTCCATTTTAAAAACTACTAACCAAAAGGATTGAATCATGCGCTTTCAAATGAAACGCCATTTAGGCAACTTAAATCAGGTGCTAGCACAGCTAAAAAGGTTAAAAACTTTACCCAAGGTTGAAGCCAGACAATTGATGGCAGCTCCTACTCAGCCACTTACCCCACCGGAATTTGATCCGCGTGATTATGTCAGCTACCTTCTTTACATTGATGCTGAGATCGAGCATGCCCTTATGGTTCAATATCTTTATGCTGCTTACTCTTTGGGCGGAGCACAGGTGCCAGAAAACCGCCGTCAAATGGTTCAGGGGTGGCAGGAGATTATCCTTGGCATTGCCAAAGAGGAGATGGGGCACCTGCTTTCGATTCAAAATGTGTTACGGTTAATTGGTGCACCATTAAATCTAGGA
>JBFLVQ010000607.1:0-5863 GCA_040758525.1 Acidobacteriota bacterium
AAGAGCAACTGCAAGATCAATTCCAGAAGAGCAATTTGAGCCAATGCCTAGCTATAGCATATATAGATTTAATCAGAGCGTATTAGTGAGCCGACAAGATCGGTAATATGTGACAGTTTTTGGGTGCGACAGTACTCAATTAAACCATCAATCACCTTTATTGAACAGGTAGGATCGTAGTAGTTAGCAGTGCCTATCTGTATTGCTCTTGCGCCAGCAATAAAGAACTCAATTGCATCTTGCCAACTGGCAATACCGCCTATACCTATAATAGGAATCTTCACAGTCTGAGCGGCTTCATAGACCATACGTACAGCAATAGGCTTAATGGCAGGGCCGGATAGTCCGCCGGTCAAATTGGCGATACGGGGACGGCGTGTGTAGATATCGATCGACATACCCACTAATGTGTTGATTAATGAGAGAGCATCGGCACCTGCTGCTTCTACGGCGCGGGCCAACTCTCGTATATCAGTGACATTGGGTGAGAGTTTAACAATAACAGGGCGGCGTGCGGCACGCTTGACTGCCGCAGTTACTTCGGCAGCCGCGGCAGGCGAGTTGCCAATAATGATTCCACCCCGCTTCACATTAGGGCAGGAGATGTTCAGTTCGTAAGCGGCAATGCCTTCACCATCATTGAGGATCTCTATTGCCTCTAAGTATTCTTCCAATGAGTAACCAAATACATTCGCGATCACCTGAGTTTGGTAATTTCGCAGTTTGGGCAGCTTCTCTTCAACAAAAGCACGTGCGCCAATATTCTGCAATCCTATTGCATTAAGCATACCGCCATGAGTTTCAGCAATACGTGGAGGAGGATTGCCTTTCATAGGTTGTGGTGAAAGCCCTTTACTACAGAATCCGCCTAGACGATTGAGATCAAGCAGAGTAGCGAACTCCAGACCATAACCGAAAGTACCACTAGCAGTAAGGACAGGATTATTAAAAGTGATGCCAGCAATCTCGACTTTGAGAAGATCCGCATCGTTATGCGGTTGTGTTTGTGAACTCACCAAATCACCTCGTAACCATCAAATACTGGACCCTCTACACAGACACGTTGATAACAACTTGTCGCATCAGTAGCTTTAGTTTCAACTACACATCCAACACAGACACCAAAACCACAGGCCATACGGGCTTCCAACGAAGCATAAATAGGCAGTCGATATATACCAGCAATGCGAACCGTCTGTTTCATCATAGCTTCTGGACCACAGGTGTAGATGACAAAACGTTGTTGTGAATGCTCGCGTAGAAATCTTTCCAAAGGTGCAGTAACAAAGCCGCATTCGCCTACCGAGCCATCGTCTGTGGTGATGGTAAGATTTAGTGCAAGGGCACGAAAATCTGCTTCACCGATCAAGTCGGCTTGGCTGCGCCCACCTAAGAAAAGATCTACAGGTATATTGCGTGCGCATAATTGTCTAGCCAACATCAGTACTGCTGGTGCACCAATACCACCAGCAACGATTAACGCACCGCCCGCCGCTTCTGCTGGTGTAAGCGCAAAACTCTGACCGAGTGGACCGAGTAGTTCTACTGCCTCACCTTCACGTAATCGTGCCAGCATTTCAGTGCCGCGTCCCATTATACGGAAGATAAAATCGGCTATACATCCATTATGATACGTTTCTATCTGGTAGAAAGCCATTGCACGGCGTAATAGCGGTTCAAATTGGCCAGCCGGTTTAAGCATAGCAAACTGACCTGGTAATACTGTTAGTGGTAGTGGTAAAGCTAAGCGTAATTGGCAATAGGCCTGATTGAGGCGGCGGTTCTCTGCTACGATCGCGATTATTTCCTGCACCAGTACGCTCCTTATTGGTCTCTTCGGCAAGACTTTGACAATACCATAACTCTTGGTCAATCATATAGCCTACTTACGCCGCAGACAGTTTAATTGCAGTGCGGAGAGAAAATAATGCTGAAGATGCTGATGCGTCTGGTCGGATCTCAAGTGGAGGCGGCGGTTGATAAAGAAGTTATACGCCGCCTCAAGAGATTACCTAACAAACTCAATGAATTTAACTATGATGCTTGGGGCTTTCATCCAGAGATGGCCAAGTATGGTATTACCCTAGCCGTTTGGCTCTACCGCTATTATTGGCGTGCAGAAGTCTTTGGTATCGAGAAAGTGCCGAATGGACGTGTATTGCTAATTGCCAATCATAGTGGTCAACTCCCCATTGATGGCCTGATTATCGCTGCCTCAATGTTGATGGAGGCTGAACCGCCCCGTTTGGTGCGAGCAATGATCGAGCGCTGGTTTGGTACGCTGCCAGTACTGAGTACTTTTGCTGCGCGTCATGGCCAAATATTAGGCGATCCACAAAATTGTGTACAACTACTGGAACATAACGAATGTGTACTGGTCTTTCCTGAGGGTATTAAGGGCTCAGGCAAACTCTGGTATGACCGCTATCAATTGATGGAGTTTGGGCTAGGATTTATGCGCTTGGCGCTTAAGACCAAGACACCTATTGTGCCAATTAGTGTTATTGGTGGCGAGGAGCAGGCGCCATCCTTCTACAATGTTGAGACACTGGCCAAGCTATTTGGCATGCCCTACTTTCCTATCACGCCCACTTTTCCTTGGCTGGGGCCGCTTGGCACAATCCCTCTTCCTACTAAATATTATGTCTACTATGGCGAGCCACTAGAATTCACTGGCGATCCCAACGGCACCGATGCAGAGATACAAAAGAAGGTCGATATCGTCAAGTCAAAGATCTACCAGAATATCAAATATGGACTAGCACAACGCAAGGGCCTCTTTTGGTAGAGTAGAAAGGGGTATTTATGAAACACAAGAGAGTGCTGATTACAGGGATTTCTGGAGGGCTGGCGCATCAGGTAGCAGAGATGATACCAAAGAACTGGGATATTGTCGGCCTAGGTCTTAACTCACTGCGCCCAGTCAAAGGACGTAAAGTTGAACATCATCGTGTTGATATCACAAAAAGCAAACTGGAGGATATCTTCCGTCGCCGTCAATTTGACTGTGTTATACATATGGCGATCAACGATAATCCTCGCCTACCGATCCAAGAGCGTCATAACATTAACGTAATTGGGACAATGAAATTGCTTGATGCCTGTGAACGCTATGATGTTAAGAAGGTAGTGTTACTTTCTAGCGCAACCGTTTATGGAGCTAACCCTAACAACCCTGTCTATATCACGGAGGATTACCCGCTACGTGTTATTCAGCGTTATTCTGAAATTAGTGATAAAGTGGAATTTGATATCTACTGTCGTTCCTGGATGTACAAACACCCCAATATTTCCACGATTATTCTGCGTCCTTGCCATGTCATAGGTTCACATGTGCGTAACAACTTCACAAACTATCTACGTCTGCAATATATCCCCATTCCACTTGGTTTTGATCCAATGATCCAAGTGATTCATGAGATCGATATGGCGCGTGCCATCATTGCTTGTCTACGTTATGATCGTGGTGGTATCTACAATGTCGTTGGCCCTGGAGAATTACCGCTAACTGAGATTATTAATATCATTGGTGGTCTGCCTCTACCAGTACCATATACACTAGGTTACTATGCATTAAAGGCATCTTGGTTGATAGGAATAGGCTCTTTACCGGCGCCGCAGTTAGAATATCTAATGTATCCTTGTGTGATCGATGGACATAGTTTTGAGAAAGATTTTCATTTCAAACCGCAGCTCACACTAAACGAGACACTGCGGGCCACGGTTCTCTATTGAAAGCAATTATACTCTCGACCGTGATTCTCTTTTTGTTATCTATAACTACGGCGGTGCAACCGGCAACGATAAATCTTGCCCTGTTCGCCGAAGAGGGCCACGATCCATTAGTTACTGCACTAGCAGCAGCATTTACACGAGAAGGTTTAACATTACAGGATAGATCATTGACTGGCGCAGTGACGCGCTCGCTGCAATTTCCTAATCGTTACAACTTGACTCGTACAGAAGCGCGCAATTGGGGTCTTGCCCTTGGTGTTGACTTCTATGTCGCATTACGTGTGCAGATGCTAGAACGCGTAGATGTAGGTACGCGCCTTTATACTCAATGCTACATCGCACTCTTTTTTATCAATGCTCGTAATGGGGAACTGAGCCATTTTGATTTTGTCGAGGTGCGTGGTGAGACGCTCGCTGCCACACAGTCAGCGGCAGCAACAGAGATCGTACGGCGTATACCAGAGTATGTACGACGTTTGCGGGAAGCTTTTGAGCAGCAATTTATTCCCCGACAGCTTGATGAGGAAGATCGCGCAGCTATTGAAGTACCTGCCGAAGGAGAAAAAGAGGGTTTTAAATCACCGGTGGTGCTAGTGCGCCGTCAACCTGATTACTCGGAAACAGCACGCAAGATGGGTATCTCTGCCGTGGTAGAAGTAGAGGCAGTTTTACGGCGTGATGGTAAGATTGGTCAAGTAGAAATAGTGCGTTGGGCTGGTTTCGGCCTAGATGAGGCAACGGCTACGGCGGTACGGCAACTAAAGTTTAAACCGGCAACTTTGCAAGGGCGTGAAATCAGTTGTCGTGCATTACTCAGATACAATTTCAATTTTAAGGTACAGTAATGCTAAGAAGGTTAATAACAAATCGCGCGCTATGGGCACTCACACTGGTTCTTATCTTGAGTGAAAATGCTTCGAGCTATTCGGTGCTTGCTCATCAGGCACTCGTCGATCTGTTGTGGCAGGATCGTATCACACCACTACTGCTTAAACGCTTTCCTGATCTGACACCAGAGCAACTACGTGATGCACACGCGCATGCTTACGGTGGCTGTATCATACAGGATATGGGTTATTATCCGTTCTCGAATAAGTATTTCAGTGACCTATTACACTATGTGCGCAGTGGCGATTTTATCGAGATGTTGATTGCTGAATCTCAAGATGCTAATGAATATGCCTTTGCCTTGGGGGCGCTAGCTCACTATGCTGCTGATAATAGTGGTCATGCATTGGGCACCAATCGTGTTGTACCAATCTATTACCCCAAATTGCGTCGCAAATATGGCGATCTAGTTACTTATGAGCAGAACCCCAGTGCACATATCAAAGCTGAATTTGGCTTTGATGTTTTACAAGTCGCGCGTGGTAACTATGCTAGTGAGGATTACCACAATTTTATTGGCTTCAAGGTGGCAAAACCAGTATTAGAGCGGGCTTTTTTCAAGACTTATGGGATAAAACTGAGTGATGTCATTACTAACCAAGGCCTTGCCTTTAACACCTACCGACGTGCTGTTAGTCGTACTATTCCCTATATGACCAAGGTAGCTTGGGAGATTAAAAAGGATGAGATCTCTAAACTTGTTCCTAATATGAGTCGGGAAAGGTTTGTCTATAGCTATTCACGTGAGCAGTATGAACAGGAGTTTGGCAAGCAGTATCGCAAGCCGTCACTATTGCAGAAGACGCTAGCATTATTTTTCCGTGTATTACCAAAAGTAGGTCCACTACGAGCGCTTGAATTCAAAACTCCTACGCTGGAGACAGAGCGTATCTTTGCTGAGAGCTTTCTACAGGTTAGCCGAGATTATAAACGTCTGCTAGAAGAGATAGAGAACGGTCAATTTGATTTCGAAAATAGAGACTTTGATACTGGTCAACTTACTCGTGCAGGAGAATATGGTCTGACAGATAAGACTTATATGAAGTTGCTATCACAACTAGATAAAGAAAAGTTCAAGAATATAACACCAGCACTAAAAGCAGATATTGTGAGATTCTTTAATGATCTTAAGACACTACCAATGGATAAGAAAAATAGGAAAAAATGGCATAAAACAGAACAAGCCCTGAATCGGTTAAGAACCACTCTATAAACTTCTACGGGTCTAAATAATCCTTGC
>JBFLVQ010000608.1:0-5849 GCA_040758525.1 Acidobacteriota bacterium
TTACAAGAGAATGCCTATTTAGAAGTGGTGCCTGCTTATGACACAGCCGGTAGCGCCAAGTTGATTCGGGAGGCTGGTGATAGTAAAAAATTGGCAATTGCTAGTGAGCGCGCGGCCCAATATTATGGCTTGGAAGTGCTTCAGCGTGATATTGCTACACTGGCTGATAACTACACACGCTTTGGTATTGTGATACCAAAGACGGCTAATAAGGCTGATTTTCCTGTACCACAGGAGGTAACCAAGACCTCATTAGTCTTTAGCTTAGCACATGAAACGGGAGCACTTTTCCATGCTCTCTCAGTATTTGCCTTGCGTAAGATTAATCTTACCAAAATCGAATCCCGGCCTTTGCGGGAAAGGTCTTTTGAATATCTCTTTTATATCGACTTTGAATCGCCGCTTGACCCTGCCCGTAGTGAAAGAGCGCTTACCCATTTACGTGAAATTACCACCTTTCTCGCGGTATTAGGTAATTATGGCTGTATAGGAGAGACTCCCGGAGCGTCCACAAATAGATCCTAAATGGTTAATTTTACGGCCGTATAGCAGTTGAAATATGGGCGCGAAAGGGATATATTGTCTTACACAATGGACTAGTTCTACAAAGGAGCCAAGGGGATGTTCAGAAAACCGCTTGCCTTTATTCTCGGTTGTTTTCTACTGCTGTTGACCATTTCGGTCTCTTCCCACAGCTTAGAGGTCGGCAGCAAGTCGGTAGTGAATATTCCTGGCCAACTACAGGCTGCCAATAATGTGGTTTTTAGCCGGGATGGCCATTACGGCTTTGTTGCTTCCTACCAACGCGCTGATGGTAGTGTCGGCGATACCGTCTATTCCTTTGACACTACGACAGGCAATATTGTTGATGAAAAACGGGTCTCCTTCTCGCCTACGGCTATTGTCATCAACAAAGATACTGGCACAATGGTCGTTTCCGGTTCAGTAGCTGATTCTCCTGCCCAGGCTCAACTTTATATCCTGCGTGCCAATGAGCGTGGGAAATTTAGTGATGAGACGACAGTGGCAAGTATAGAAGTGCCTATGGTAGGCACAAATGACTGGGTGCCGGATCAGGTCGCGCTTACTAACACGGGCTACGCCATCTACTCTAATAAGAGCTCTATTTATGTCTTCCGTACTAGTGAGAGTTTGACGCAACATCGTGGTGAGATCGTACATACCGAAAAAATATTTCCGATAGAACGGTATGGTGCCGATAACCGCCTTATCAGTATCGATTATCATCCTGCTAGTGGCACCTTGGCGGCTATCTGGCAGAAGGGTAATGAAGCCTTCAGTATTCTTCTTTACCAAATTGATCATAGCAATGGCAGACTCTCACCATTGGTGATCAATCCTACTAGTAGCCCTGCTAACGAGATTGTTCTACCTTTAGGCGAAGTAATAGGATTGGGCAGTAATATTGCGTTCAATAACACTGGTACAGAGCTCTATCTGGTCGCCGGTTCGAGTGGCAATCTTTATAGTTATGCAATCTATGAGAGTGCTGGACTGGTTGTGAAGGCTCGTTTCCAGTTAATGGCGAGTGGCGCGGTACAGTCTACCTTGACTAGTCCACGCAATCTCGTCTATCGCCAGGTGCCATTGCCTGGTGGCGGCACACAGCCGATTCTCTTTATGACTCGCCCACGTGGCATACAGCGTCCTGGCAATATCAAGCCAAATGCAGTTGTCGTGGTTGATCCTGGAACGGCCAATGTTATCTCTGCACATCTATTTGAAGAGACTGAAGGTATGACAACAGCTCTTAGTGCAGATGGCACAACTGCCTATATTGTGATGAGCGAGGGCAATTTCTATCTCTTTGATATACTTTTAGGTGAGATGCGTACCATTACACCACTCACCCCCGGCACGTTGACTCTTGCCCTAGATGATATTACGGGGTTACTTGCTGCTACTACAACGCAGCCTTCGGCCGGAACTGTGAACTTGATCAAAATAAAGTGATCGGTGCTGCCATCTATGAGCACACAGCAGAGTTCAGTGCCGTGGTATAAGGCTTTTGATCAACCATATGACCGCAGACACGATCGGGCTGCCTTTTCGGCTGTTATTGCGCGTGCTGAAGCCGCCTTCGATTCTGGCGAATATAATGAACTGATCGAGCTTATCGAAGCGGCCTTAGAGCAAGGTGATAGTGATCCCGAACAGCGGGTGCTACTACGTTGTCTGCTCAATGAAGCCTTCTGCGAACTGAATCGTTATGAAGAAGCTGCTGCCGCACTGGCCTGTTATGAGAGCGAGCCATTACTACTGCCTGACAAGCTGCAGGCTGAACTACTGCTAAGAATTGGCGCCACCTGTACACGCCTATCACAATACCCACGAGCAATGGCTCGGCTTACTGAGGCATTACGCCTCTTTACCTTGCTAAGCGACAATGAGGGGATTACTCGTGGCTATTTTGAACTCTCCCAGCTTTACGTCAATATCAATGAATATACAATTGCGCGCGACTATTTAGCACGTGCGCTTGGCCAAGCCGAATCCCTTGCTAATCGCCGTTTAATGGCACAGATCCTGTTACGTCTAGGGTTAGTTGCCCATTTTGAAGGCGATTTTGGCAATGCAAAATTAAGCTACTGCCGTGCCCTTAAGCTGGTAGAAGGCAGTTGTGACTATCGCTTGCTTGGCTATCTAGAGATGAATCTTGCCACCACACTCTTTTTTGAGGAGAACAGTTCAGCAGAGTCGGCTGAACAGGTGATCAGCCTTAACGAGAGTGCAATTGAAAATTTCAAAAAGCTTCCCAACCTTGATGCAATGGCCAATTGCTACAATAACCTGGGCGATTCGCTACTACGGTTTGGGATGTGGGAAAAAGCTCGTCAGGTACTTGAGCAAGCTATTGAAGTAGCACGTACTGCTAGCCATAGCTACCATGAAGGGCTTGCTCTTATTACCTTAGGAGTACTAAATCTACGTCGTGGCGAATTGGTTACTGCCAAACGCTTCCTGGTTGCGGCTGTTAAAATTATTGAGCACAATGACAAGGCTGCCCTTGCTCATGCCAAACGTGTACTTGGTTATACCTACAAGGAAGGCACACCCAGTGCGCTCAAAGCATTCAATTCCTCATTACAACTTGCCCTTGCCGTAGGCGATCATAGCGAGATTATCTTTTCACAGCTTGCTCTTGTCGAATACTACTATGTTCGCCAGGATTATGAGCAGGCTTATAGTTATCTGAAAGAGGCTCAGGAGCGGCTCAATCATAAACCTTCTCCTTATATCTCCGGTTTTGTACAGCGGTTTACTGGCAAACTGCGAGCGATTGATGGCCCGCTTGCCGAGGCAGTGCAACATATCACTGCCTCAGTATCGATCTTTACCGCAATGGGTGATCGTTATGAACTGGGCCGTAGTAATTTAGAACTGGCTGCTGTGCTTGCTAAAAGTGAAAACTTTGATAAAGCCGAAACGCATATCAAACAGGCAATAGAGATCTTACAGGAGTTAGACACACGTCCTGAGCTTGAGCGTGCTCTGCAAGTCAAGGAGTATATTGATCGTCAATTAAGCATACGTAGCGGTGCCGTTGTACCACAGCTTGAACAGGTCTCCGATCTTTCTCTCTTGAAGCGTCTTGCACAGGCTTGTATCACCAGTGATATTCTCCTACAAGAATTCGCCGCCATTGTGTTTGAGAGTATGCGGCTACGACGTTTAATCATTTTTCAACCAGCAAGTGATTCACCTGCACTACTACTTGCCTATGGTTGTAGTCGTGAAGAGGCACAGCATCAACGTACACGTCTTGAGGCTTATCTAGAGCAGGAGCGTAAACAACTAATAAATGGTACGCTAATTAAGATTGCTGGTGCTCGTCATCCAGATTTCTATTGCTATTTTGAGACTGTGCAAGGCTCACTTACCCAGCGGCAGTTAGAACGGATCGATCTCTTTCTTGAATATGTGAAATTAGGATTAGAAAACTGTGCGCTACGCTCAAGCACACATACAGAAACAGCAGCTAATTGGAGTATCCCCAATACACGTGAGCCACACACATTAATACAAGGCTTTGTCTATTCCAGTCCAACAATATGCCGTGTAGTAGAACAGATCAAAAAGATTCGCACTTCTGATGTTACCGTACTGATCACAGGTGAATCGGGAACAGGTAAGGAGCTAGTAGCGCGTGCCATACATGCCGAGAGCGCACGCCGTGAAGGCGCATTTGTTGCTTTCAATTGTACTGCTACACCACGTGAGCTGATCGAAAGCCAACTCTTTGGCCATCGCCGGGGCTCTTTCACAGGTGCCACCAGCAACTACTTAGGCGTAATACGCACTGCTAAAGGCGGTACACTCTTCCTTGATGAGATTGGTGATCTCAACTTAGAACTACAGCCTAAGCTGCTACGCTTCTTAGAGGCAGGTGAGATACAACCACTTGGCGAAGGACGTCCCTTAAAAGTAGATGTTCGTGTGATTGCTGCTACTAATGCCGATCTTGCCCAGGCCGTGGCAGAGCGGCGTTTTCGTGAAGATCTCTACCACCGACTCAATATTATCCGTATACATATCCCGCCATTGCGTGAGCGTGCAGAAGAGATCCCAATGTTACTCAACTACTATCTCAACTACTTCTCGGCACGCTATAGTGGTAAGCAAATATCTTTTTCTGATGCTACCATCACAGCACTACAACGTTATCATTGGCCTGGCAATGTACGTCAATTGCGTAATGAGATTGAACGGTTAATAACCTATTCTGGTAAGGGAGATCTTATCTCGATTACCGATCTCTCACCAGATATTCGCCAGAGTGTTGCACCAGCAATCGTACCAGTAAACACACGTACAACAATGTCTACATCAAATGATTCTGCTCGTGTGGTAGAGCTCTTTAGTAGTTCACAGCGCAAACTACGTGATGTGGTACGTCCTATTGAGCGTGAACTGATTATCAATACACTGGCACGTAATCGTGGCAATCTTAGTAAAACTGCTAAAGATCTAGGTATGTCACGACGAGGGCTGCGTCTTAAGATAGAGAGTTTGGAGATTAATACAGAAGAGAGTGACGATTCTTAAATAGTTTATACTTTGCAAATACAACCACACTCCAATGCTATTTCTACAGGTGATATCTGTCTGGTTACTTTATCCCTTCTCACGTGTAAAACTAATAATGTATATGGATCAAACACAACAATATCTTTAACTCCTTGAGATAAGTAAAAATGGGGTCCGATTTCAAGATCTTTAGCTTCGTAACCTTTACTGATTACCTCAATAACTGCTTCAGGTACTAGTTTAATAGCTTCTTCCTCTTCTTCAGGTTCTCTACAAAAAATAGAAATATCCGGTCTTTTTAATGAACCATCGGGGAAATTAATATAAACATCTGCATGGTGAATACATTTGCATTTATTATCATCATTGTTATGTTGATTTAAATTCTTGATAGATTCTCTGATTCTATCAACCGCTTTTTGATGTTTCAAGATTGGAGAGGGTTCCCAAATAGGTAATCCTTTTACAATTTCAAGTCTAATCCCTAACTCATCAGCTTTTAAGAATTTCTGATCCATAAATATTTCTACCATTCTCCTTGAGCTATGCGTTCAATTTATCACTACTCGGTTTCAAGTAATAAACTCTAGTGCAATCGGAAAAAAGCTTGATAAATTAACAGCAGAGTAATGGGCAACATAATAATGCCACCATATACATATTTCCGATGCGCATTTTCACCGACTGGGATCATTTTTTCAGCTTGATTTGCTATACAAATATAAGAAACGCTTTTTAGCGTCATTCCCCATCCACAGATCGTTGTAATAACCGGCAAATCAAAAACCCAAATATTATGC
>JBFLVQ010000609.1:0-5848 GCA_040758525.1 Acidobacteriota bacterium
ATTCATTACAAAATTAACTGGATCACCAATAAAATAGGTTTCAGCATTTTTGTCAAATTGATTTGCTGCTGCTTCGCTACTACACCCTGCTCGCTCTATTAACCCATTTATGAATGCTGTTCTCTTTTCCATCACATGGCTCATTCCACAATCTGTATGAGCCAATAATGCTATCGTGTTTACTTTTCCAATTGCTATTGCATACGATATTTCAAACTCACATCCACGTAGATTCCCTCCTGCAGTTCTTAATACATAAGCAAATTCATTGGGTATGGTTAAATCTTTTCTATGATCCATACACATTCCAATTATTAACTCTGCATGAACGGTTGTCTTAGGTAGTAGCTCAGCTAGATTATGGTATAACAATAACTGTTCAACCGGTGTATTCCGATATTCTGGAAGAATCTCAGTTTTCGAGTTTACTGGTATTAATCTTGTCACAAATTTATTCCTTATTTAATGGATTTTACCTGCTAGACAAAGCATTGTAAGATAGGGTTGCTCAACATAGCCACCATATTCGGTATCGATCAGCTTCCCTATCTCTACAAAAAGATGGTTGCGCTGATCCTCTTGCAGCCGACGGTGAGGCGAGAAGGTATTTAGTAACTTAAGGTATTCATTGCCAGTGAAACGCTTCTGCCAACGCTCAGATAGGAATTCGATCGCCTCAAATTGCTGACTTTGTACTAATTCATAATGCAGTTCTGTTGCCCATTGCTCTGTTTCACTTTTGTCCCCTTTATGCGCTAATGTAGGAGCGATAGCACGATAGATATCTTGAACACGAACAAAAAATCCAACTAGTGGCAGAGGATGAGTATTTGTGAGGATTGCTACTGTACCTGCAGAGCGCAGTACACGAGCAACCTTTGCACAACGTATCGTAGCATCAATCCAATGAAATGAGGTTGCCGCTAGTACCAGATCGAAACTCTCAGGAGCTAGTTCTGCCTGTTCAAATGTCTCTGTGCTTACCTGCACTTGTGGAAAGCGTGCAATTTTCTGCCTAGCGAGTTTAGCGAGTTCTAGAGCTGGTTCAAGACATAACATGGCGCAGCCCAGGACCGCGAATGCCTCTGTTGCTTGCCCTGTACCACAGCCGATCTCCAAAATAGTCGATTGCCTACCAAGGGCAGCACGATCTATTACCGCTTGAATAAGAGCTGTAGGATAACCTGGACGCACTGCCTCATAATCACAGGCAGCTTCTCCAAAAGCAAACCGCCGAGAAAGTCGCTCACTTGTCTGCATATGTCCTAGCCTTTCTGTATAGTGCTAGGTAGTCTAAAGCTTTGCATAATGAGCACGACAAGCAAATTCGTATGGCTATTTAAACGCTTTGTGCCGCGCCCCAGCACAAGCTACCACAATAGAGTAGCCTGTGCAATGAATAAGCCAGCTCATTAGCTATTAAAACTACGCGAAATAGCGTTGGGTATACTTATCCTGGACGGTTGATAGTGGAAGTGCGCAGAAAGCGATAATTGGCGAGTCTAATACCTATTACCAAAATCAGAACTATAATGAGTAGCCAATAGAATGGGCTGTTTACTACCCTTTTACCACTGCTGATCAAAAATGTTAGCCAAATAAAATGTGCCCCGACCGAATGTAGATTTCGCCACATTCGTGTGCCAATCCAGCTAGCAGTTTTATCGAATGAGGTAGCCGTCATAGCGATAATAAAGGCATAAGCAGTACCACCAAAGATAAACGATCCCAAATTGACCGATTGACGAAATTGCTCTGGAGCTAGTATGGCAAAACTAATAATTCCGATGGCATGAACTGTGTGCGAAACAGCAAACGAGACTCCTAGATAGCGGCGGTTGACTCTTTGCCAACGTGTCCAAGCATTCGGCCAACTACTATGCAGTGCCGCCGCACTGAAAGCAAGACAGAATAACAGTAACGATATACGGGCGGTAACACGGATTACTGCACGTATCCCTTCAATGTCAAAGTCGTGCCACGATAAGATACCTACGGCGATCAAAACGATCGTAATTGATAGTGTGGCAACCAGTCGCCAGCTATTCAATAAACCTGAGATCTTTGCTCCCATATGGCTCTCCTTGTCTATGCAGAGAAGATTGTGGGTAATCGTGCAAGTAAATGTAAGCACAACTTACATTGCTTTGCCGATCTCTGTCAAGGAAAATAAGCGGTGCTTACATTTGGTAACACAACTATGCTATTATTGGGTCTATGTCAGTCCAGAGAGCAAAGAAAAAAAACCTACTAAAAAAACCTCCAGCGCGTCGCAGCAACTACCACCATGGAAATCTAAGAGACGCGCTGATCGAGGCAACTCTACACTTAATCAAGCAGAGCAGTCCCGAGAAGGTGACAGTACGAGAAGCATCAAGGCAAGCAGGAGTGTCGTCTGGTGCGCCATTCCGTCACTTCCCTAATCGAACTGCACTTATGACAGCCGTGGCTGAACAGGCCATGCAGCGTTTACGCACTGAGATCATGGGCGCATTAGCAGAGACTGAGAAAGAAGATCCCCTTACTCGCTTTACTGCCATTGGCAAGGCCTATTTTCGCTGGGTGATCCACAACCCCACGCATTTCCAGGTCATCTCTAACAGAAGCCTGATCGATTTTGAAGGTTCTGAATCTCTCTGCCGTGATAATGAGCAGATACGTGCCTGGATGGAAGGTTTACTGCTAGAGGCACAACGTCAAGGAATGCTTCGCTGTGATGATTTAACCCATATTCAACTTGCTGGCAGGGCACTTGTCTATGGTCTCGCTCGTATGTATTTGGACGGACACTTTACCCAGTGGGATGTAGCAGAAGATAAAGCAGAGAGCGCTATGCAGACTGTGCTTGACCTGTTTATTGACAGCCTTAGTGATGAAAAGAAGATACCAGTGGGAAGGAAAACCAAGACACAAACTTGACCGAAACTATTTTCCTATCTGCTTATGCCATTGATAAAACGAAAAAGCATTTCATTATTATGGAATCGACCTCTTATAAAGCTAGCTTGCTGGTTCTGCTTCTGGACTCTAGTGGGTCTATTCTTCTCTACTAAAAGCTATTTTGCCACAAGTGGCAATCAAAACAGTAGAGATCTAATAGAGGCACTACGTATTTCTCTCCCGCAATGGTATGTCTGGGGTGTGTTTGTTCCAATTCTAGTATGGGTGGATCGGCGTTTTGCCGCTGCGCGTTTGTTAACTCAGCGATTGTTATTTCATCTTCCTGTCAGCGTCATTTTAACCTTAATCTATCTTGCAGTTTTTTTTCTTGTTGAATCCGTTCTTTATCGCCATTTTGGCGAGGTAGCCTTTATGGCAGGGAGGGTGCGTACTGCCTTCAATGGTGCTTTTCAATGGAACATCTTGATTTATTGGCTGCTGATAGGGGGATGGTTGGCTTACGACTATTATCGAGAATCACGTGATAGGGAGTTAAAAGCGTCGCAACTGGAAAAACTGCTGGTCGAAGCTCAGCTTCATGCGTTGCAAGCACAACTTCAGCCACACTTCCTCTTTAATGCGCTAAATACTATATCTGCCTTTGTAGAGATTGATCCACGTGGCGCGCGTAGGATGATAGAACATCTAGGAGACCTGCTGCGTTTCTCCTTAGCCCATTCTGAGCAACAAGAGACTACTTTGGCAGAGGAGTTGACTGCGTTAGATCACTATCTTGCGATTCAACGTGTGCGTTTTGAAGACCAGATACGTGTCGAGATAAATGTCGAACGGGAAACACTTGCTGCTATTGTGCCCAATCTAATTCTTCAGCCTTTAGTGGAAAACGCGATTCGACATGGCGTAGAGCGGCAGACACTACCTGGCAGCGTCACTATCTCTGCATGGCGCGAAAACGGCAACCTCTGTTTGCGTGTTGATGACTGTGGTCCAGGTCTTTTACCAGAATGGCAGATGTCCGAGCATGCAGGCATTGGGCTTCTTAACACTAAGCGTAGGCTTGAACATCTTTATCCATCTGTACATGTATTTACCTTGACGAATGCTCCTCAAGGAGGAACGATGGTTGAGATAACAATCCCATTTCGTGAAGATTTTCGCGAGGAACAATTGTGGACCAATGATGAGGAAAGTATTTCAAGCGTTAATAGTTGATGACGAAAGACCAGCCCGCCAAAGGTTACGCCAATTATTGGAAAAGCAGACTGCTATTGAAGTAATAGGGGAATGCTCAAGTGGGCTGATGGCGGTGAAGGCTCTCAAGGAGAGTTCGCCGGATCTGCTCTTTCTAGACATTCAGATGCCAGGGCTGAATGGATTTGATGTTATTAGAGAGGTAGGGCTAGAGCGCATGCCGGTGACCATCTTTGTGACTGCTTATGATAAATATGCGGTTCAAGCCTTTGAAGCTTGTGCATTGGATTATCTGTTGAAACCATATAGCGACGAGCGATTTGAACATAGTCTAGCAAGAGCATTAAACCATCTGCATACACAAGAACGCGACGAGTTGAGCAGACAATGGCTGGCTCTGTTAGAGCAGACCAGTTCACCTACAACGTCTCTTACTACAACACCACGATCCGATCAGAGTTCAAACTACCTTGAACGTCTATTGATTAAAACAGGCGGTAAAATTATCTTCTTACACACATCTGAGATTAGTTGGATAGAAGCCGATGGTGTCTATGTAAAGTTACATGCCGCCAAAACATATCTTTACAGAGCTTCATTAGCCGATTTGGAGACGCGCCTGAATCCTGAAGACTTTGTTCGTATACACCGCTCCACAATTGTCAATATACAAAGCGTCAAAGAGCTTTATCTGCATTCACACGGCGACTATTTAGTTATTCTCCATGATGGCACTGAATTAAAACTGAGCCGCAACTATCGCGCAAAAATCGAAGCCTGTCTACGCCACTCTCTTTAACCTTCTCCACCTGATTAGCAAATTTGCCCTGTTCGCAACACTCTTGTGCAGCTTATAACAAAATATTAGCCAGTCTATTCTGCACAGGAGCAATATCGTCATATCAAGATTATTAATAGATAAGGAGATTTATGAAGACAAAACGTAGCTTCAAGCCACTGTTTAAGCTAAAGAAACAAGTAGCGGTGTCTTTGATTTCTATTGTTGCAATAACTTTTCTTTGTGCATCTACACACGCTGCAGATGGCGAGGTGTTTGTGTTAGGCACACTCTACAAGAAGCATGAAACGGTCGCTGTATATGACTTGCCAACACTGCGCAAAACTATCCTTGCTATCAAACCAGACGTTTTAGTTCTTGATGTGACTCCTACAGAGTTAAAAGAAGAGAAAGTATTTCCTAGCAAGATTGAATATACTGGTGTGGTTTTTCCTCTTATGAAAGAGGGTAAGTATCGTGTTTATGCTGCCGAGCCTGCCGAACCAATGTTTAGTGAACTGTCTCAATCAGCTAGTAAACTCTATAAAGCGATGCTGGAGAAGCCTGATGCAGCTATGACTATGAAGCGATATCAGGAAAGCACTTATGAAACCCTTAAAGCTATTTGGCAATCGCCTGCAGATGTTAATAGCGCGGTGACTGATAGGATTCTAGCTGGTATGAAGACCTTAGAGGGGAAATTGGTTGGGCCTGCCTTTGTCGAGGGTCAGAAGCAATGGGATCAGCATATGGTAAGCGTTGTCTTACGCGCAGTGCAGGAGAATCGGGGTAAACGAGTTTTGATGCTCGTTGGCATTGAAAACTGCCATCAAATCAGAGATGAACTACGTCATAACCCGACAATCAATCTTGTTGATACAGAACAATGGCTGCGAGCTAACACACAGTAATCCTGACCCAGGCATAATGAGAGAGGTAAGCAGTTAGCTATACTCTTACTCTCTCTTGCTCTTATTT
>JBFLVQ010000610.1:0-5835 GCA_040758525.1 Acidobacteriota bacterium
TGGTGTACACAAGAAATATTTAGCACACTATGTTGCTGTTTTTGAATGGTCTGATAATATTAAGATCGTTACTTCTGAGTTCCTTCGTTTGGTAATGACCTAATCAGCTTTTTACCGATATGAGCGAATATTGGCTTACTATGAGTTTGGTGATAATCCAACCGTGCTAGAGGCTTCATATCCTTTGTTTGGGCATCTATTTTGTAAACCTCACCCAGTTTATCTAAAATAATGCCACATTCTGTACGAAAGGCCGGTTTACAATCCACGAATTTCCTTCTTCCATGTGCTAGGCATTTAGCGACTATATAGGAGAATTTCTTTGACCAATTTTTGCTCTTGGCATCAGCCATTAAAATAAACTCGGTCAAATCATCTCCTCTCATCACCATCAACGCTAATTTATTCGCCAATGGCGCATCTGCTACGCTCAACAGGCCCGATTCAGCCTTTTTGATTAGTGTCTCTATTTCTGCAATGCTGATGGTTTGAGTCTGTTGAGGTTTTGCCATATGGATTTGATTTTACTCATATTTAATAAACAGATAAGCTACAATCTGGGATGGTTTATCATTATGTTAAATCAGGCTAAAATCTATACCTTCTCGTTAAGCTCTTTTCAATATGGGAAAATAGCGAAATTGCAGGGATTTTCCCGTACCGTTTGAGAGGAGTTTTGGCCAGTGGTAAAATCACCAATGAATATCGGCCATTGCGCTGAAAGGATACTTAAAACTGAAGAGGTAAGAATTGAGTAACGCTAGTCACGAATATACGAGGAGAATTGATCGCGTCATTGATTACTTGAGAGACCATCTCGATAAGCCGTTAAAGCTCGAAGACCTAGCGAAAGTAGCGTGTTTTTCAGAGTATCATTTCCACCGTGTTTTTGGTGCGATGACTGGTGAAACTGTAAATGATTTTACGAATCGTCTGAGGCTAGAAAAAGCTGCACGTCTTTTAACAAAGACTCGTCGAAGCGCTACTGAAATAGCTTTGGAGTGCGGATTCTCGTCATCCGCTACATTTTCGAGATCATTCAATAAAGCCTTCAACACGTCCCCTACCCAATACAGAAAGTCGGGGAAGTTTAAAAATAGCAAGATTTGCAAAGAACTATTCGCGAAACACGAATATCTTCTTCCTATGACAGACGAAGAGAAAAAAGCCGCTTTCCCGGTGGAAATAAGAAAATTTCCTGCCTGGGACGTGGCTTATATTCGAGTTTCAAATTCATTTGAGGGTGACAGAGTCCTTAAAGCATTTGAAAAGATGATCGAGTGGTTAAAGTCAGAAAAAATTTATGACAAAGGAACTCTATTTGGCATGTCGATCGATGACCCTGCGGTTACGCCGAAACATCTTTACCGTTATGAAGTGTGCTTTGCGTCGGACGTTCCGTTCAATTGTGCAGACGGAATTTCTAAAATGAAGATCCCGTCCAGAACATATGGAGTAACACGAATTAGTGGCGACATCAGACTGGTGGCAACGGCCTGGGATTATCTTCTTCAAGGTTGGCTCATCAAAAGCAACTATGAGCCGGACCATGCGCCTGGGTTTGAGATTCTTTTGAATAAAGAGAAGGCATTGGATTGGAGTCACTTCGATCTAGAGTTAGCTTTTCCCGTAAAGAAAATGAAAGGGGCTTAGGAGACGACTATGGCAAAAATAACAGGAATCGGCGGGGTATTTTTTAAAGCGAAAACCGACGATAAAGCTCTACGCGAATGGTACAAAAAGCATCTCGGCATTAATCTTGAAGAGTGGGGAGGCGGCATCCTCAGGTGGGCCGAGGATAAAGCAGAAGATAAGGGTGTTACGGTATGGCACGTCGCTGAGCCGGCCACAAAATGGTTCAGTCCAAGTGAATCATCCTTCATGATTAACTATCGAATCGACAATATGGACGAAATGATCGGGCAACTCCACGCCGGAGGAGTTTCGATCCATCAAGGACCAGAGTATCACGAGAACGGCGCGTTCCTTTGGATCATTGATCCCGATGGAAATAAGATCGAACTTTGGGAGCCAAAAATTTGGGACGACAAAAATAAGAAATGATAATGAGGACTCTTATGCGAGCATTAACCTACCTCTCACTTTGAGTCCTCCTTCTGCGCGCGCAGATACTCTTGAGGCCAGTTTGTGCGAACTTTGCTCCAATGTCTCGTAATAGCGTTCTTTGTTATCCTCAATCAATCGCTCAAGGCTGGATATAGCGTCCTACCTAGTAGCCAAGATGGTAAGATTGCAAAAGCAATAGCAACTTGGAAGCACGTCCATTACCATCGAGAAAGGGGTGCATACAGTATCTTTGCGGCAGGCCGGCAGACTTATGGTACGTAAAATATATCTGCTATTGCAACAACTATATCAACGATATACCTGGTTGCCGCAAAGTTACCGTTAGTCTTGTGCTGAATACCAATCCAACACTCGTAAAGCGCGCAGCGTGTTCCACTGGCGCGCCCGACTCAGCGTCCAACTCGTCAGGGTGCACGTTCTCCAGCGGCCAGTAGCCATACGCGTCGCGCTTGGACGCGACGCGGTCGTCTTGTCCTCTGCTTTTAACTCAGTTATAAAGTTTGTTGGTACTTTCATCCTTGTTCCATCGTGTTACTGTTCTATGGAGATGCCATTATATCATTTTCTTTTTCCTTACATATGTATATCACTAATATAGTCTAAAACTGAAAGCGATCTATGGCAATAATCCTATTGGAATGCACTTCTTGATTCGTCTACGCCCATGCAGAATGCAACATTAATTGTTCAACAAATGGACTGAACCGTTCTCAATCTTTAATTAATCACCAGGCTTAGGAATAAAGATCAACTCCATATAAACATCAGCGCTTGCATAAACAGGATCAAGTGGTGGTGGAGTGTGGCGGAATCCCATCGATTCATAAAGCCGAAGTGCCTTCACAAGCCTGGAATTAGATACAAGTATGATCTTCTCCATGCCGATTTCTTGTGCATAATCGATGGCAACCTCTGTAAGTAGGCGACCGATACCACGTCCTTGGGCAGCAGCCGTGACAGCAAGTTTGGCAAGTTCAACGACAGTTGGGCTTGATGACAACACCGCACAGGTGCCAATTACCCACTCGTCTTCAATAGCAAAAAAGATCTGACCACCTTTTTCAATAATAGTTTGACGAGGTGCGTCAAGATAGTTCATATCGGCTGGCTCCAGTAACCCAAAGCCTTCTAGCCACTCATAATTGAGTCGCCGGAATTCCGATGCATATCGATCCTCGTAATACACAACCTGTATATTATTGAAAACTAGCCGTACTTTTGGATTCTCCTTTTGTTGTATATCCATGTCTATTCCACTTTCAGTTGCCAGCCTCCAAGTTGTTGTTAGGTTATAACCTAGCCCAATTTTTCACTATCGATCATAGATCGATAATCATTAGCGTTCCGCAACTTCCTGCCAGTACAGAATGAGGAGTATTGGCTTCAACCACAATAAGCTCGCCTTCCTCTACAGTTAATTGCGCTCCATCAATAAAGAGTTCCATCTTTCCATCTATAACAAAGAGCGCCTCATTATATTCATGGGTCTCTTCACCGAATGGTAGAGCATCCATTCGTAGTACCTTAATTTGTGCCGAACCGACTTTACCAAGCACTCTCGATTTCCAAGCCATCGGCATATCGGCTGCTAATAGTCTAAGATTCAATTTATTCATGCCATTTTCCAATATTGATTAATACTATGGTCTATTCTCTTCAATACGCAAACTCTCATTATAGATCTAACATTCAAACATCACTAGTCAAGTAGTAGGCTTTTCCATCCACCTTGTTTCCGCATCATCTTATTAGCAATTTTTTTAAGCTCATTAAAAAACAGTCACACTATGTTGAGGGTTTATTTAATATAGACACAGCACAAATGAATGAAAAAATTGTCACAAATTACTGGATGGTGGTGTTCTCTCTTATAAGGGATAAAGATAAATGGATAGCAGAAGCTTTAACTGGCCCTGCGAACTGCTCGATTATAGCGGTGCCAACCAGCGTGCTGAACTGACTGAATAGATTGTTCAAGATCTGGATATTATTTGAATGGAACAGACTGATTCCTTCAGTTAGGTAACCGAATTGTAAGAGTAGTTTCCCATAAATGCGTTCTAATGCGTTCTATTCGGATAAGATGAAGAAGGCTCTATTTCTACTTATGCTGGTTCTCTCTAGCCAGGTAGCATATGCGCAGGAGAGACTGTCAGTAAAAGTTGATCAGCAACAAGCTGCAGCGGTTAGTTATCCGATCTTGGGTGCTAATCCATTTCCATTATTAGCAGGAGATGATCTAGTACTGGTTGAGCAGGCATTGACACTGGCACACACCCTAACACAATCGTGCGACTGTGATAAGGCTTTGCAAGCTTATGGGGTAGAGAGTTTAGCCGCTACCTTAATCAAGATTGAGATTAATGTGAATCTTTTTGATGGGCGAGAATCTACTCTAGGACTACCTTTTCTTAATAAACATGGCGAGCGTGAAACTTTAGCTGTCAGTTTCCGTCAGCATAAGGACTGGCTTTCTGCGGGAGTAATATCAGGCCGTTTTACTGGTATTGGTAATGTGATCTTCTTAAACAGCTATTTTTTCACTCCTACTAAGCTTCCTTTGCTTGCCGAGCAGCAGAGAGCAATAACCTTGATTCATGAATCAGTGCATCAATTTGCTGGTAAGAGTGATGAGGATTTTGGTGGTAGTGATAGGCTTACTGCACTAATCATAAAGGGCTGCGCGCCCAATTTAGGTGTTAAAACAAAATGATATATTTCATAAGGTGGAAGCACATAATAAAGGAAGGGGATCACTGTTACGATGATTGTCCGTATTCTTCAATGATTTACAAGAATTTTACAAATGTTTTACAGAACCTTGTTACCCTATATTACGTTGATATGTAACACAGGTAACAATATCTGTGCATACATTTACCTTACTATTTCCCAGACGGATGTAATGTTCGTCTGGTTTTTTTTCGTTACAGTTGACCACCCTTCCAGGTTTGCACCTACTATTATGGCTAAGAAGGAAAGATCCAACAAGCACAAAATTTTACATTTATCTAAACCCCTGAAATTCACCTGTTTTCCCTGATAAAACTTAGCCAATTAACTAGATGTGGAGAACCATAGAGATATTTTGTGGCTAGCATTAGGAACATTGAGGCTAGCTACCTTTGATAAGTTGCTTATCAATATTATTGTTGAATAAAATCGCCTAAAGGATTTGAGAAGCGGTGCAGAACATATTAGCGCAAGAAGATAAGTTTTGGCTTTATCCAACAATGGGTAGAGTAATTGTATTGATAATATCAATTGTGATTGCGACGATAGGTGTTTTCTTAATCAATCTTTGTAAACAGCCGCCCTCTTCAAAAGAGGTGGTCTTACCATCTTCTAACAAAGATATCTTGCTTAGCCCAACAACTAATAGAATCATAACAACCCTTGATCAAGAAGAGGATAAATTTATCAGTTATGATGGCAGGAATGTTCCTATCAATGCCCTAGCTGATCTAGCGCGCTTCATTAATGGCCATGTAGAGAGTAAGACGACTGAGATGTGTGAAGCTTTTCTTATGCCTAACTGTGTTCCTTCGACATCAAGATACGACGCATCAAATGATCCTATTTGGGATGAGAGGTTTTATAATGCCCAAATTATCCAGGTTAAGGTAAATGGGAAGAAGAGTAAAGGACTTCTTATGCTGAAGCTTTCTCAGAGAATATCTAGGTATAAAGAGAGTTATAGATATTTTTTCTTTAAGAAATGGAGCCAGGGTTATCTTAGAGAGGTTG
>JBFLVQ010000611.1:0-5815 GCA_040758525.1 Acidobacteriota bacterium
ATGCTCAAAAGGGCTTTTTATCCAACCTGCAACTTGTACTGACTTAGGAAGGATGCCAGTATGGTTATGTTCGATAACCTCAACCAATTGCTTACCCATCTTTTGTGAAATAAGGTAAATCTCTGTGCCAGGAAACTCTGGAACTACTGCGCTACCTTTAGCAAGGATTTCCGAAGGAATACGCTTTTCTTTAAAGTCGATTTGAAGATCATATTCGTCATCAAGGAGCTTAGTAGGAAACGAGCCAAACAGAGGGTTTTTCAGTGGGCTAATATGGTAATGTGCTAGATCATTAACAGTTGTACTAATGGGACAGTAGCATTTGTCATTTTTATTGCTAGGGCTATCACTCAGGCAGGGTGGTGTCTCTTCGCATTGAATGTTTAGCAAGGATATACCTCCCGCTTTGGGAGGTTCTGTGGTATCAATGATATCTCCATTCAGCTCATGAGTGTAAGCAAACCAACCATCCTTGGCAAAGCCTAAAGGATAGAATTGCTCGACAACTACAGGAGTAGATGTGGGAGACTTTGATAAGTCATATTTTCCCAGATTTACCGATCTTTCTGTCCAGAAACGTATTCCTTTCGCCTTGTCTTTGGCTATCATCGTTGGCGAAACTATCAAAGCAGTAATGTAAATTAGTATAAATATCTTTACTCTCATTTTCTTATCCTTACTTGAAACTAAAATAGAGTAATTTTACCAGTTTGGTAAGAAACTACTAGTACGGAGAGGAAATTTCATTAACAGATTATATTGCTAGGTATGCGATAAAGGTAATTGTCAGCGAGATGAGATAGCAGGGTTGCCTGTGATTTGTAATTTTCATAACTGTCAATCTCCAAACATGATACTAATGGGTTAATGCTTGTTATTTAATGCGAAACCTAACCAATCCCTGACACTATCTTCACACCAGTAAGCTGGAGAAGAGATAGTTACTGAGAAACTGGAAAATTGTTGGAACTATTGATCTGGAATGATAGCAATACGATTGATATGCTCCGATCCTGGATAATGGAGGTTGGTTGTTAGTTGTTAGCAGAATAGCTATCTTATTGATTACTTCTATCCATAAATAATTAGATTTATGAATAGAGCTAGTTCCACCTAGATCCTTGATTCGCATAGGTAAAAAATACAAGACTCTATTCGATTAAACATACTAAAATCTGAATTCAAAAACTGGTAACAGCGCAACTTTGTTGGATAGTATGATAAAAAGTTTTTCTATCTGTGCGGATGTAGATATTGATGAGGTAGTATGGAAACGTTAGCGATATTACTATAGTGTTAAAGCTTATTGCGAACTATACCTTCACCTACCACTTTGACTAGTACCAACAACTTTGATACTGTATACCATTAACAATTTGCTTCAATGGTATTTTGATTATTGACGTTTTAAAGTTCACCTTGTTATAGTAACGAAACATTGATCAACCCAACAGCTTAACTACTTCATGTTTAGGAGACACGCAATGCAATTTGCAACCAAACCCCTGTTAAAACTTCCTTATCAACCCTGGTCGGGAGTTTGTTTACGAACTATCGGATTAACGCCATTGTTTTTAAATTGGCCAGGTAATAGAGCGATGTTCAGCGCTATTTATGCTCCCGAACATCAACCATTAGTTCAAGCCCTTAAATATGACTTAACTACCTGGGAACTAGATGGTTTGTCAATAGGAATAATACCTGAACCACCTGGCATATTAAAACTTGGTGTCGATCATATCAATGGTAGTAAAAAAGGTATTACTTTTACCAATGATAACCCTTTACCAAATGTAGAGCCAACAAAAGACTCTTTCTTTCTCAACTTCTCTTATGTGCCATCTTTGGAAGCCTTTTACAATATGGAATTAACCAAAGATCTCTCACAATTGAGTACGCGTCTCTATTTTACAGAAGGAAATTTATGCACTTACCGACTTATGTCTGGAGATGAGGGGTTAGTTAAGATAAATTTTCAAACACAAGCGCAAGGACAAGGACCGAACCAGAATTTTATGAATTTTGGCTATGCAGCAGAAAGTATCGCAGCGAAAATCGATCTTGCTGATGGGGATAATGCTACACTTTATGGGGGACAAACCCCATACCAATTTTCTAGTGGCTACTTTCACCTAGTTACTTTATACAATATTTGCGCCAATGAAGATTGTGATGGGCTTAATAGTTTTAGTTATCTATATGGCACTAATAATGGCAGCTTAATCTGTCTTAATAACGCAATAGGACAGATAGTTCCAGTAGCAAGTAACTCAGCAGATCCTCCCGAATTGTATCATGGAAGTGGTTTTTGCTCACCAGTGTCAATTAGTTTTAGTGCTACAAAATCGTTCTGAAATGATCTTATTGTTTGCAATCAGATTTACCAATTATGTATACGCCCATAGCGACGTACAATATCAGGCAAGGTTATCCTTGGCGCGATCATATCACTGAGTGACAACAACGACACCGCCGCTTTAAGGGTAATATCTGCGTTTTTATCATCTCCGCTTAGATGATATACAGTTGCTAAGGTGAGAAGAACAGAAAGATTTTTTCCTTCGGCAAGTTGATTAGCATGTTTAGCATATTCGAGCGCAATAGCCTTATCCTGTGGTGTCGTTATTTCGCTGGTAATCAAGACCCAAGCATAATCGCCTAGTTCTAATGCAGAGATATCGGATTGTTTAATTCGTGTTTGATAATTTGCTAAAGTTTCCTGCGTTAGTTTAACTGCTTCACTAGCCTGCCCATTCTTCATCAGCAGTCTTGTTAGACGTTGCATATTTTGTAAAAATTTTGTGCGAGATATAGCATTTAATGAATTGCGTGCATTTATTGATCGGTAAATATTAAAAGATGTTTTTAAGTGTTCTATTGCTTGGGTAGTTTCTCCTGTGTGGAAGAATGCCTGAGAAATTATTGTATGAGTATCTGCCAGCCCATATTGCAATAGGCTATTAGCAGGATCTATTTCAACCCTTGCTTGATAAATGGAGAGTGCTTTACGACACCAAACCATGGCAGTAGTGGGATCTACAGCTTGTATGGCTGCACTGCCCAATGAGCTATATATAATTGCCAGGTTACGGTGATATTCGGCATTTTTGTCATCATCACGAACGAGTTTTTCAAACTTCATCAGTGCGCTCTGTAAATATTTACGGCCACCATAAATATCTCCCAGGTTTAATAACCCTCTGCCATAACCTAAGCTACAAGAAGCAAGCTCAGATTGAATAAATGGATCTTTAGGCTGTGCTGCTACATATTTTTTAGCAATCTCAAGCAACATCTTATTGTAATGTAGAGATTGTTTATAAATAGTACTGCCATTACCAGTTTTTTCCTCTACTAACTCTCCTATAGCTTCTAACACGATTGTCAATCTAGTATAACTAGCTGCTAGTCCGCGAAGTAACTTATCATTGTTAGGATCAGTAGCTATTAATTCTTTACGTATCTGTAAGTTTTTCTGATAAAGCACAAACGCATCTAGAAAGTTTCCATCTGATATCAAAGTATCGCCAATTTGAATATAGCAATTGGCTAATAAGCGACGATTCTCTTTATCTGATGGATTGTTTATTACCAGGGCTTCACGAATGGTACGAGTCTTAGTGTAACTACTCATTGCTGAAGTAAATTCATCCATGCGTAGAAAGACTTCTCCTGTTCGCTCATAGGCAGTAGCCAATTCTGCTTGCAAATGTATAGATGTAGGGTTTGTAGCAAGTAATTGCTGGAAAATTTCTTGAGATTTCTGATAACTTTGCAAAGCTCCGACAGTATCACCAATATTAGATAGGTAAGGTCTACCTTGTATATCTCCTACTTTACGATAGGCTATTGCTAAGTCTTCCTGCAAGGATAGATCTTGACCATACTGTTGATTCAATCGATCAAGATATTTGAGTGATTCCTTAAGCAAAGCTTCGCGTGCTGAGGTGGAGCCAGGTAATTTCTCTAGTTGATCATTAAATTGAAATAGAAATCTACTAACCAACTCATGTACATCGTTAGTTCTCGCCTGGGTTATTTGTAGTTGCTCTTGTGCTCTATGTTGCTCCTGTTTTACCCAGCTAGCTTGCCAAGTCATAATAACAATACCAATAGTTAAAAGTAGTATCAATGTCGCCACTGATATTAACCGCCAATTACGTCGAATATATTTTCCTATACGATAGCTGAGCCTACTTTTGCGAGCAATAATGGGAAAACCATCCAAGTATCGTTGAATATCTGTGGAAAATTCTGCTACAGAGCGATAGCGTTGTGATGGCTCTTTATTCAATGCCATCAATACAATATTGTCGATGTCTTTAGGTAATCGCGTTATTATGCTTGGTTTGATAGGTTCTTGTTGACAGATTACACGACGTATCTCCCAGAGTTCATTGGTCTCAAAATGGTATGGCAGAGAACCAGTGAGTAACTTATAGAGCAATACACCGAGTGCATAAACATCAACTGCAGGAGTAACTGGTTTACCAGACAACTGTTCAGGACTAGCATAGGCAGGTGTCATTACCAACTGCTCAGTTCGTGTCAGTTCTAATTCATCTATACCATCTGCTTTGATCACTTTAGCAATGCCGAAATCAAGTAGTTTAGGTATGCCATCTGCAGTTACCAAAACATTATTGGGTTTGAGATCACGATGAATAATAAGATTTGCGTGGGCATGTTGTACGGCGGCACAGACTTTGTGAAAAAGCGCTAAGCGTGCAGCAATACTAAGCTGGTATGTTTGACAATATACATCAATAGGGTGGCCATTGACAAATTCCATTACAAAATATGGTAATCCTGCATCCGTACTACCACTATCAAAGAGTCTGACAATATTAGGATGTTCTAAGCTTGCTAATATCTGACACTCTTTATGAAAACGTAGCAAGTTTACGCTAGTATCTATCCGCTGTTTTAAGATTTTAATAGCAACAGGCTTTGCCGTAGGTATATCACTACGCTCCGCTTCATAAACAGCTCCCATTCCACCTTGTCCAATTTCACGCGTGATATAGTATTTACCAAATTGCTGCCCTACTATTATCTGTCTAACAGATTGGTTTATCACTGCTAACCCTTTTTCAAATACCGGTACATCCAGGATTGGATGAGAGTGTTGATGGGCAGCCAACATTCTTTCCACATCTTGTCGCAAGCGAATATCATCATTACAAGCTTGTTCGAGAAATTGTTCCCGTGCAACTGCTTCGTACTCTAGCGCAGCTAAAAAAATTTCACTCAGCTTATCGTGATATTCTGGATTTACTGTTTTTGTAGTTGACATGCTAACCATGCTCGCGCTACGTTCCAGTCGCGAGTTATTGTGCGTGGATCAACTTGCAGTACTTCACCGATCTCTTCTGTTGTAAGGCCACCAAAGAATCGTAATTCTACTACCTGACTCTGACGTGGAGAGAGTTTATCAAGCTCTGACAATGCATCATTGAGGGCAATAATTTCTAACGTATTATTACCTGGTAATTCTGACAGATCGTCTAAGGTAATCATCATAGCTTGGCCACCACGTTTAGAGGCATTGGCAGCACGAGCTTGATGAACTAGAATCTGTCGCATTAGTTTTGCGGCAATAGCAAAGAAGTGTGCGCGATTCTGCCATTGCACTGATTTTACATCAATTAACCTGAGGTAGGCTTCATGTACTAAAGCAGTGGTTTGTAATATGTGATTAGAATATTCACGACGTAGATAGTTACTTGCCATACGATGTAGTTCATCATAGACAATATTAATAAGTTGATCTCTCGCCTTTTCATCGCCATTACCCCAAGATATCAGGAGATTA
>JBFLVQ010000612.1:0-5808 GCA_040758525.1 Acidobacteriota bacterium
AAGCCTCTGAACGTTTTTATTTTTTCACAAGAATCTATCTTCTGATAGTTTTCTGAGGGTGACTCTAATAGAGTTCGCCAGCAGTAACATAAATTAAGAGGGATTATTTTCCCCCTCGCGCTCCCCCCAAGATTCTCTAAATTTACTAGCAATGACCATTTCACTCTTAGTAGTTTTGCTACGGCATTAGGTGGAGGGCTCGATATAACAGTAAATAGGCGTGTGGCGATACGGGTTATTCAAGCAGATTATCTATTCCTACGTATGCTTGAGCCAAAAAACAATACTCGTCTTTCAACTGGATTAGTTATTCGATTTGGCAATTAGCCGAGATATTGAGCAATCACAGAGGCATAGGGAAGCTCTCTATGCCTCTACACAAAGAGGTTCAATTCTTAAGTCATTCAAAGATCTGTACAAGGTTATTGTTGTTATCCTTGATTATGATAAAACGCAAAGTGACACCCTTAGCTTTCAACTCTTTTGTAATCGTATCAAGATTCGATACAAAGAAACCGACCTTGAATACTCCATGAACCAAGTATGGTTCATTTTATCCATGCTTTTCAATATATTTTGCTGTTGCCATAGGTATCCATTTTAGTTTTTCTAGGATAACGATTAGCGTTAAGACAAACAGACTACTAATAAAGAGTAGGAAAATTGCACCAAAGTAATATTTCACGGTCCATAACAATGCCACTTTTATTCTATGGTTAAGAGCAATCTGTGATTGTTGTAACTGATATTCATTTAATGTAAATTTAATCGTACAAAATTCATTCTCCTGATCATATTCACCCAATTTTACTCCTAGCGCTTGAATAAGATCTTCTACTTCAAGAATCCTATTCTCCAAATTAACTAAATCTTCAATACTTCCCTCCTTATTTTTGAGACTGATCAATGCTTCTCGGGATTTTTCCAGAGAGACACGTTTAGCTTGAAGATCCTTATATTCATTTGTCTTATCAAGTTTATCTATATTGATGGAGGCAAGCTTGCCGATATTTTTTATTTCTGCCGTCATCTCATCAAATTTACCTGGATGTACGCCAATACCAAGTTGCAAAGTGCGGTTGCCAGGTAATCCAGCATTCTGCTCAAATTGGATCAAGGCATTATATTTATTGATAAGTTCCCGAACCTGCTTCTCGTCTCTGCTAAACTCTTCTGTCTTGGAGTTAAGGGAGGCAATTTTTTCATATTTTTGATCAACGCTGTAGGATTGAGTGCCGATGGCACCATCAAATTTTAGCTTGGCGCTAGCATAATTTTTTCGAGAAAACTCAAAATCACTTACTAACACAGGATTGTTGATTGAATCTGCCAGTCCATTCGAATATGTAAAATATCCGTAAATAAACCTTATTGTAAAAAGTGTAAAAAATCCCATTGCTAAATAGAGAAGGCCTTTTTTCATCTTATTTTTCATAACAAACTCCCTACTAATTTTGACTGAATATAGCTATCTCTATACGCTTAATACAATGTGGCTAACCACAGAAATTGTCTGTTGGCAACCATCGATAAGGCAGTCACAATTGACCTAATGTGCTATGCGGGCTTAAACTTTACCCTATATTCCTGGGGGCGCAAAAATTCGCTACAACTGGGGGGTCGTTATGGACGACAACAATGACAGCACAAAATTGACTGTCTCACGCCGTAGTTTCATCAAGACCATGGGTGGCGGGCTGTTGCTTACTACTGCCTTGCCGACAGGGGAAATGGTTCAGCCGGTCAGTGCCGAAACCCGCGATCAGGCATTAGGACCTGATAAGATCAAGCTGGATCTGACCGTCAATGGTAAAAAACATAGCCTAGAGGTTGAGACGCGTACCACACTGGCAGAGGCTTTGCGCGATCAACTCGACCTTACTGGCACAAAGGTCGTCTGTGATCGTGGCTCATGCGGTGGCTGCACTGTACAGGTCAGCGGCGAGCCTGTCTGTTCCTGTATGATGCTCGCTTGTGACGCAGTAGGACAGCAGATCACTACGATTGAAGGCCTAGCTCAGGGCGATCAGTTACATCCATTACAGGAGTGTTTCATTGAAGCTGATGCATTGCAATGCGGCTTCTGCACACCGGGAATGGTAATGTCATGTAAAGCGCTGCTAGATCGCAATACTAATCCCTCGTTAGAAGATGTACGTGCTGCAGTGTCAGGTAACCTCTGTCGCTGTGGTACCTATCCACATGTCTTCGAAGCCACTTTAGCAGCGGCAAAACGGATTAAGAGGGGGTAGAGTTATGCCACAAAAGATCAGAACTCAATTTGGATTCAAGGGTAGCTTGGAAGATGTTGAATTTGAGATTCCCGATAACGAACCAATGCCCTGGAGCGCAAGCGACAACCTACATATGGTGAGCGCACCAATGCCCCGCCTAGATGCGCGTGCCAAGGTTACAGGGCAAGCTAAATACACTTATGATGTCAACCGACCAGGAATGCTCTATGGTCGTATTCTACGCTCACCATACGCTGCTGCTGATATAAAGAAGATTGACACTAGCAAAGCAGAGGCACTACCAGGGGTAAAAGCTATCGAAGTACTACCTATTAAAACGGTTCGTTATGCTGGTCAGGATATTGCTGCAGTTGCTGCGATCAGTGCACAGATCGCAGAAGATGCTCTACGTCTTATTACTGTCGAATATGCTCAGAAGGGTTTTGTATATAATATCGAGGGTGCGATGAAGCCAGATGCACCACTTGTACATGAAGCTCAGGTCAAGGAACGGACTTCTGGGGGAGACCTACCGGCAGGTGGACAAAGCGTTCCACAGACTGGTAATGTGCGTGGCCCACGTGTGAATACTCGTGGTGAAATCGCTAAAGGTTTTGCTGAGGCAGAGGAGACTGTCGAAGCCACTTTCCATACTCAAGTGCAGACCCACTCTTCCTTAGAAACACATGGCATTGTTGCCGAATGGCAAGGCGATAAGCTTACTGTTTGGGCCTCTACACAAGGCACATTTAGTGTGCGCGATGAATTGGCTGATGTTCTAGGTATTGCTAAGACTAATGTAAGAGTGATCACTGAATTTATGGGTGGTGGCTTTGGTAGTAAGTTTGGAGCTGGCTCTTATGGTGTGTTGGCAGCCAAACTTGCTAAGAAAGCAAATGCACCTGTGAAGATGATGCTCACTCGCAAAGATGAGCAGCTTGCTACTGGTAATCGCCCTAATTCGATCCAGAAACTTAAACTTGGCGCCAAACGTGATGGTACCCTCACAGCAATGCAAATTGTTGTACATGGCACAGGTGGCGTGGGTGGTGGCGCGGGTGCTGCTCGGCCTCTATTAGGGCTCTATGATTGTCCTAATAAGAATGCCGAAGAGTATGATGTCTTTATCAATGCAGGACCGGCCGCAGCAATGCGCGCACCTGGTCATCCACAAGGTGCCTTTGCGCTTGAATCGGCAATCGATATGATGGCGGAAAAACTTGGCTTGGATCCATTCGAATTTCGCCGTAAAAATGATAAAAACCCTGTGCGACTTGCCGAAATGGAGCTAGGTGCAGCACGTATCGGTTGGGAGCGGCGCAACAAGGTAGCTGGCGCAGGCACAGGCTCCATCAAACGTGGCATAGGTATGGCAAATGGCCTATGGTACAACACTGGGCGACCCGGTGCGCAGGCTCAGATTAAGATACATAGTGATGGTACAGTTGAACTCTTCAATGGTGCACAGGATATCGGCACCGGTATACGCACAATAATTGCGCAAGTAACGGCTGAAGAGCTAGGACTCTCCCTCAATGATATCAAAGTACGTTTTGGTGATACGGAATTTCCTTTTGGTCCTGGTTCAGGTGGTAGTACTACTACACCATCACTTACACCGGCGGTACGTGCTGCTGCAATGGCGGCACGACAGAAGCTCTTCGAGATTGCCCGTGGCCTACTACAGGTTAGCCCAGAAACAGCACTCGATGCACGTGGCGGCAAGATTTTTGTGAAGGCCGAGCCAACACGTGCTATCGACTTCAAGCGGGTTGCCTCCCATATTACTGGTGACACTCTCACGGTGCAGGGCGATCGTGTACAAAATTATAAGTCTTATCGCGACACAGTTGCAGGAGTACAGTTTGCTGAAGTTGAGGTTGATACTGAGACAGGTCAAGTACGAGTGCTCAAGGTTGTTGCGATACATGACTGTGGCCGCCCACTTAATCGCTTAACCTCGCGTAGCCAGATTAATGGTGGTGTGATACAGGGCCTCAGCTATGCGCTCTATGAGGATCGTATCCTAGACCCTCAGACGGGGCGTATGGTCAATGCTAATCTTGAGCAGTATAAGATTGCTGGGGCGCTTGATATGCCCTTGATCGAGCCAATCCTCTTTGACGTCTACAATGGCTCTAATAATACTGGCGCAGTCGGCATTGGCGAGCCCACAGTAGTACCCACTGCGGCTGCAATTGCCAATGCAGTTTACAATGCGATTGGTGTAAGAATCTTTGAGCTACCCATTACGCCTGCGCGTGTGCTGGCGGCGCTGGGACGGAATAAGGAGGCCAAAAGATGAACAAATTTGAGTATGTAAATGCGTCCTCGGTAAAAACTGCGGCTGCGCAACTTGGTGCAGACTGGTCGGTACGTGTCAAGGCAGGTGGCATCGATCTACTTGATGAATTAAAGGAGCATATTATTGCGCCCAACCAATTGGTCAATATCAGATCGATTCCTAACTTAGACTATATTAAGATCGAGTCTAAGGGCAGCTTGCATATTGGCGCGCTAGTAACTTTGGCAAAGGTGGCGGCAAATCAAGATATCCGCAAACGCTTTCTTGCCCTTGCAGAAGCAGCCGGTGGTGCGGCTACACCACAGATTCGTAATGTTGCTACTGTAGGCGGCAACCTCTGTCAGCGACCACGTTGTTGGTACTATCGTAACGAGGAGTTTGGCTGCTTAAAGAAGGGTGGGGAACTCTGCTATGCCCAGAATGGCGAGAATCGCTTCCATGCTATTTTCGGCAACAACAAATGTGCAATTGTACATCCATCTGCAACTGCTGTTGCGCTAGTTGCACTGGGAGCGCAATTGAAGATCTTTGATGGACGTAGTGAGCGTACCCTGGATATCGAAAAATTCTTTATCACACCAGAAGAGAATGTGACACGTGAAAACGTGCTCAAACCAAATGAGATCATCACTGAGATTATCG
The DNA here is from genome assembly GCA_040758525.1 of Acidobacteriota bacterium. GTDB lineage: Bacteria > Acidobacteriota > Blastocatellia > Chloracidobacteriales > JADJPF01 > JBFLVQ01. The sequence goes on from JBFLVQ010000612.1 coordinate 5,182, forward strand.
TACCTGCACTGCCAGCCGGTACACGTAGTTTCTACCTTAAACAGAAAGAGAAACAGAGCTTCGATTGGCCACTGGCAGATGTTGCTGTAGTACTGCAGATGGCTGGTAGTACTTGCAAGCAGGCACGAGTAGTCTTGGGTGCTGCAGCGCCTGTACCTTGGCGAGTGTCGGCAGTTGAGCGTGCGCTTATAGGCAAGCGGGTTGATGCGGATCTAGCAAAGCAGGCTGCGCGTCTTGCCCTAGAAGGAGCACGTCCACTTCAACACAACGCTTACAAGCTGCCACTATTTGAAACGCTGGTTGCGCGTACAATATTGGGCGCAGTACAACAGGCGTAAGGCAACAGGAGGTAAGAATTATGATCGAAGATAGGCCACAACAGACCGTCGAAGTATGTCGCAGTCTACGCACCAAGATGTATTATGTATTAGGCCGCTTTCATAATGATATAGGAGAGTCTAGTCCTACTGCACAGTACTGGTGTCTACATACAATGCAACCATTTGGACCAGATGGCAGCTATGTCTGTCCAGAAGAGTGCCGTACCGGCCGTTGCTGTTTCAATGACTGCAAATAGAAAGAATTTTGTCGAGAGGTGGTGAGAAAATTACTGGTTAAGTAATTTTC
>JBFLVQ010000613.1:0-5805 GCA_040758525.1 Acidobacteriota bacterium
ACAACCATACCGCTATATGACATGGCATAAGGTATGCGGACAGAGCAACCCTACTAGATTGAACTCTCCTACTACCTAGCCAGCCATCAAGATATGCTAATAACTTGATGAGTCTCTACAGACTGTCGTTGCCACTTATAAGCTTTCGCTATGTCACTTTAAGATTCCAAGCGCTGCCAAGAAAAAGCCCTTTTATTTTTCCCTGGTTCACAGAAATAGTCTCTTTGTAGACGTATCTGAGGTACTGCTTGATGTGGCCAGACAATTGCCACAACATCGAAGCGATACGGCTCAGTAAGCAAGCCAAAGAGTTGACGGTAGCGACGCGCAACACGAGCAATCTGGCGTTGCTTAGTACGATTGACGGCTTCTTCAGGAAGCCAGTACTGGTCATCACGACGTGTCTTCACCTCTATGAAACAGAGTTGTGTACCCTCATAAGCAACAATGTCGATCTCACCTGTCAATGGGCGTCCAGAGAAGCTACGCCCAAGTCGCGCAGTGAAATTCATCAACACAATCTGGTAGCCTTGCTGGCGCAGATAGCGGCGGGCCAATTGCTCACCCTCTCGCCCTAGCGCTAGATGCGTAGAGACTTCTGGTTCATTCATAGATTAATCACCAGCAAAATTAGAAATGTCCCTATTTTGCATAGATGCAAAGCACTAGGCTAGATAATGCTTAATTGCATTGTTTGCCAACAGAGGCTTAGCATAAAATGTGGGATTCAATAGAGACAACTTTGAGGGTGTATGAAGAAAAAGATCCTGGTTGCGGTACAGGATGAAATATTGCTGGCAGTCATTAATGAGGTCTTGAGCAAACTGGATATCGAGATCGTGATTGTGCCTGCTCCTACTACCCAAGGGGTCGCGCAATTGATGCCCTCACTTATCATTGTTGACCATTCTGAAGATGAGCTTTGGGCTGAAAGCCTCTTCAAATCTACTATTCATAATGAGCCTACCAGTGAAATCCCTTTTATGTTTATCGTACCAGAGTCTAGCAAGTGGAATGAGATCGGTGAGTTCCGTCTAGGCTTTGATACTAAGGTGTCAAAAGAACATCCTAAGTTGGGTATGCAATTGCGTGTTCAGGCAATTCTCAAGAAATCTCGTCCAGTTGAGAATGTCAGCGGCAGAGTCAAGGATATACAGCAACTGATGCAAGCCATCCTGAAGAAACGCAAAGCAGAAGGACAGATTGATACCAATAGCGGTACCTTTGCTCCACTTCAAATTAGCGTACCACGCAACAAGATCTTAGTAGTAGAAGATGAACCTGCCACCCGTTTGGTGCTGCAATCAGCGCTAGAATCCAATTATGATATGATCTTTGCCGCTAATGGTCAGGAAGGGCTCGATATGATTATCAGTCAGCGGCCTGATCTAATTATCTCAGACTTTATGATGCCAATAATGGATGGCCTGGAGATGCTTGATAGAATGCGCTCAGCCGCCGATGTGGCGCGTACACCATTCCTTTTCCTTACTGCGAAAAGCCAGGTCGAGGATAAGATTGAAGGGCTAGAGCACGGCGCTGATGAGTATCTCAGCAAACCCTTCTCAGTACGCGAACTACAATTGCGGGTTAGCAAACTGATTGAAGTTGGCCGTAATAGGCGGGGCGCCACTGGCGCTTTGAATGGGCAACTATCTGAAGTCGCTCTTCCCGATGTGCTACAGATTATGGGTAATAATCGTAAGACCGGCGAGCTAATTATAAATGTGGCGGCCTTGCGGGAACCTGCCAGAGTCTACTTTGAAGAGGGTCAAGTGGTGAATGCCAGCTTTGCCCATACTTCAGGGTTGAAGGCCTTTTTTCGTATTCTTGCGCTTGATGAAGGCAGTTTTACTTTTGAAACTAAATCCTGTCAGGTCAAGCGTGTTATCAATGATAAGCTGGAAAATTTAATGTTAGAAGGCTATCGCCAATTTGATGAGTTTGAGATGTTGCGTCTACGCTTTCCTAATGGATTGGGGGCATTACTACGGCCTGGTACAGAGAAAGCAGTGCAGACAGGACTCTCTACTGTTGATGCGCTGGCGCTTTTTGCTGTGGGGCGAGAAGCATGTGTAAAAGATGTCTTGGATGCCGTTACCTATACAGATTTTGAGGTTCTACAAAGTATTATTAACTTGCTTGATATTGGGCTACTCACAACTGATTAATAAAGGAGCGTTAACTTTGAGGTGCTCTTATGCAACATAAACAAGAGATCCGCGCGCCGCGTGGAAGTGAACGTCAATGTAAGGGTTGGCATCAAGAGGCAGCCTTACGTATGCTAATGAACAATCTGGATCCAGATGTTGGTGAGCGGCCTGAGGAGTTGATCGTCTATGGTGGCGCCGGCAAAGCCGCACGTAACTGGCAATGCTACCAGGCAATCATACGCTCCTTACAGCAGCTTGAGAATGATGAGACATTACTTGTGCAATCAGGTAAACCAGTGGGTATCTTCCGCACACATGAATATGCTCCTAGAGTACTTATTGCTAACGCCAATCTGGTCGGTAACTGGGCTAATTGGAATGAGTTTCATCGTTTAGAAAAGATGGGTCTGATAATGTACGGCCAAATGACAGCAGGAAGCTGGATCTATATTGGCACACAGGGAATTGTACAAGGGACTTTTGAGACTTTTGCCGCCTTAGCAGATAAGCATTTTGGTGGCAGCTTACAGGGTAAGCTAGTAGTATCTGGGGGGATGGGTGGAATGGGTGGCGCTCAGCCACTGGCTGCGGTAATGAATGGTGGCGTCTTTTTAGGTATAGATGTAGATCCTAGGCGTATAGAGAAGCGCATACAGACACATTATTGTGATCAGATCAGCTATTCATTAGATGAAGCGCTCAGGTTGGTGCTAGAGGCGAAAGCCACTGGCCGTGCGCTCTCTGTAGGGCTAGTAGGCAACTGTGCAGATGTATTACCGGAGTTGGTGCGGCGTGGCATTGTGCCGGATGTGCTCACTGATCAGACGAGTGCACATGATGCGTTAAACGGTTATATACCAAATGGCTTGATGTTTGATGAAGCGCTAGCGCTAAGGGCAGAGAAGCCGGATGAGTATATTAAACGCGCATTTGTTAGTATGGCCGAGCAAGTACAAGCAATGCTGGCATTACAACGTATGGGTGCGATCACTTTTGACTATGGCAATAATATACGTGCACAGGCATATCAGCAGGGTGTTAGCGAGGCTTTTCAGATACCAGGTTTTGTACCGGAATATATACGACCACTCTTTTGTCAGGGGCGCGGTCCATTTCGTTGGGTAGCGCTATCTGGTAAGGCTGAGGAGATACGCCGTACCGATGATTTGGCAATGGAACTATTTCCTGACAATCATACATTGGCACGCTGGCTTAGGCTGGCGCGAGATCGAGTTGCTTTCCAAGGGTTGCCAGCGCGTATCTGCTGGTTAGGTTATGGTGAACGTGCGCTTTTTGGTGAAGCGATAAACGAACTAGTGAAGCGTGGTGAGATCAGTGCACCAATCGTAATAGGTCGGGATCATTTAGATTGTGGTTCGGTTGCTTCACCCTATAGAGAGACAGAAGGAATGCAGGATGGCTCGGATGCCATTGCTGACTGGCCTATTCTTAATGCCTTGCTCAATACTGCTTCAGGGGCTAGTTGGGTCTCGTTTCATCATGGTGGTGGTGTAGGGATCGGTTATAGTTTACATGCTGGCCAGGTTAGTGTTGCAGACGGCACGGATGAAGGTGCCAAACGGCTTAATCGTGTACTTACCAATGACCCAGGTATAGGGATTGCCCGTCATGTCGATGCTGGTTACGATGAGGCGGTCGCAGTAGCGAAGGAAAAAGGGGTCAAACTACCGATGTTATAAAATTGTGAAAGACCGTACCATCACTCTGCCAAATCTGCTTACGCTACTGCGTATATTGCTGATCCCCTTCTTTCTTTGGTCTATTCTACAGGCCAACTTCTTACAGTCGCTATTAATCTTTTTTATTGCTGGAATAACCGATTGCCTAGATGGTCAGTTAGCACGCCGGTTAAATCAGCATAGCGAACTAGGGCAACGCCTTGATCCTATTGCAGACAAATTGCTACTCAGCTCGACTTATATTGTGTTAACGCTGCCAGGCTATGGTTATCAACCTGTGCCGCTCTGGTTAACTATCCCCATGTTAGTGCGAGATCTAGCTATTCTGATTGCTGCAGTAGTGATAGAACGTCGCACAGGATTTCGCGACTTCAAGCCTTCACAACCAGGAAAGTGGCATACCACCGTGCTACTTATTACTGCTTTGGCTTTTCTTGCTACTCATAGCTTGGGCCGTTATACTGAGTATCTAGGGGTTTTCTATGGTCTTTCACTAATGATGACAGTCTTTTCTGGACTGCACTATATTTACTTTATTAATCGGGCATTGGCTGAATATCGTGGTACAACGCGATGAGGTGGGGATATTTATGAAAGAGGTTGAGAGGCAGAATCGTGTCCATTGGCCTAAGTTGTTGCCATATATAGTTACTACAATAGTGATACTACTGCTCGGTTATTTTTTAATCGAGACTTTCCATCGTATTGCCGATGTTGTCCAGCCTGTCTTTATTCCATTATTAATCTCATTGGCGCTGGCTTATCTGCTTGAGCCATTGGTGGACTGGTTTGTAGCCAAGAAGTTCTCACGTAATAGCGCAACCTTGCTAACACTGTTAGTGGCTGGGTTACTACTGGTACTGATGTTGATCTTTTTAGTACCAAGCTTCTGGTCACAGCTTTCCGATATGATTGCCAAACTACCAACTACAACACGTTCAGCGGCGGATTGGATACAGGTTAAGCTTGCCTATCTACAGGAGCGCAATCCTGCTCTATATGAGCGTATATCAAAAGGAATCAATGAATACCTCAATAATCCTACCGAATTGACCGAGCCGATCGTCAATTTTATCAAGCGAACCTTAGGCCAACTTGGCACCATTACCGCCAGTGTACTTAATCTAATCCTTATTCCACTATTTGTTTATTACATACTAGTGGACTTTCGGCGGCTGGGTAATGCCCTATATCAGATTGTGCCACCCCGCCATCGTACCACGGTTACAGATCTGTTCCGGCAGATCGATAGTGTGTTACGTAGCTTTGTACGTGGTCAACTGCTAGTTTGCAGTGCTATGTCATTGCTCTATGTTATAGGTTTCCTAATTCTTGGTGTTCCTATGGGCTTTACCCTAGGTGTTCTATCTGGCTTTGGACATCTGATCCCCTATTTTGGCACTGCCTCAGCAGCAATTTTGGTTATTGCTTTTACTGCCCTTGATAGTCCTGAGTGGTGGCGTCTGCTTGCTGTCATTGTGATGTATCCACTTGTCCAGACCACAGAAGGTTTTCTACTTACTCCACGTATCCTGGGCGATAAGTTGGAACTGCATCCTTTCGTTATATTGGTTGGCATCATTGTTGGGCATCATCTCTTTGGTATTCTTGGTATTATGCTTGCTGCTCCGGTAATGGCTTGTACAAAGGTATTACTCATCTTTCTTTATAAGCGCTACTTAACATCCAATTTCTATCTACGCCCAACTAGCCAATCAAACTTGTTGTCTATTGCTGAGCCAGCGCCTGAACAGACTCAACAAATGATCGATGCTCCAGCTACTAATACACCCTCGCTAGTCGATTAACTGAGCCTTTAGGAAATTATTTGAGGATTCCCTCTGTAAAAAACTTGACAATGATATGCTCAAAATTTATACTAGGCTCAATCGCGTAACCTGTTCTAAAAACTAATTAGCAAGTTTAAGGGAAGCCTGGAGCAGGTAAAGAGC
>JBFLVQ010000614.1:0-5799 GCA_040758525.1 Acidobacteriota bacterium
CCAAGATTCTTTTCTTTTTGTTCTTTAAAAAGAAATCCCATTCCACCAATAGCTGCTGTTTGAATACTAACAAGCCATGTACATAGTTCCTTCAACTGATCAATGGCTTTCATGGCTTTCATTGTCGATACACTACCAACATCTGAAGATGATTCACAAAAGAAAAGGATTATCCCTGTGGCAACTGCAGTAACGATTATAGTAACTATCTTTACTGCTTGACGTTCAAAGTTTAATTTTGACATAACAAAACAACCTTTACCTCTCTCATTTTCATCCATAGCTAGTGAACAATTAGTTGGATAGTTTATACTCTGCACTGCTAGTTTGAATTTTGAATTCGTCATCAAACTCTGCTACTTCATACTAATCTTTTAATTTCATCTTTTCCTGCGCGGCTAGTGAATAACCCTCTTCTGTCACTATAGGAAAAAGGCCTAATTATAGGTAAATTTCAAGGGAATAATACCAATATCTTGTAGCTTCTTCTCAAAATGACAGAAGTGGGTTAATTACTTTTCCACCTGTACCTTTGTTGCTATTATTATTCTTCATCTGCTCATCTACCCATGCATTTAGTGCGCTGATATAGAAGTAACAACATCGGTCACAGTCTTTAATACTTTATCAACAGCACTCTTCCTATGCTCAGCATCTTCTGCTGCTAATTTAAGGATGGAATCGCCAGCCACACACACATCCTTAAAGGAAACATCCAGCAGATACTCATCGCCCTGTTCATCAATAACAAAGATATGACAAGCTGGATGATCCTCAGCATTATGGACAACCCAACTTCCGGTATTGTAGATTCGTATACCATGCAAATCCCCCCAGCCACCCATATGAGTATCACCATAGATGAAAACCACTTCCTTACCCTCGAAACCATTATCTTTGATGGATCTCATCATATGTTTGTGAAAGTATTCCTGCCAACGCTCAAGAGAATTATCTGTATTACTGCCAGTGAGCGTATGAAACCTTTCACTTGGGAGCTTTTGCAACTCTGATCTAGTGAAGATCTCACTATGTTTTGGACTAGGCCGTTTCTTCCTATTAAACTGGTCACTTAACCAGCTAAGCAAATACCATATCTGATCTGATCGTGTTTTAGGATCGTTTTTTGAGCTAGCCCATAACGAATCAACAAAAGGTGATACAGCCTTTTCCAGTTCCTCCAAATTCCTCACATCCTTAATACTTCCACCTGGCTCGATATCAAGTCCTGCCAACCAATCGACACCAATTTTGTCACAGAACCACTTTACTCTTCTTGGCAAAGTAACATCGGGCCTGAAATGCGTGCCATGTGTGAAGACAAAAATACGATTATTGATCTGTTTGACGTAGATGGGATTGGTGAAAACAAAGTCGAAATCTCCGTTACCCTCGATTTGCCGCCAGTACTCCCCTCCTGGATAGCCAAAAAAGATTGAGAGCAATTCTTCATCACTACCTTCATGAGAACGCTTACCCTTGCTAATTATTAGATCGCCGCTCGGCGCACTGATACCATACTTATTTGCTTCACCATAGCGGCGACGGCGGTAATCAGTCCAAATAGTGTGATCATGATTACCCGGCACATAAACTACCCTTTTCATTTTTAGGGCACTGTTCAGCATGTTCATGAAGTAGTTTGTATTGGATATTATTTGAGATGTAGAAGAGAGGCATCGATCTGGAATATCACCCACTAAAACAACCTCTTCAATAGAGGCTTTTTCTCCAAATTTTTCGCGTAGCACTTTCCATAAATGTTGACAGCCATGTGGAAAAGCCAGTAGCGATGTCTCTTCTCCCAGATGTGTATCGGAAAAGACTAAGATTTGCGGTTTTACTTGTGACATTGAAGTAACCTCCTATAAACTGTGGATTTTTCCATGTAGTAACTCTACTGTTAATGGAGATTTTCACATCGTGCCTTTGCTCTCTCTCCAAGTTCAAACCATCTACTTTCAATAAATATCAGGCCTTTTACTTTAAATCACTTTTGTTAAACTGAAACTGTTGGTATATAAAACAAGCTTTAGCAAACTACATTCCATATCGATTTTGGTGGCAAACTAACATCAGTTATAAATGAGTACTCAAAACAACCGATTCAAAGTTTACCCATAACGATAGAAAATACTATGTTGCAATAAGTCGTTGTTTAATTGATTTGATCTAAATTCAGTAACAATACCTCAGTAGTGTTTTGCTAATTATATGTGGGCTTCGAGCGATATTTTTCCTGTCCTTTGCACAATGATCGTACTTAACGATTATTTGATGTTGGTGAATATTTCTATTATCGATGGATTGGTATAGAGACCTCCATTGCAAGCTAGCAGTTCGTCTCTGTTAGCTGAGAGGTTGGGTAGATCTTCGACCAAACAAGTGGATGTTTTGGCGATGTCAATCGATAAGCTGGATAGATCGCTAAATGCCAGTATGCAGGCCCTCACTAACCAGATCGCCTTGTTGCAAGATAGTTTGTTGAAGGTGTCTCGTCAGCAAGATGCAATGGATAGAGCAATGAACGCTTTCATTGTGAGAGCTGATTCTTTCTTTACTCAATTCCCTGCTATTGCTGCTCAAGCTGATTCTTTCGCGAAAGCTCTCGAAGTGATCTCGCAGTTTGCTCAAACTAATCAATTGAATAACCAGATACTGACTACGCTGAAGAAGCTTAATAATAAGATTGCTAATATTACTACTAAAAGGAAGAATAACAAAGCTAAAATGAAATAGACTATCAACCAAACTTCCTTACCACTCATCTATCAAAGTTGATAATTTATCAATTTTTATCTATAATTAAATTAGCGAAATCAGAGGAGATGCTGATGACCAGACCTGGGCTCTTAACATCGCTCGAAGCGAAGGCGAAAATACTGGTCATTTTAGATGAAGGTATTGTTATTTTGACACATCATTGCAGAAGTGAATCGATGCGTAAGCGTGATGTTGATATGAATGATGTGCGCTTAGCTCTATTGAATGGCGAGATCCGACGTACTCCAGAATGGTCGGATGAATATCAGAACTGGAAGTATCGTGTGGAAGGCTTCGATATATTAGGAGATGAATTGACTTGTATCACTGTTATTATTGATGCCGAACTGACTGCGTTGATCGTAACAGTTTTTTAGACTTGGGGGCTTTATGGTTCAGCTTAAATGTGACATCTGCAATGGCACTACTTCTACGCGAGTAGGCAGGTATCATTATACCGAATCTGGATTGGATAACTTGTATCTGGATAATGTCACGATCTACAAGTGCAAGAAGTGTGCGGCTGAGACTGCTGCAATCCCACGACTTAACCAGTTGCACCGCACTATAGGAGTAGCCATTGCTCTAAAGCCTGGAGCACTTGTAGGTAATGAAATCAAATTCCTTCATAAATACCTAGGTATTAAAGCCAAAGATTTTGCCGCACATCTAAGAGTTGATATTTCCACATTTTCGCGATGGGAAAATGGCGAGCAACAGATCGGGCCTCAATCAGATTTACTAATTCGATTATTATTCTTCAGGCTTCTTGAGGAGAAAGAAGGCAAGTTTATCCGTGAGCCACTTGTTGAGCAATTTGCTGATTCAAGCGGAAAAACTGAGAGCTTTAATCTAGTAATTAATACAGATAAAAATATGGAGTATGAGTATGCCTAAAATTGATAAATACTTTAATTTCTGAAACGGAGCAACTCCATCATCATTGTCAGTTTGGAGAATAAAAGCCTATGCGATTCTATGTTGGCAATATCCCTTACAGAGTCACTACCGATGAACTACAAAAACTCTTTGCTCCTTTTGGCACGGTATCATCTGTCAATATAGTTACAGACGAGGAGACTGGACTACCAAAAGGATTCGCCTTTGTTGATATTGATGCAGATCTTGATACCATTATCAGTCAGCTTAATGGCACCTTGCTGCATGGTCGCTCCATTAATGTGAGTCAGGCTATGCAACGTCAGCGTAACTATAACCGTGGCAGAGTTGATAGCAATCGCAGAAACTTGTAGTACCATACGCGAACTGGTCATACATCATATTTAGGTTGTGCGACGAGATGAAGGTTAAAATCGGAGTGTAGCCAATGACCGTTTGATGAACTGATTTAATGGCTGCGGAGTTGCTCAACGGTCGCCATAGAAATAAACATTCTCAATGGCTGTGCCTTAAAAGCCCGAAAACCATATCGCTCATAAAAGGCTTTGACGCGCTCGTCTTTGGCGTCGGCAATAATGGCATGGATGGCAATACTACGGCTTGCCTGAATAATGCGGTCAAACGCATTCATTAAAAGATATTCTCCCAATCGCTGGCCTTGTGCAGTCTGATCAACGGCCAATCTGCCAAGGATCGCAGCGGGGACAGGATAATGCGGCAACCGTTTGGCCAGTTCGGTGGGCAAGTCCTCTTTTCTGAAACTGGCGGCACTGACGGTGTAATAGCCCTTGATCGTCAAGTCATCATCAAACAGTGCAACAAATATTTGAGCTATTCTCTTTTTAGCATCCTGGCTGGCATATTGGCGGATGTAAGTGTCAAGCTCAGCATAGCCACAAGCGAAATCATCTCGTTTATGCATGGCGCTGTTAAACGGTTCGATCGTCCATCTTATCTCGTCGATCATCGGCGGACCTGGCGCTCCGTGTATCGCTTAAAAGCTGCCCTTAAGGTGTCGTTGGGCTGTGGCGGGTTGACCAAGGCATCATAAAACAGATCCCAATCTTCATCTGAGAGAGTGATCTTTTCTTGCTCTTCCAACACTCTATCTGCCGCCGCGAGGGCGTTCGCTGTGACAAATTCGCTGACCGTTTGATGGCAATAACTAGCGGCCTTCTCTATTTTGCTTTTAGAGTAAGCATCGATGCGAATCTGCATCCGATCGTTTTTCGAGCTATCAGATTGAGACATACTATCCCTTCCTTAAAAATCCTCTCTAACTAACGTACTCCAAATGTACACACATTGCAAGTGATCTATTTAATAAAGTTAACTTTCTTACTAATCACAAGCAGCGTTTATAATTAGGCTTTAGGCACAATTAAGACTCTGACGTTCAATCCGTTTTGGGATCTGCTTAAATCGTTCTCAATGCCTTGCGGGTTAGCAATAAAATGATCGGGATCATAAACAAAACAGTAAAGCAGCTTACAGTCAGGGTGTGATTGATACCGCGCTATGTCGATGATGAGTTGCTCTCCGAGTTGCCTGGCTTTTAAGCTTGTCCGGGTTTTCTTTATTTCAATGACGATCTGTTCCTGTTTGAGTAGAAAATCCACGCGCGACGCTCCTGCTGCGTAGCTGGGTGACCATTCTTCATCGCGTATATCGTCAAAATATAGCCGCAGTAAACTATGGAATAAATCCTGAACATCATATTCATCCGTTATATCAATAGTTGGTCGGTCTTCGTGCCGGTGCTGCAATTGACGGGCAACGATTTGGAAACGGTTACAAATACGCTCGATCTGGCGCGAAGCTATAACCGTTTTGTCAACCTGAGAGGGATCTACTTTTGCTGGCGCTGGTAATTGCTCCTGGTATAGATGTAATTTTTCAAAGATGGATTTTAGATTATTAACATCTGATCTTATGACATCTACATAATCACCTAGATCAAGATGTGCTAATTCATAGTCTTTTGATATTTGTTCAGATGTAAATAGACTGGTAGCTGCCCATTAAATCGGGGCCGAGCAAAATAAAAAGAAAATGGTAGGGTTCGCTGGTAAACTTTCTGAATACACCGAGAAAGTGAATCCAGGAGGAGAACCAGATGGACCCAGCAATAACATT
>JBFLVQ010000615.1:0-5777 GCA_040758525.1 Acidobacteriota bacterium
AGAGGCAAGCATTGGTGAAGAAAGAATCGCTGTCAGTCTTAAAAAATCGTGCTGATAGATAGGTTCTACAGGTAACTGTATTAGCCTCAACACCAATTGAAGAACTCGATATTGTTGGTCCTATAGAGGTATTTACCGCAGCCAACCGACTAGGAAAATATCGAAACCTTGAACCGATCTACCAGATCGAGCTTGTCACTACGGAAAAGAAGCGTGTTATCTCTGGAGATTGTGGTAGTCTCCCTATTTTCTTGATAGCTGATAATTTGCAAACTCCAAGGGTCTAAGAATCTACGACTGAATCTAACCATCTCGGCTATTATTCCCGCAGTATTCTTTAATTTTACCTGAATCATTGCTTGACCCCAGACCGAATAATTTTATCCCTATATCAATTCTATCCGTCTGGTACTTTCCTTATCTAATAACTACGATGTTGCTGAATATTGGTAAGGCCGCTGCAAATAGCATATTTAACCAAGCCCGCCAAATCATAGAGATGCAATTTCATCATAATGCGCGCTCGATGCGCTTCCACTGTACGCCTTGATACTAAGAGAATATTTCCTGCTTCTTCATTGCTATAACCATCTGCTAGTAACTTCAACACCTGTTTCTCACGCTCTGTTAGATTACTCACTAAAGCACTCTTACGTAAACCTAATAGCATTGCTTTAACCTCCTTAATATTGCTGGTTAGGCGGATATTACTACTTTATCGTAGTCTTACTAACTTCCGCATTGTTCTTATTAAAACATTTGCTCCTTATATTTCTAATAACGGATTTTTGAGGATTTTGTATTCTGACAGAGCAATATTTTTTTTACTATCTGGTGAAAGAAGAGATTTATTGAAACTGACTAAGAGGTTTTATCAGCTTGGTAATTAGGCCAATTCTAGCGATATAAGTTGCATCAACTATAACGTTGTTCCCATTCACGTAGCGCTTTCAGCACCGCGCCCAAACTCTTTCCCTTCTCTGTCAAATAATATTCAAGTCTAGGCGGATGTTCATTGTAAAGCTTATGCGCGATCAGACCATATGTGTTTCCAGCGCTTTCAAGCGTGTCGATAGTGTATTGAGAGCAACCCCAACGAGAGACTTAGGAGAAGAGTTCTGTAATTGGGGCATAGATCCCATCTCTAGCAAATGGGACGTATTCAAAACGTTGTCTAAGTGGATCATCAGTTCGAATTGTGTTTGGATCAATCCCCATAGCCGAATAGATAGTACTGAAGATATCTTCTGGACGTATATCAACTCCACGTGACCAGCCTGGATCAACTGTTCTAGCGCCAAGTGAATCAGTCGCTCCTATTACACGCCCACCACGTACACCTCCACCGACAAGCAGTGCTGCCATCTGCAGATAGTGATCCCGACCAGAGAAATTATTAAGTTGACCAACGGTTCGACCAAATTCACCCATAGCAACAATCAATGTCTCATCAAGTAGTGTCTTACCTTTTTCAGTCTTTGAGGGTAGTGCGTTAAGATCAGTAATTAGCTGTCCCAGACCAGTATCAAGTAGACCAGCACTCTCATAGATACCTGTACTTCCATAGATACCGCTATGATTATCCCACCCACCCAGATTGATCTGAATAAAGTGTGTGCCTAAGTTAGCATTGATAAGATTACGTGCTACCAAACAGGCATTACCAAAAGGATTGTTGCCATAATTGACCAGATCTCTACCAGCATATTGGAAAAGCTTTAAGATATCAGATTCATACATCAATCCACGAGCCTGTTGATAGGCAGCTATCATCGCATCAGCCTCTTTTCCTAACACTTTATTGGTTCTTATCTCCTGATCTAACGAGTTAAGCAGTTGGAAACGACGTAAAAACCGTTCTTCCCCTTCAGGATGAGCTGCACCTGGCAGTCCTTCAGGAGCAGTTGTTACCTTAAATGGAGCGAAACGAGGCGCAAAATAACCCTGTTCAGCAACATTATTGGTGTTTAGCGCAATAAAGCTTGGTAATTTCTGGCTCTCTGTTCTGCGGCTTTCATATTCCAGCGCAACTACTGCACCGATATTAGGAGCAACACTAGAAAAAACATTAGCAGGATTGCGACCAATCTGAGACCATCTTTGTGCTAATGAATGTTCCAATGCCCAGGCACTCATTGAACGAACTAGAGAGATATCTGACAACTGCTCAGCCAGTCTTGGTAACAATCCTTTGGGCCAGCGAATCCTGCCAAAGGTAGTAGGCTGAAAATCACCCGGTGTCCAGGAGCCTTCCTTAAGATCAAAAGTATCAACATGGCTAGGAGCACCATCAAGGTGAATGAATATACAGTAGCGAGCAGTATTAATAAGCTCAGCCGAGGATTGGGCAAAGACTTCTAGTGGACAAGCCACTGGAGTGAAGAAGAAGCCAGTAAGACCTAGTCCCGCCAACTGAAAGAATTGACGACGGCTAAATCCAACTCCTTCATTTATGCTGTTATGGTGTTGGGATACACTTTGTTGAGCTTTGATTAAATCTTTTGTCATTGTCTTTACTCCTTCCCCTTTAGTAGTTGTAGAGAAAATCTATCTTATTAATGAGTGCCCACATCAGGTCTTCTGCACCTTCTGTTCGGTCGCTCTTAAGTGCAGCCAAGGCTTGCTCAAGCTCATCAGAACTAGGTTTACGTGACAAAGTGATCAGGAATATCTCTTCGACCAATACTCTGTTGTCGCTTATGTTATTAAGCAAGCGTGCCAATGCTCCATTTATTACACTGGAACGCACCCTTGAGGTTACAAAGGGATTGTTCATTAGTGTTAATGCCTGTTGAATTGAAGGTGAACTACCACGAGGAATCTCATCTCGGTTGCCACGCTGGAAAGTATTAAGGAAGTTGCGTGCTATCTGAGATTCCTCATCTAATGGCTGACGATAGTAAGACAATGGCTCAACAGTATCAGGCAATTGCATTGCCCATCGTATGTTGTTCTGCAACCCACTGACTCTATAGTTTCCAAGCTGTCCAGTAGCCTGAGCAATGGCATCATGTAGTTCTTCAGCATCAAGCCGTCGTACCAGCTTACGGGCAAAGTAGGTTGTATAAGTTTCCTTCCAATCTACAGAGTAGCGAGATGAGAGCTGATAGGCATTTGATTGTGTGATCAGTCTCATTATGTGTTGTAGATCATATTGGTTGGCAATGAACTCATCGGTCAATCGCTCAAGTAGTTCAGGGTGAGAAGGCTGAATAGTCCAGGGTGGTGGTGGTGGATTTTTTGGATCAAGTCTGGCCATATCGAATCCCTGTGAAGGTGAGACTATTCCTAAACCAAAGAACTCTTCCCATAAAAAGTTGACTGTAGCACGGGCAAACTGACGATCACTGGTAAGAAAACGGGCCAGTGCAGTACGGTAAGATTCCCCAGGGGTTGGAGTCTCACCAGTAAAGATATAGCGTGGCTTTACAGAAACAGAACCATAATCGGCAGGGTCTCGCGCAGTACGATTGCCAGAACTTGTACCTAGCATATACTCGCGTGTCTTTGACTCTTCAACTATTATTCCTGGTATTCCTTGTTCGCGAATTATCTCCACCCGTGAAAAGAAGGCTGACATTTCCCAGGCTTGTGAACGTTTAGTTTCGGTAGCCCAAAGATTATAAACTGTATGACCACGACCATCGTGACAGAGCAGACAGTCAAAAGTGTTAATACCAAGAAAACGTGTACCTGTCTGTACCACAGCAGTATCAAAAGTGTCTTGAGGCGGCCCCATTGGGGTAACTGCACTAACCATATAATTAGCTGCACCATTTATTATATTGTTGCCAGTGCTAGTCAATAACATACTAACAAACTGGTTGTAAGGCATGTTCTCTTCAATCGCCTGTCTGATAGTTCTATAGAAAGTATTACGTCCATCAAGACCACGAGAAACATTAGAAGGGAAAGCAGTGTTTTTCAGTAGGTCACCCATCCACATTGTCCAGCGATCAATAAATTCCTGGGAGCCAATAAGAGAATTTATTAGGCGATCACGTCTGTCTGAAGATGTGTCAGCAAGAAACTTTCTTACCTGATCTGGAGTAGGGATACGTCCAGTTAAGTCTAATGTAACTCGACGTAAAAACTCTTCATCCGAAGTCAGTACCGCTGAATTGATGGAATCACGCGCCATCTTTCCAAATATCTCTTCATCTATATAGTTTCGCCTTGGTATTGATGCTGCTGAAACTGATCTGCTATCCATATGGGCGGTAGCCAACTCAGTTGCTTCTGATAGATTACGAATATGTTCTCTTGGGTTAGCAAGGATATTCGAGTCTGTAAGGAAATTACAATCTGCACTTGTTAGCTGGCGCTTGCCTTTCTGCTCAGCCTGCGGCGTTAAACCACCCTTGGCTGGTAGCGTGAAATTGAGAACCAATACTAATAAACAGAGCCCTATTGCTAATCTTTGCACACAAACCTTAGTCATATTACCTCCAGATAGATCTCTCCTAGCAAGGATCTATTAATTAGCGAGAATTAACTGAAAATCCCTGTATGATTGAACCCACTGAAAAAAGAGAAAAGCTACCCAACTTGGTGAGGGTGATGTTTAAAAATATAGATTAATACCAAAATCTGGAATGTTGCCATTTTTAATTATGGCTTGCCAATTTTTCAGCCTTTCGCTGCCTAACTCCCAGAAGTTGGCACAAAGTTCTAGATACTGAAGTGTAGTTTTCTGCTCCCCTCTTTCTAATAACTCTTTGGCAAGAATCATATTAGGACCAAATGTATTCAGTTGGGGGGAGCCAGGTGTTGCTCCAGATTTGATTAAGTGCTGTTTTGCTGTCTCTAAATCACCAGCTCGTAGAGCTAATCTACCCAAAATAGTATTGCTATCATGAATAGCGTTACCATAATTCCATTTAAGTGCACTATTCCTATTATTACTTGCTCTCTCTAACAGTTCTAATGAATAGTTGCGTGCTTCTTGATCTTGGCCAGCTGCTAATGAGGCTTTTGCCAGATCACCAAGGAGCGTATATCTTTCATCATCACTAACAATATTTAAAGCCTTTTCAAACTCTTTTACAGCCTTAATAGCTGATTCCTTTCTGGCATCTGGAGGGCCTACCATTGTACCACCAAAATAGATAATCCCTAACAGGTTGTACCATTCAACATTTTTTGGATCGAGTTGTTCCATTTTGGCTAAAAGGTCGGCTGCTAAAAGTTGATCATCTTTAAAGAAAAATTTGGCCGCATTCCCAGTTATTGCAATGTCATCTTTGTTATTTTCAACGTGCTTAAGCCATAGTATCTTTGCCTGTTCATAAGCCTCTTTCTCATGATTCTTATCGATAATGGCTTGAGGAAGACCAGCTATAGGGGAATTAGGATGATTGTTGATTATCCAAAAAATATGCTGCTGCCTGATCTTGCGTACTTCCGGTAACATATACGCAGGTTTGGTAAAATAGATACGAAGCAGTCTCGTGCGTAAGGCTAAATCATCAGGTCTTGATGCTAACTCTCTTTCCAGTTCTGCGGCTATTTCTGGAGAGAACTGGACCGAGTTATTAATACTATTAGTTCGAGTATTGGTTCGAGCAATAACATTATTAAAACTCAATAGACCTGTGCCAAGTGAAAGCAATAACAGAGCCGATGCAGTTGCAGCAACCAAGGCCTGTTGCCACCGTTTAGTACGATTATCACAAGTTTGATGTAAAATCTTTTCCATCCTGCGGCTCAGATTTGCCGCGGTAGCATAGGAGACTCCTACAGTTTTTCTATCTAGACACAAATGCACAATCTTCAAA
>JBFLVQ010000616.1:0-5777 GCA_040758525.1 Acidobacteriota bacterium
GCACGCTGGGCAATCCAACAAGATATTAATCCAGCGCCATTTTTTGACAAGGCCACCGCCGCCTATCTACAGGCCGGGCAATTGAACTCTCAAGACGCAGAGGTCTATCAGGTGAGGGCTGAGTTATACTATTGGCAGGCACAATGGTATATCAAGAAGGGCAATAACGCCGATAAGGAGATTAGCGAAGGTTTGGCAATGGTGAAAAAGGCACTCTCAATTAATAATCAAGCCGCCGAAGGAACGGCGCTAGCGGGGGCACTAATTCTCTTACAATCTCAGTCTATCTCTTCACCGGCACGGCGTAGAGAGGCGCTAAAACAGGCTCAAGAGTTACTTGCTAAAGCACTACAAATGAATTCACTATTACGACGCACTTATCAACCATTGTTGGTTGAGGCGCAATCCAAAGCGCAGAAGGGATAAAAATTAGTAAGCAGAGGTAATAGCGATGGCAGCAGATTCGGCAGAACGGCAAGAGGTTTCCTTAGAAAAACCTGCCTCAAATGTTGAAGAAGGGACCAAGGCGTTTATTACCGAGCCTGATACCAAGCCGGTTGAGGTAGACACCAATCTTAGCCTGGGCGATCAAGGTACTTTTGCTAATCCTACTTTACCATTAATACAACCAGAGACATCTTCACCTCCACGTCCTTTGCAGACTCTGCCCAGATCTATTTCGCCACCACATCGTTTTCCTGTTGCCAATTGGGACCGTTATGAGTTTATCGATTTTATTGGTGAAGGTGGCATGGGCCGAGTTTATAAGGCTCGTGATCATCGTTTGCGGCGCTATGTTGCACTTAAGTTTATCCGTGGTAATGATGCGAAATTGATACGCCGCTTTATGCAAGAGGCGCAATCACAAGCGCGTATAGATCATGAGCATATCTGTAAGGTCTATGAAGTTGGCGAAGTGGAAACACGCCCTTATATTGCTATGCAATATATCGAAGGTCAATCTCTTGAGCAGGCTCGCAACAGATTGACGCTGACGGAAAAAGTGAAGGTGATGAAAGAGGTTGCCGAAGCTCTACAAGCTGCGCATCGCTTGGGGCTGATCCATCGTGATGTTAAGCCAGCTAATATAATGGTGCAAAAAGATGAGAGTGGTAATTGGCGCCCTTATGTAATGGATTTTGGCTTGGCAAGGGAAGTGGAAGCAGAAGGGATGACAGTAGCAGGAACGATTATGGGTACGCCTTCTTATATGGCGCCCGAACAGGCATTACAAGCCTTTGGAGAAAAGTCTCAACTCGATCGCCGTACGGATGTCTATGGTCTAGGCGCCACCCTTTATGGATTGCTAGTAGGACGGCCACCATTTCAAGGTGGCGCGCCTGTAGAGCTATTGATGCAGGTGATGCAGGTCGAACCTTACAGTTTACGTAAGCTGGATTCTCAAATACCGATTGAACTTGAAGCAATTGTATTGAAATGTTTGGAGAAGGAGCCCGCCAGACGTTATGACTCAGCTAAGGCACTAGCAGATGACTTACAACGTTTTCTTGATGGTGAACCGGTTCAGGCACGACCGGTCACTTGGGCTTACCGAGTCAGCAAAAAGGCCCGTAAACAGCGTACCTTACTAATCACACTAGCAGTGGCTTTAGCAATCGTAACCGTATTAGGGGTGATGTGGCTACAGGCAAGATGGACAGCCGCTGAGCAGGCGCAACTGGCGCAACAGTTTGGTCAAGAGTTTGGTCAGCGTGTCAAAGAGATTGAGACAATAATGCGAGTCGCTTCATTATTGCCATTACATGACACACAGCGTGAGAAGGCAGTGATTCGTACCCGTATGCAGAGTATAGAGGCACGTATGAATCTGATGGGGCAGAGCAGTAAAGGACCAGGCAATTATGCGCTTGGACGTGGCTATCTAACCCTGCATGAATACGAGCGTGCCCACCATCATCTAATGCAGGCTTGGGAGATAGATTATCGTACTCCCGAGGTCAAGTATGCATTGGGCCAAGTAATGGGCAATCTATATCTGAAAGGATTAGAAGAGGCACAGCGTAGTAGTTCTAAAGAGGCGCGTGCTATGCGAGTCAAAGAGGCAGAGAGCAATTATCGTAAACCTGCCCTTGAATATCTAAAGTCGAGTGTAGGAATACAGGTCGAATCGCCTGCTTATATTGAAGGGCTTATTGCATTCTATGAGAAACGTTATGATGAAGCTTTGCAGAAGGCAGAGCAGGCCTTTCAACAGATACCCTGGCTTTATGAAGCTAAGAAATTGGCTGGCGATGTCCATCTTGTTATAGGTATTGAGAAACAGGATAAGGGTGATAATGAGGGCGCGCTAGCCGATTATGAGCAGGCTGGTAAGGCATATTCAGAGGCTATTGCGATTGGTGAAAGTGATGCTACCGTCTATGAAGGGGAAGGTACCCGTTGGATTCAGGTAATGAAGATGGAAATAGCACGTGGTAATGATGGTAAGCCGGCTTTTGAACGCGCCCTGGCAATTTGTGATAAGGCCTTACAAGCCAATTCCCAAAGTAGTGAAGCCTATTTCAAAAAAGCAAAAGCCTATTTCCATTGGGCGGAGAACCAGGCACAACGTGGTGAAGATCCTCGCCAATTGCTTGAGCGTTCAGTAGAGATGGCGGAGCAAGCGATCCATTGGAACTCACTAGATGTAAATGCCTATAGCGCTGTTAGTCTCTCCTATTGGCGTCGTAGCGAATATGAATTTGGACATGGATTAGATCCTAGACCTTCATTGGAGCAGGCTATAGAGATTCTCAAGAAAGCCATTGAGATCAATCCAAATTTTGCTTACACATATGTAGGTATGGGTAATGCCTATATAACTAAAATACAATATGAGCAATCGAAAGGGCTGGATGCAAAGGATTCAATAGAGCGAGCGATCGATAATCTACAGCGCGCTGTTAGTCTCAACTCGAATCTTAATAGTGCAGTAGCAAACTTAGGCGCTACTTATGTACTTAAGGCGGGTTATCAATCCAGTCATGGAATAGACCCGCGCACTTCACTTGATCAGGCAGTCAAATTCTATCAGCAGTCGATTCAGATCAATCCTAACCATAGCTCCTCATACGGCAATCTAGGATTAACTTATAAGGATAGAGCTTCGTATGAAATGGAGCATGGTGGCGATCCTCTCCCCTGGCTCGCACAAGCTATTGAGAGTTTCCAAAAAGCAATCCAGCTTAACCCGAAAAATCCTTACTCTTATGGTAATCTGGGTAGTGCCTATGGGACACGAGCAATATATGAGAGGGCGCATGGACAGGATCCCAGACCTACATTGGCACAGGCACTAGAAAGTTATCAACAGGCGCAAGAGATTAATCCTAATGCTGCGATACCACTACTCAATGCAGGTTTCGATAATCTAATGAAAGGTGAATATGAGCTTGAATTGGGATTGGATCCCAATGAATCATTAAATACTGCTCGTGCGGCGCTGAAAAAAGCTCTACAGATTGATCCAGAATATGCTAGTGGTTATCTACATTTGGGAGACGCAGAGATTCTTGCCGCACGTTGGGCTAAACGACGCAACCAACCAACTAAACCTTTTTTAGAGAAGGCGGATGGCTTAATCAAGAAGTCACTACAGATCAATGCTGAGAGTATCGAGAGTCTGGTCAGTCTTGCTACTGTGCGTCGTTGGCAGGCAGAATGGGACTCAAATCATCAGTCTGCAGAAAAAGCGGTTGAAGATGGGTTGAACATAACCAAGCAAGCCCTCTCGATCGATCCAAACTATGCCCGCATAATTGCAATACAAGGAACACTCAATTTTATCAAGTCTCGCCTTGTGCAAGAAACGGCTACTCAGCAAGAAGTATTACAGGCTGCACAGGCTTCATTAGAACTTGCCCTGCAGCAGAATCCATTACTACAGAAAGATTATCGTCCTATACTTCTACAGGTTCAGCAGTCGCTTACCGAGCGCAAAGGTAACTGAAAATAGTGTATTAAATGAGCAGCTATTTTGCATCTATAAATAACTGCTTATTACCAATCTGTTATTGTCATTAATCTACTTCTGCTTAATAGCACGTCGTAATGGAGCTGCCAATTTTTTCGGAGAAGATTGTCCTATTACTACTTCTGGAGTCTTATGCCAGCGCGCGCATTCTTGTAACGTACTGGCAAGATCGTCAATCAACTCATCATTGATAGGCACGCCTTTCTCTAGGTATATTGCTTTAATCTCAAAATATCCTTCCTGTCGATGAGCTTTAGGATCAAGGCGTCCGATCAACTGACCATGATGCAGTATTGGCAATGTGAAGTAACCATAACAGCGTTTGGCTGCTGGTGTGTAACATTCGATCGTATAATCAAAATTGAACATTGCTCGAGCTCTAGCTCGGTCCCACACTAGTGGATCAAATGGTGAAAGCAACGTTGTTAATTCCGCTGTTAGGGCGCCGTTTGCTGCCTTATTAGCAAGCATAAGATTATCAGGATGTATATAGGCGGGACCATTCCAATCGGCAACTTTTACTGGTAGTAAGAGACCTTCTTCAGCCAGGGTTGAGAGCAATGAACTACGTGGCTCTTTTTTGGTACGAAAATAGTCTGATAACCATTTTTCTGTGGTAATACCGAGTGCGCGTACCGCCTTGAGTGCTAGTGTCCGGCGAGTCTCAGCAATATCTGGTAATTGCGAATCTTGCCAGGATGGCAAGACACGTTCTCGCAGATCATAAACACGTTGAAAATTATGGCGGCGACAGATCATCAATTCACCAGCGCTAAAGAGCATCTCTAATGCACGTTTTTCTGGCTTCCAGCCCCACCATCCTCCCCCTTTGCCATCTTTACGTATGAAGTCAGCAGAGCGCGTTGGTCCGTTCACACGTATATGTTCCAGTACTCGCTCAACCTCTGTGCGATGTTCAGTGATCCAACTATGCGAATATTTCCAACCTAAGGAACCAGGATCGATCATACGATGACGATAAAGTGGATAGTCTTCGATAGGGAGAAAACAGGCTTCATGTGACCAGTACTCAAACAGTGCTCCTTCACTGAGTAGTTCATCAAGCCAACTCGCTTGATAGTTAGCTAATCTGCTCCAGAGCACTAGATAAGGGCTACGTGCAACAACATTAATAGTATCGATCTGGAGTACTCCCATACGCCGGATCGTTGCCAGTACATCTGCTTTCGTGGCTGCCTGTTTAGGCCGTTGTGCCAATCCTTGTGCTGCTAGCATTAATCTTTGTGCTGCAGTATGAGTCAGCGATAGTGTTGTTATATTCATAAGCGAGACCTTATTCTTATGTATTAGTATTGTCCGTATTTGAAGAGATACGTAAAGAGCTGCCAGCTAGTTTTATTGACAAGCATTTGGTGAACAACTTTGCGCATGAATCTTTCCTGAGTTACATTTTCCAGTACGGTGATTGTGCGGCCAATGATCACGCCAACGATTAATGATCTTTTTTGCAGGAGAATCGCATATGTTGATAAGAGAAACAAGTCTGATATTGAGAGTATTGGCATTCTTATTGCTATTAGCAGGGTTGACCATCAATGCTTATGGGCAAACTAGCGACGAGGTGAAAGTCTTAATTATTACTGCTCATCCTGATGATGAATCGACATTTGCTGTTACGATCTACAAGATTACGCATGAAATGAAAGGCAAAGCCGATATTGCCATAATCACCAATGGTGAAGGGGGTTTTAAGTATTCGACATTTGCCGAACAGGTCTATA
This sequence comes from Acidobacteriota bacterium, assembly GCA_040758525.1. Classification (GTDB taxonomy): domain Bacteria; phylum Acidobacteriota; class Blastocatellia; order Chloracidobacteriales; family JADJPF01; genus JBFLVQ01. The sequence goes on from JBFLVQ010000616.1 coordinate 5,716, forward strand.
CAGCAGAATTGACCGATGAGAAAGTAGGCCGGGAATATCTGCCGACAATTCGCAAACACGAG
>JBFLVQ010000617.1:0-5769 GCA_040758525.1 Acidobacteriota bacterium
GCCCAAGCGCCACTCGGTTTTCCTGAAGGAATCCCAGCAATATTACTAATATTACCGAAATATTGTAGTATACGCTCATCTCCCAGCCAACGAGCTAGCCAAGGTCCTGCTGCCCAGGTTACTGCTTGAGGTATCTCACTGCCACAAAGTTTAGTCTGTTGTTCAGTGAAAGATTCTTCTACAATAGTTATTAATGGATCAGCAGAAGTTAGATCGATCACCTTCTCATTATGCTTGTAGCGTCCAGGGCGCCTCCCCATTACTAACATCGAATCGAATAGCAACAACCATCGCCATACCTTACATCGCATCTTATCACGTTCGACACGGCTTCTAGGTTTCCACCCTATTAAGCGTATTAGCTCATCTATCGTTACCGTTGCTTGTGGTCTATCTAGTAACGTGCCAATAGCGACATTGAGAAGCAATACTGTTGCTAGTTCAAAATTCTCTAGCTCTGCACGTAGGCTCTCATAAGTTGGAGGTAACCCTAACCACTTGAGCGCTAGTCCGGCAATAAATTTAGTCTGTATGGGTTCACCAGGAATAACATGTCTTAGAGCAATCTCTCCCGCCACCTCTTCCCAACGACGCAGCCTAGGCCCATCAGTAATAGCGATGGCGATGTTACGTACTTCCATAAAAGTTTGTTGTGGGAATATCTGGGATAGAGCATATCCTTTTCCCAAATATTCTAAACGATGTGAAAATGTACTATGCGATTGTGTTTCCATTAGCGTTATAACTCTTAGTAGCGATCTCTGTTACTAGTATGGGTAATATCGTGAGTAGCATACTAACCCTATCTATCATAGCGGCGATAAAAAACTAGTCATTAATTCTAGCGCTAATATAGACGCGTGATACCTATAGATCGTGAATAAAATACTCTTCTCAAAAGTAGCTTAAAATAGATTAGTGTTAATGATTGATACTAGGGTATGAGCGAAAACAATTTACTTATTTTTCTTAGTATAAGAGAGAGTGGGAATATGAAGGTTAACTGTTACACTCCCGCAGTTTGTATCTATTCTCCCGAAGTTTTTACTTATCCTCCCGCAGTTTTGGGCAATTGCTTAGATAGCAAAATGGTAGGTTGAGCATTTAACTATAGGGCTATTTTTCGTTAGTTACTTTTGTATATGGCAGATTTTTGTGAGCCTCTGTGACCAGGGCAGCGGCTTCGGCAGTCTTTTTCATAGCCAATTCAATCTTAACAAAACTATCAAAGAGTTTGCCATCTATTACGTTTTGAGATTGTAACCAGTCGATTGCCTTCTTCAGATCATTGAGTTGGGTTTGTAGATGGGTCTCTGTTTCTGTCAATTTTGTCTGGCAGGTAGTAAAGCCGCTTAGTATCTCTTGACAGTACTCATAGCTACTTAGATCTTTATCACCGCCACCAATTCCAATGGTGCTAGGGTAGAGTTCTTCTTCATTCTCATCATCATCTCTTGATGCGGCTTTCATCTCTTGCGTTGAAATCATGGTAAGCGGTCGAGTAGGAGACTTTTCTACATTCGTCTGTTCCGTGCGTGAGAAGAACTGAAAACAGTTAGTCAATCTTGTTGCGCCAGGTTGTATCACCAGTCCTTCACCACTAAATTGCGCAAGCACAATACCTAACTGACCTTCACTGCCATGTTTGCGGGCTGCCGTAACTATCTGTTGGCAGGCACTCGCGACCGCGACATTGCGTACTATCAGTTGTAACATATCTGATAGTTTAAGGAAATTGAGCAACTCATCTGTACATAACAACAGGCAATCATTGGGCTGTAGTTCAATAGCAGTAACACCAGTGTAGATGAGTTTTTCTGCGCCTAGTTCGATGGGCATAACTACTTCCTGGTTATCTTCTTCCGACAACTCATCATCAGCGGAAATAATACGCACAGCAGGATAATTGTTAGGAAGACGGCGAATACGACCCTGGCGCACAATGAACGCGCCTACATCACCCACTTGTGCGACATAGGCAATATTCTCTTCTACAATGATTGCGCCTAAGGAAGCCGTCAATAGTTGTTCATTGAGATCGATATCATCACCATAACCACACCAGATACGGTAATTCACTTCTTCCAGGGCACGAATTAATCGCTCTGGCGGAGGTAGCCGTCGTGCAACTTTGATTAGCCATTCGGTAAGGATATCGTTAGGTAATTGATGTGTGTTAATGGCTGCCTGTACGCCTAGACGACTTTCCGAAAGAGAGAGCAATACCGAGATATCTGATAATAACAGACGCTCTTCATATTGCTCACCAAGCGGTTGACCGCTTTTCAAATCGACAGCAAGGAAATAGTCTTCATAGCGGCACTGCAGTTGATCCGGTTTAGTAGCACAGTTCTCTGTGCGGCCGGCAAGCGAGATGGTGATCGTCTTTGCGTTCATATCTGCACAGTTATTAAGTTTCCAATACCTGTTGCTGAATCGTGCTATTGATTAACGATGGTCTGACCAGGTTAGATCAGATAAGGTCGTTATCAGTATACTTGGCCATCGTGGTCTGTCAATCGGTAAAAATTTCAATAACACAGCTATGGGGGCAATGACAAAGATTATCAAGGAATTTACGGGTCAGTGTTGTTAGTAGTGGATCAGGTATTGGACACTAAAGAGTTGGTCTTTATCGGTCCAGGCTTGGTGTAGCCGAAAACCGGCCTTCCAGGCTAGTTCTGCGAACTCATCAACAGAATATTTGTAGGAAGATTCAGTCCAGATACTTTCCCAGGCCTTTAATGAAAGCGCTTCGTCATCGATCTGTACCATCTGAGCAGATTTGCTAATCAAGTGCATCTCCACACGGCTTGTCCATTGATTGTAGAAAGCATAATGGCAGAACTGATCCGGTTGGAAATCTGCCCCCAGTTCACGATTAAGCCGTGTCAACAGATTCAAATTAAAAGCTGCTGTGACATTAGCAAGATCATTATAAGCACGGTTGAGAGTATGGGGATCCTTCTTCAGATCTACACCAATTAATAGGCCACCGCCTATACCACACACTTGTGCAGCACGCTTAAGGAAATCAGTTGCTTCATGAGGATGAAAATTGCCAATCGTCGAACCAGGAAAGAAGATCGTTTTACGCAGATCAGGCCGATCGCAATAGGAGAGTGCAAAAGGTTGGTTATAATCGGCACAGACAGGCAACACTGCTAACTTTGGATAGATAGCCAGTAATGTATGGGCAGACCGTAGCAGTTGTTCCTTAGATATATCTATTGGTACATAGGCATTTAGTGCAGGCAGGTGATCAAGCAATATACGTGTCTTCTCGCTACTACCACTGCCGTATTCAATTAGCACATTAGTATCCTTAATACAGGAGACAATCTCTGCTATGTGGGCACGTATAATTGCCATTTCTGTGCGTGTCAGATAATACTCTGGTAGTTGACATATCTGTTCAAAGAGGCGTGAGCCTTTCTCATCATAGAATAGTTTACAGGGTAGCCTCTTTACAGGACTACGCAGGCCGTCCAATACTTCAGAGCGTAGGCTGCTCAAATCTGGCTGACAATCTAGTAACTGTACAGATCTACTTAACATCAATGGAAAGATCACACCACTGTCTCCTTTGCCAGTCTGATCCCGGTAAATTGCCAACGTGCTTGTGCAGGAAAGAAGTTACGATAAGTAGGTCGAATATGATAGGCGGATGTAGCACAAGATCCACCACGCAACACAAATTGGTTACACATAAACTTACCATTATACTCGCCTAATGCGCCAGCCGGAGGGTAATACCCAGGATAGGGCGAGTAGTGACTTTGTGTCCATTCCCAGACATCACCGAACATTTGTGTTAGTGTATCGGAGCTATCTGTGAGTGGCACTGGATGGTAATTACCTGCTTCAACAAAATTGCCTTTCTGTGATTGCGCAGTAGTGGCAACCTCCCATTCTGCTTCACTAGGTAGTCTCGCGCCGGCCCAGCGAGCATAAGCATCGGCTTCATAAAAACTGACATGACATACTGGTTCGGCCTCATAGACCTTGCTCAGCCCGCTAAGTGTCATCTGCCACCAACACTCATCTATCTTCTGCCAATAGAGCGGTGCCTGCCACTGTTGTGTTTGTACTGTATACCAACCATCGGAGAGCCATAACTCAGGTCGGCAATAACCACCATCTTCAATGAAATTGAGATACTCGCCATTAGTGATCAATCGAGTAGCAAGCTGGAAAGGAGCAATAAATACCCGGTGACGGGGACATTCATTGTCAAATACAAACTCTTTACCACTATTTCCTATCCAATGTAGTCCTCCCAAGAATGATTGCCAGGAAAGCGCAGGTAAGGATATGTTGCTTTGCTGCTCTCGTGGTTGGTAGATAGGCTGTAAGGGATTGAGCGAATAGACATGTTTAATATCAGTCAGCAGTAGTTCCTGATGTTGTTGCTCATGGTGCAGACCTAATTCCACTCTTGCTGCTAAATCGCTATGATAGCCAGTATCGATCTTGGCAAGCAATGCCATAATATGCTCGTCAATATAATGACGGTAATCATAGATCTCTGCTACGGTAGGCCTTGAGAGCAGACCACGCTGTGCCCGGCAGTACCTGTCTCCAACAGCAACATAATAAGAGTTGAATAGATAATTGTAATGCTTATTGTAAGGTTGATAGTCAGGATTGGCAGCAGCTAATAGAAAGGTTTCAAAAAACCAACTTGTATGTGCAAGATGCCATTTCGTTGGACTTACATCAGGCATAGATTGGATAACATAGTCTTCAATGGCGAGCGGTTGACATAAATATTCAGTGAAAAGCCGCACCTGCTGATATTTGGCTGATAGCGAAGCGGTCACTGTTTCACAACTAGCTATTTGCATCTCTTGATCTTTGTTCACGCTACTATGCGATCTCAAAATCTAGTCTCCCATAAGTGGAGGGATCTAGGCCGCCAATTAAACCTGCTTTTGCTGCCATATGACGTATCGCATTGTAGCAGTGGTCTTGAACCATGACAAAGTTGACTATCCGTCCTTGTGCCAGGATCGCGCGTCCTGCTGGTTCGTTGTGCATATTCAGCAATAGTTCTCGCAACTCTACACGCAACTGTACCGGTACATTCTTTGAGATGATTAGTGGTGGGATAGGGCTGGGGCCGAGCGTCGCTATTATCCGTAACTTAGCACCAATCTCAGGATTGTGTAGAGTTTCAAACTCCAAAACCGTACTGTCAATGGCAGAGGCGTCTATTTGCCGATTCAATATCATATGTAGCGAGAATTGATGGCCACCGCTTTCTACTGTTTCACGGAAGAAACTTAGGTCTTCTCCTAATGTAGCCAAGTGGTAACGAACTAGACCATAACCAGAATGGGAACCGGGCTCGTTATATGCCCAGCGCGCTGCTTTTAGATCCGCAAAGGAGTGGAAGCGGCTCTCACTATGTACTACCACATCGGAAAAGTAGATAGGAAGGTTCTGATAACGAGAGCCATACATTACTGGCGCCGCCAATAACTCAATTTTGGTGTTTGCTTGATCAGCCTTTAACACATAAGGTAAGCCACAGATCCAGCAGAGATCTATTTCTCCTGCGTCAAATAGTTGCTCACGTTCTTGCCAGGGGATCTCCTCAATAAATTGAGTGGGAATGCCTAGTCGTTCTCTTATGTAGCCAACCATTGCCCAACAGACTAGGTCTACATTCTTTGCCATACATGAAGTTATTCTTAGGGATTTCATATACTATCCTTAAGATGGTTTACAGGCCTATTAATATCGATTCTGAGCCAATACTTCTGA
>JBFLVQ010000618.1:0-5768 GCA_040758525.1 Acidobacteriota bacterium
GGATTCCCAAGGTTGATGCTTCACAGGCGAGTCCAACGACTTCGCCTCAGCATCCAGTAACGCTCAGCCCGAGCGCCGTTCCTGGAAAGGAATTGAAAGTGTTTCCCTACTTAGCGGGTCTGATTTTATGTGCGAGCCTTTCTCGCACAACCCCTTATCAAACATTCAAAGAGCCGCGATGCCTGTTTCCAGTTAGGCTGATTGGCACTGAACCGGGGTTGGATTCGCATCCGTATTGGACAAGCGCGATATTACTACTTTCGTCTATATTTCACAATCTGTTTATGGCCTCTCGGCCATTGCGATTTTTCATCTACGCAATTCAATTGCGGAGTTTTCAAATCGCTTTTCCTATAATTCATCGGTTTCACAATATGGTTGGCTGCCCAACACTTCATAGAGTGAAGCCGCTTGTCCTTTGGACACATTACCGCTGGGTAGATCAAGTACACGCACTTGCAAGATCTGGCCACGTCGTCGTAACGAGATCGTATCGCCACTCTTGATCTCACGACCAGCCTTGGCAGCGCTACCATTAACCAGCACCGCCCCTGCCCGACACATTTCTGCTGCTACTGTGCGGCGTACTACTAAGCGGCTTACTTTCAAAAAAAGATCCACTCGCATTGGATCAACATCTTACTTTTAATTAGGCGTGGTCGCCTCACTTCCAGATGGTTTATACTGCTCAGCAATACGAATATAAGCCTTGTCACGTAGCTTCTTAAAGTAATCCTTAAGCTGAGTGTTACCCTTCTCAAAGGCAATCGCTTCGGAAACTTCGATCTCAACTTCGGTAAAATCTCTAAAGCCAGCCGCCTTTCTTTCATCAAGACGTACAATCTGGAAACCCTTGTCAGTTTGAATCGGATCAGATACCTCGCCCTCTTTTAGGTTGTCAACCACTTTGCGCAGATAGTCTATTATCTCATCATCTTTGAATTTTGGTAGTTCGCCACCCTTTTGCACAGAGGGACGTTGGGGATCTGAGTAGGTTGTCACCAACTCTGTAAAAGATTTGCCGGCACGTGCTTGCGCTACGGCTTGTTTAGCCAGTGCCTCAGCTTCAGCCGCCGAGCGCCCTTCTAAGCTAATAAAGATCTCGCTAATCTTAACCTCACCAGAGGTAGCAAAGAACTTCTTATTGCTATCATACCATTGACGCTTTTCAAGCTCAGTCAGCTTCTCATAGATAGGGCTGATTACATCGCGAAACAGCACGGCTCGACGTTGAAAATTGGCGCGTATATTGCGCCGGTAGTCTTCTATATCAACGCCTTGACGCTTGAGGGTCTCTTCAAACTCACGTAGTGAAGGAATGCCGCTCTGCTTAGCAAAATCGAGGATAGTACGGTTGATGTCGGCCTCTACATCAATCGAGAGTTCAGCAGCACGTTGACTAATTAGGCGGTCTTCAATAAGCAGATCAAGAATGATCGGAAAACCCCGGTCAAATTCCTCCTTGGCTTTGGCAGGATCATTGGGATATTTTGCCTTTAACTCTTCTTCAAAATCTTTTTGTGCCTTGAGTAGCATTGAGCGAGTAATCAAATCGGTGTTAACACGTGCCACCGTCTCATCAACTAATTGTGGCTCCTGCGCCAGAACTGTGCTGGCAAACAGAAAAGCGCAGAGTAGGGCAAATAAAAGCTGACTAAACTTCATATTTAATGACTCCTAGTTAAACTGAGACCGTTGGCGCGGCGGCTATTAGTATGTTTGTGGGTTGCTACCAATAGCTTGTCCTGATAGGCCGCGAGTATCGCAATTGACTCATAACCGTCAATTTTACGACTGCTTAGCAAATTTTCGCAAGAGCTTTCCGATTTCTGCAAAGAGAATATCTTCGTCCAGATTTGGGGAGATCTTTACACGCAATACACCGCTTGGCGAGAAACTCACATCTTTATTCTCTGAAACGAAGCTGATCAAACGCTCGGCGTCAATACGTGCCCGTTCATTCCATTTAATAGCAAGCTGTGCGCCTTCACGGTCAATCGAGATTACACCCAAGTTGGTTGCCAATGCACGTAGACGCGCATACTGGAAGAGGCGTTCAACTGGTGTAGGTCGGCGACCATAGCGATCTTCCAGTTCCTCATAGATGCTGGAGAGCTCTGCTTCGTTGGCAGCCGAGGAGATACGCTTATAGGTGCGCAGCCGCTGTCCCATATCGGCAATATAGTCTTCTGGAATACGTACATCTACACCAATATTAATACTGGTGGCAACCTCTTCATCCACCTCCTCGCCTCTTAATTCATGTACAGTGCGCTCAAGCATCTGACAATATAGGTCAAACCCGATTGCATCAATATGACCAGACTGTTCACCACCCAATAGATTGCCTGCGCCACGCAATTCTAAATCGAGGGCGGCAATACGAAAGCCTGAGCCTAGTTCAGAAAATTCACGAATCGCTGCCAAACGACGACGTGCAATGGGTGTAAGTGTCTGCTCTGATGGAATCAGTAGATAGGCATAGGCGCGACGATTAGAGCGACCTACCCGTCCACGTAGTTGGTAGAGCTGAGCTAATCCATAATGGGGTGCACGATCAATGATAATGGTGTTAGCTAATGGAATATCTATACCATTCTCAATAATGGTGGTTGCTACTAAAACATCCAGCTCATGCTGGATAAACTTCATCATTACTTGTTCTAGTTCTGTTTCACTGAGTTGGCCATGTCCAACTCCTATACGAGCATCTGGCACCATACGATGTAGTAATTCTGCTAGCGTATAGATCGACTCGACACGATTATGTACAAAGAAGACCTGTCCACCACGTTGTAACTCCATCTCAAGGGCATTCTTGATAACAGTTTCATTAAATTGCACGACATGGGTTTGGACTGCCAGACGATCTGAGGGTGGCGTCTCAATTACCGACATATCACGCAAACCAGCTAATGACATATTGAGTGTGCGTGGAATAGGAGTGGCCGAGAGTGTAAGTACATCAACACGACGTCGTAACTGTTTTAATCGCTCTTTGTGAGCGACACCAAAACGTTGCTCCTCATCTACAACTACCAGTCCTAAATCTTTAAAACGTACATCCTTGGAGAGCAATCTATGTGTGCCTACCACAATATCGACTTTGCCTAGCTCTAGCCGCTGTACCGTCTCTTTCTGCTCCTTAGGATTACGGAAGCGCGAAAGTAGTTCGATTGTTACTGGGAAGGAAGCAAAGCGCTGTTGGAAAGTCTTGTAGTGTTGATAAGCAAGTACTGTGGTAGGAGTAAGCACAGCCACCTGTTTGCCATCCACAATCGCCTTGAAGGCAGCGCGTAGCGCCACTTCTGTCTTACCAAAGCCTACATCTCCACATAAGAGCCGATCCATAGGTGTCTCGCTCTGCATATCGGCTTTGATATCTCGTATCGCTGTCTCTTGATCGGTAGTAAGTTGGTATTCAAAAGCATCCTCAAACTCTTCTTGCCAAGGAGTATCTTCTGAGAAGGGAGTACGACGCACGAGTTTCCGCTCTGCATAGAGTTTTAGCAGTTCCTCGGCCATATCACGCATGGCCTTCTTTACACGTGCCTTGGTCTTTTGCCAGCCTACTCCACCAAGCTTATCTAGTGCAGGATGGGAACCACTCTCCGAGCTAGAATACTTCTGCACTAGATCTAATCGCTCTACTGGCACATAAAGTTTTGCCCCATCAGCGTAAGTTAGTAGCATAAACTCACGCTTCATTGTAGGGCTAACAGGAAGTTGTTGCAGACCCTGAAACTGGCCTATGCCATGATCGACATGCACAACATAATCGCCTGGCTTAAGGTCGCGAAAGTCTGAAAGGAATGAACTGAGCTGACTACGTTTGCGCTTAGTCTGTGTGGTGCGTAGATCGGTAAGGCCGGCTGCTTCATCGAATAGTTCTGCCTCAACAAGTAGACGTAATTTAGCATCGGGTAGATCAAAACCACCAGAGAGTTTGCCTACCGTAATTAGTAGATCGCGTACCTCAGCGTCATTTGCTTGTGATAGTTTAGAACGCAATTCGGCCCGCACTGAATAGTCGCGTAAAATCTCTACAATGCGTTCAGCTACTCCTAGACTAGGCATTATCATTAAGCTACGTCCGCCTGCCTGTCGCCATTCATTAAGATCATGTACTAAATCAGGGATATTTCCATGGTAGCGACGTGCATGATGGACACGCAGACGATGTTCACCCTTACAAGCTTCAGGTGGAAAGAGGAAGAGTTTTCTGGGCTTCTTCTGATCGGTATCAAATTCTGTATCAACCTGAGCTGCTTCTATACCGAGCAGACGCAGCTCTAGTCGTTGACGATGATCTAGTCGTGTGTGCAGTCCTTGCACAGTCATAAAGAGCTTATCGGGGGGGAGGGCAAGATTGCCAGCCTCTTCGGCAGTGTGATAACGCTCTTGTAGTCGTTCAAAAAGTTTCTCTAGCTCTAGTTCTACTTCACTTGGTTCATCGATCACAACCAAAGGGTTACGTAAGTAGTCAAATAGAGAGGATTCTAAGGGACTGACTAGCGGTAGCAGATATTCCCAACCTTCAAATGATTGGCCTGCTTCCGTGAGCGCCAAGTTTTGAGTGAGCTCTAGTTGGTACTGTGGCGTGCGCCACTGTTCACGGGCAGCGCGGGCAAAACGCCGGAAATCATCATTGCTCATTGCTTGTGTGCGCATAGGCAGTAGCCGGCAGGCTTCTATAGGATTCAAAGAACGCTGTGTATCAATATCAAAAGTACGAATTGATTCGATTGTGTCGCCAAAGAACTCAATACGCAATGGCTCATCACGTCCAGGTGAGAAGACGTCTAGGATACCACCTCGTAGGCTGAAGGTGCCTACTGCAGTGATCGGCTCCTCACGTAGATAACCAGTCGAGACAAGCAGATCAACCAGCATATCGAGTGGGCATTCTTCACCAACACGCAATTGTGCGCTAAAGTTACGGAACTGTTTAGGAGCGGGGCAACGCTCAACCAACGCGCGTGCAGTAGTGAGCAGTAGCTCACCACCTCCATAAGCTAGCGTATCAAGTGCAAAAGCGCGTCGCTGCTCAATCTCGGCATGAGGTGAAAGTCCTTGGTAAGGGTCATTTTCGGCTGCCGGGAGCGTAAGAATTGTCTCTCGCGTGACCTTTTCATGGAACACAGAGTAGAAGAATCTTAGATCACGCTCAAGAGTATCCAGTTCACTGTTGTTACGCACTACTACCAACAGTGGACGCTCCAGTTCCTTATGTAGTGCCGCCAATGTCAATGCTTTGGCTGCTCCCATCAGTCCGCTTGCTACCAATACCTCACGGCCTGTGCGCAAGTCGGTTAATAAGCGCGCAAAGTTGGGGGTGCGGTTGAAATCATGTAATGGTGTAACTAGGGTAGTCTTGGTCTCCATAACTTTGTGATCGATTATTGAGGGTGTCGGGCGAGTATTCGCGCAATAATATCTGTGGTGGAAGCACCATCAAGATAGCGAAGTGAATAGACACAGCCACCTGCTGCTGAGACCTCGCTACTTCCCACGATCTGATCCAGTGGCCAATCGCCACCTTTTACCAATACATCTGGCAACAGTGTGGTAATTAACTGCTGTGGAGTTTCCTCGTCAAAGATTGTAATGTAGTCGATCATCTCCAGTGCATCAAGCACAGCGGCGCGCTCTATCTCGCTCAAGATTGGACGTGTAGGACCTTTAATACGCCGTACCGAAGCATCGCTATTAATTGCCACAACCAGCAGGTCACCGAGGGCTCGCGCGGCGCGCAAGTAGCTTACATG
>JBFLVQ010000619.1:0-5755 GCA_040758525.1 Acidobacteriota bacterium
AATCCTCTTTTTGTACGAAAGTTAACAGAAGCAGAGCAGGTTACACTAAATGAGTGGTTGCAATCGGGTGATCTAGAGCGGGCACGTCGTGCACAGGTAATAATACAATCGGCGGCAGGTAGAACAGCGATTGAGATTGGACAGGCGCTTGGCTTTCATCCAGATAATTTGAAGAAATGGATAAGGCGGTTCAATCAGCAGAGTATTAGTGGCATAGAGGTACAGAAGCGAGGTCCGCGCAGCCGTTTTACCAGTTCGCAAATAACGGCGCTGCTGGAACTTTATCATCAGCCTCCAGAATATTTAGGGCTACCTTTCAAGATCTGGACACCACAGAAGCTGGCGCTTGCTGCGGTTAAGCGTGGAATTGTGCCCAATATCAGCCATGTGACAATGCGTCAGATATTAAATGAGATGGTTGAACTACCAGCTAAAGAGTCTATTCAGACTGAGCCGGAGATTCGTAGTGAACCAACACGTGAGCCAGCACGGCCACCTCGCCCGCCTAGCGCCCTTAGTTTCCTTAATCCACTCTCCAATACAGGTAAAAGCCCGTTGAGTGTGGCGGAATTAGTTGCTGCTGGTCAGACGGCGCTAAGGCGTAGTGAGAATCTAGAAGCAGTACAGATCTTCCAACAGTTGCTTGGCCGACCTGAGATGACCTTGGATCTAGAAGCGCAAGTGCGCTGTTATCTGAGCGAAGCATTGGAAGCTTTAAGCAATTATGAAGAGATGTTGGCAGCGGTGGCAATGTATGAGGATACAGTGCTGCGCGCTCAGCTTTCACCTAAATTCCAAGCACGTGTGAAACTACGACTAGGGTGGGCCTATTGTCGATTGGCCAACTTTGCCAAAGCAATTGCACGCTTTAATGAAGCCCGCCCAGTCTTTATAGAGCTAGATGATCAAGAAGGAATTGGTAATGCCCATTATGGCTTGGGCTATGTCTATATAGAGATCAATGAGTTTAACCTAGCGCGCGGTTATCTTCTTAAAGCGCTTGATAATCTACGTTTTAGCAGTGATGTACGGTTGCTTGCCTGGGTCTATATAAATCTTGGTATGGTGAGTTATGAAGAGGGTGATTTTGAAGGTGCAAAGGCAAGTAATTTGAAAGCCCAGGAGTTTGCTGAAGGGCTTACCGATAGTAATTTGCTTGGCCTTATCTATATGAATTTAGGCGCAGTCTATGTCAATTATGGTAAGCGGGATGAGGCTACAGAATGCTTTAAGCGAGCTATTGAAGAGTTTACCCTTTGCAGTCAGAAGAATCGTTTGGCCCGTGCTTATAATAATTTAGGCAATAATCTACTTCTTAGTGGGCGTTGGCAAGAAGCTTCTGAAAGCCTCAGCCGCGCGCTGGAGCTGGCAAGGGAATTAGGCGACCGTGAGGATACCTGTCTTACTCTGATCACACTAGGCGAATTACGCTTTTTCCAAGGGGAGTATACTAAAGCAGAAGAATGTCTCCTTTCTGCTCTAGGACTGCTTAGTGATGGTGGTGATAAATGGGTAGAAACCTATGCACAACGCCTCTTAGGACGACTCTATATTACTACCAATCGCCCTGAAAAGGCATTACAAGCACTACGTACTGCTCTACAGATGGCTACTAGGATAGGAAATCTTTACGAGGTGTGTCTCTCACATCTAGCATTAGCTGAACATCACTTCTCTCAACAGGGCTATGAACAGGCCGAAGAGTATCTGGAACTGGCCAAGGAGAACTTAAAAAGCAAACGCGATCCAGATCTATCGGCTAATGGATGGGCACAACGCTTAGCCGGCAAACTCGCTTTAGCACGACAACATTTTGAGGAGGCTAAACAACATATCTCAGCTAGTATCAATATCTTCGCTTCTATAAATGACAAATACGAATTGGCTTCAAGCCGTTTTGAAATGGGCCTGCTTTATACGCAGATAGGCGATCAGATTGCCAGTCGAGAACACTTAAATGAAGCTCGTGGTGTATTTATGGAACTAGGTGCAAAAGTGGCGCTACAACGTTGTGACGATCTCTTGTTGGCTTTACAACGTGGAGAGTTGCCGCAAACTCCTAATTTGGTAGAAGTAAAATTGTCTAAAGATGTTCTGTTAATGCAGCGCTTGATCGAAGCCGCCACTTCCCGAGATTTGCTGTTAAAGGAACTAGCTACTGTTATTTATGAGAATTTTGCGATTCAAAAACTGGTGATCTTTGATACTAATAACCGGAATATGCTACAGCCTTTTGTCGCCTTGGGATGCAATCATACAGAGGCTGTCGCACTTGCCTCACAAGTTTCTGCTAATACCAATTTTGGTAAAACTGCAATTGGTAACTCGTCTATATATCTATTAGAGGATCAAGTAAATACACGAGTCTGGCTATATCTAGAACCAAAAGGCAACAACCAGGCCGATCTACCCCGTCTTAAGCCACTACTGAAGCAAGCCGAATTAGCATTAGAAAATTGTTCGCTACGTAGCTTGAACCGCGCTATTTTGGTGCAGGATTCTGATAAGGTACGGGTACAAAGTCTTATTCCTGGCTTTATTTACGCCAGTTCAGCAATGTATGACGTAGTGGAGCGAATACAGAAGATTCGTACTAGTGATACAACAGTACTGATTACTGGCGAGTCGGGTACAGGTAAAGAACTGGTTGCTCGTGCCGTACACGCCGAATCAGCACGTCGTGACGCGATCTTTCTGCCTTTTAATTGTACTACTACACCTAAAGAGATTATCGATAGTCAACTGTTTGGTCACCGCCGTGGTGCCTTTACTGGGGCAACTGCCAATTATCAAGGTATTATTCGCGCTGCTGAAGGTGGTACGCTCTTCCTTGATGAGATAGGTGATCTAAGCCTAGAGGTCCAACCTAAACTCTTACGTTTCTTGGAGGCAGGGGAGATACAGCCATTAGGAGAAACCAAACCGGTAAAGGTTGATGTACGTGTATTGGCTGCCACTAATGTGGATTTGGAAAGAGCTGTCGAGGAAGGTCGTTTCCGTGAAGATCTACACTACCGGTTAAATATTATACGTATTCATGTTCCGCCCTTACGAGAGCGTAAAGAAGAGATTCCTTTACTGGCTTCCCATTATTTACAACATTTTGCTGCCCGATCTGGCAGAAAGAATATCTCCCTCTCACAAGAGGCACTGCATTATTTAAGCAATTATTACTGGCCAGGTAATGTGCGCCAGCTACGCAATGAGATCGAGCGGGTGATTGCTTATTCAATGGATGATATCGTACTTACTCCCAGAGACCTCTCGCCAGAGATTACTCGTATTAACGCGGCACCATCCCCTCTAGAGACTAGAAAGGCAATGGTTGCTGTTGCCGCTGCACCCATTCCTGCGCCAGTTGTTTCACCACCCATTTCTAGTAATTTCACGCTTAAGGAAGCTACTAATCAGCTAGAGCGTGAGCTTATTGAAAAGACATTGATACGTAATAAATTCAATATTACTCGTGCTGCTAAGGAGTTGGGCCTCTCACGCCGGGGACTCTACTTAAAAATGGTCCAGTTTGGATTTGCTGGTCAGGAATGATCTCCCTTAAAATAGAAATAGTTTCTATCTTGGTGATGTTATTTTCAGATCAAACTGATACTTTAGTTACTGTCATAGATATTTAGTTTCCACAATAGATATTCTATTGGATATTTTTGGCTAAATTGTTATCAGCTTAACAATTTGGATCATAGTTCCAAAAGCTTTTCAAGACTGCTCTTTATAAAAAATAAATAGTTGATTCTCTTGAACTTATGATTTTAGTAGAAATAACAGGGTATCTTGCCGAGGGTTTGGTACGGTAAATGCTAAGGAGATAAATCGTCAAATTACCATTCAGCTTAGGCAGCAGTGAAAAAACAGAGATTAACAAAAATAGATGCCCTAATCACTCATTACGGTAAGCAGTCTAGTGTTCTTGACAAGGTTGACAAGTAAGTAGATCGAGTGTTATAAGCTTGGGCTTCATTAAAGTAGCCCACCATAATTAAAGATGTGTAGAGAGATTCTCAATTTAGATTTAATAGAGTAGTAATGATGAGATTTCGTGCCGCCAACATAATTAATCTGCTAATCGGTTGCACAATTGTACTAGCAATGATTGTCTGGCCGAGTCGTGCTGCCGAGCAGATTGATATGGTTGATATACCAGGTGAACTAGCGGCAAATAATAATATTGTTTTTACTGCAGATGGGAGCAAAGGTTTGGTGGCAGTCTATACAGAAAAAGGTGGCGAGGCAGGCCATTCTGTACATAGCTTTGACACCCAGACCGGCAAGTTACTATCTAAGCTTGATACTTTTCCTGCTGGCATTAGTCCTACACGATTGTCATTAGCTGCCAATAATGTATTAGTAGTAGCAGCACGCGCCACGGTTAATGATGAAGCAGCCTTTCTGATTGTGCCAGTACGTGCAAATGGCAGTTTTGATCTTGATAAGCAGGTATCACTAGCCATTAGCGTGCCGATTCGTGAAGATGAGCAGACACTTCCTGATGAAGTAGGATTATCGGCAGATGGTAAGTTTGGTATTTATTCAAACAAAGCTGCGGTTTTTGTCTTTGCTACTGCTACTGGTCAGATCCTCACTCATCAAGAGATTATTCCTGCAAGTCAATTTGCTGCTAATAATCGTATTGAGAG
Source organism: Acidobacteriota bacterium (assembly GCA_040758525.1). GTDB lineage: Bacteria > Acidobacteriota > Blastocatellia > Chloracidobacteriales > JADJPF01 > JBFLVQ01. The sequence continues at coordinate 4,653 of JBFLVQ010000619.1, forward strand.
TCTCACTTATGATCCGGTAAGCAATCGTCTAGGATTGGTACATCAGCAGTCTGGTAGTTATCGTCTGATTATTTATAGTCTCACTCTGGATGGGCAGCTAAATTTAGAAGGTCAGGTTAATCTGCTCAAGCGCGAAGTGATTGGTATTGGCTCTAATTTAGCTTTTAATACTACTGGCACGCAGCTCTATGTGGCTTCTTCCAATACTGGTGTAGTATCGGCCTATGACATCGTCTCTGGGGCAGCAGTATTCCGGCGTCAAGTAACAGGTCTTGCAGAAGCAGATAAGGATGTTGCGAGGCTTTCACCTATTAAATTACATTACAGTGCCAAATCGACGCGACTCTTCATTCAGAAGCCAGGCCATATTCAAAAGCCTGGCCATGGCAAACGCAAGGGGCGTTTGGCAGTTATTAATCTGCAAACCGCAGCAGTTCACTCAACTTTCAGCTTCGAAACAGCTTTAAGAGGCGCAGCATTTAGTGAAGATGGGCGGATCGCCTATACGCTGTTCGAAAGCGAATTACAGACTTTTGACATAGAAACGGGTGAAATGAATGGCAAACAGCCAATCGTCCCCGGGACCCTAAACCTCACGCTGCACGATCGCAAGCAAGAAGGCCTTCTAGGGCTGGTAAGCAAAGATATTGTGCAGCTAGTAAAGGTGAAATAGAAGAGTGCGCCCAACTTTAGCCGCCAAAGGCGGGGTGCAGGACAAATAGCGGATTATTTTTAGCATAGTTAAACGGATTCGTTAAATTCTTCGAGGAGGAAATTCATGAAGAGAAACTTAGTACTAACAATGATGGCAGTATTAATGTTAGCCATCATGGGAGTACGGCCGTTGTACGCGCAAGAGCCCGCCTTCAGCGCAGGCAACCGTAACGTACCCGGTGTTGGCAACCGCGGTGTTACAGGCGCATCAACGATCACCGGACTTCTCAACACTAACATCAATGACGGCAATGCTGTGCAAGCCAATAGCTTCCCCACCTTCAATGCTGTCGATGTTGCTACAGGCGACTTCAATGCTGATGGTACTTTCGATATCATCGGTGTTGATCTCAATAACACTGGCTCACTTACCTTACTAGTAGGTTTGA
>JBFLVQ010000620.1:0-5751 GCA_040758525.1 Acidobacteriota bacterium
GGTTATCTACTCGAATGCAACCGATGCTGATATTTATCTAGATAATCAATCCCAAGGCAAAACTTCTAAAGACGACCGCCAAAGCAAACAATTTGAACTTAAACCAGGTCGTTACCGATTAAGAATAGAACATAAAGAGTATGAGTCTTACGATAATACTGTGATATTGCGTGCTGGTAAAACTGCATCGATAAATGCCGAGCTACTTCCCAAAAAGGGAAAAGTGAAACTGACATTTGCCGATTTCGATGCACAATACAAGATCAAATTGGATAACCAAGAGTTAAGTGCTGCTGACTATTACCATGAAAAACAGAATGTTATTATCATCACCGCGCTACGTGGTGAACATACCATCGCAGTAGAACGTGCTGGTCATGAACCCTTCTCTGATACTGTAAACGTCGGCGCTATTACAGCACAATTGTCAGTATCACTAAAACGTATGCCAGCAATTATCAATATAGAATCTCAATCTGGCGCACGTGTCTACCTAAACAGAACCGATAGCGGTATGATCCCTACCTTAGGCAAGCTTACTATCCATTCAGTACTGCCCAATGGAAATTACCTATTAATGATCGAATGTATAGGATATGAAAGCCATCAACAACTGATCTATATAGAAGCTGGCAAAGAGCTATCACTAAAAATCACGCTTAAACCATTACCGATCAGTACAGAATTTGCTGACAATTTTGAGGGAAATTTGAATCTCTGGAATGCCCCATCGACATGGCGTGCCGAGGGAGGTTTGTTACATGTACAAGGTGAAAAAGGCATAGGTTTACCAAAAGATAGATATTACTATGATCTAGTGATCGTTTTCGGCCTACGTCTACTTGATGACCGTGGCGCCGCTTGGGTGGTACGCGCACAAGATGAGAAGAATTTCTATCTATTCTATTTGAATGGCAAAAATGGACCTAATCCAAACAAATTTCTTACCTATATCTGTCGTGATGGTGTGATAGATCTAGATTCTCCTGTAATCCCACCGCTGCCAATCATTCCATATTTGGAGAAAGGCGATTTCTACCGTATACGTATAGAAGTCAAAGGCAATGTGATAAAGCACTATATCACGCCTGGAAACACTGGCGAAGAAGTTTGGCTAGGAGTATTTACAGACTCTCGCAATAATTTTCCATATGGCAGTGCTGGCTTTGCTACTTTTACGGGTGAGGATTTTCACATACATGGCTTTGTTATCACACCATTAGCAAAACCTTAGCCTGATCTAGAGAAGTCTCTCTTCTCTCTTACAACTATTCTGCAACAGTAAAGAGGAAATTCTCTGAGATGCCTTTGTTACGGTTACGTACACGCAAAATATGTACACCCGGCGCAGGCGTTGAGAGATTTGTGAGTTTAATTGAGTTAGCAGAAACCGATTTGGCTTTTACTCTACTATTCCCTATTTCTACTACGGCGCCTTTCTCGAATCCCTGTCCAGTAATAATCAATTCGAATGGCCCAGCACTAGCTTTGATCGAGGCAGGTACAATGCTTTCTATTTTAGGAGCAGGAACAATCTTGAAATTTCGATTACTCTGGCCACCACCAGTCGAACCAAATATGCTGGCTTCCAAACGTAGGCGTGCACTATTAGTAACAATCTCTTCAGGAATAAGCCAATTGAAGCGGAAACTCGCGGTACTTAGACCATCTGCTAACAAGATCGGAAAAGTAGCGCCACCATCAGTGGAAAGTAGTAACCGTTGTTGTGGTAAGGCCAGGCTATCAATCGACCAAGAGACAGTAACAGGCGCACCACCAGCACTAAGCACTTCGCCACCAGCAGGAAAAAGTAGTCGTACCTGTGGAGTTGGAAAAGTACCCTGGTAAGTATAAGCGTTAGGTAACTCTCCACGACTACCCTCAGGATTGATTACCGCGATATCAATTGGCCCAGGGCTGTTCATAGGTGTCTTGATCTGTAGCAAACCGCTTTCGATGAAAGTGGCAGAAAGCGTTTGGCCAGCCCAAATCACTACCGCGCCAGATTGAAAATTGGTGCCAACAATCCTTACTTCTGTGCCTCCTGTTACGGGCCCACGATCAGGTGAAGTGAATAACACCTGTGGAACAGCCTGTGTCGTGCTCATAGTAGCAGTACCGGTAATAGCATTGATCGTCATAAGCACGCATAGCAGAGTGAAAAGAGTATACAACCGCATAATCACCTATTTTTGTCTATTGTTAGTTGTGGGAGGAAGTATTTCAAAGATTGAGGTAGCATCACTACTAGAGAGATCCCGAAATAGTTCATAACTCTTGAACTGCTGCAGAAGCGGATCAACATTGATGGCAAAGACACTTGCACGGTCTCTACCACCTCGCACAACAAGTATATACTGTTGTATAGACTCATCAGTTTTAATCCCTGCTAGATCGGCTACGGCAAGTAGACTAGCAGCATGTGGAGACTCAAAGAGTCCCTCGAAGTTGATCACTAATTGACGCTCTGCGGCTTTGAAGAAGAGTAACGCGGAGCCTTCTGTTTGCGCTAATATTGCCATTGCGCTACGCTCTTCCTGAAACTGCAAACGGGTCGGTTGGATCACTGTATAGGCACGGAAGTACTTCACCTTCAAAGGCCCACCTAACTCAATACGTAGACCGATCAACACATCTACGCTATTGGGGAAACCCGCTACTTGACAATCCTGATAATAGGCAATGGCATAGCGTAAGGCTTTTCTACGGGTTGGATCTTTTTCTGTTTCAACGACAGGAATGAACCCGTCAGGAAGAAATTGCAAACAGACTTGACGCTGTAATTGCATCCCTGCCTCAGCAGGCTCAATAAAGGGCTGGCGAGTTGCAGAAGCACTCAATCCATAATGGAAGATCCCTAGATTTTGCGCTCCTTGGGATAATTGGGCCTGCACTGGTACAACAAAGATCAAACAGACCAGTGCGATCTTTGCCATTCTCCACATCACTCTTCCTCCTGCACTATCTCAGTCTCAATTTCCGGTTTATCTATTGTGCTAATCGTTTTAGCAATCTCCTTAACAGCACGAATAGCATTATTATTGGTATCGGCGATAAATAGATTGCCTTTGTTATCTAGTGCCAGACCAACAGGAAAATTGATACTAGCTTTGATCGCCAAGCCATTATCACCTCTGAAGGCGTCCACACCATCTCCTGCCACAGTTATTATTATTCCTGTGCGTGCATCTATACGACGCACACGATGATTGCCAGTATCAGCAACTAAGAGATTGCCTGCTTGATCAACTACAACATATTGAGGCAGACTAAAACTGGCATTAATTGCCAATCTACCATCACCACGAAAGCCATCTGTTCCATCACCCCCTACCGTAGTGATAATGCCGGTGCGTAGATCAACTCTGCGTATACGGTTGTTGCCAGAATCGGCAATAAAGAGATTATTCATTGCCGCATCAACCGCGACCCCTACAGGAAAATTGAGTTTTGCTTGTGTTGCCGGGACATTATCTGCATCCAGACCGACAAAGCCACTGCCAGCTACCGTGCTAATCATTCCTGTACTAAGATCTATTTTCTGTACTCGTTGAGTAAAACTAGAAGTAACAAAGAGATTACCAGCCGCATCGGTAGTCAAATAGATGGGCGTAGATAGCCTAGAATTTATTGCTAGGCCATTCTCACCTGGTTGTGCATTGCCATTACCAGCAATGGTTGTGATTATTGCTGTTTTGGCATCTACACGCCGTATTACACTGCCATCTCCTATAAAGAGGTTACCGGCTGTATCCACTGCTATACCAATAGGCAAGAAGAGTTGTGCTTTTATTGCTGGGCCACCATCACCACTGAAACCAGGCATACCTGTACCCGCTACGGTTGTGATCATACCGGTAGTCGCATCCACACGTCGCACACGGGCACTGCCACGGTCAGCAATAAATAGATTTCCCGCCGCATCAAATGCAATATTGGAAGGAATATTCAATTTAGCTTTAGTAGCTGGACCATCATCACCGATATTGCCTCGATTATTCCTCACCACTGTGCTAATAATTCTGCTACGTCCATCTACACGCCGTACACGGTTGCTGAAAAACTCCCCTATAAAGAGATTACCGGCTCTGTCTATGGCGATACTGATTGGATCGAGTTTGGCAAGAGTTGCTAGCATTCCATCATCACTGGTACCTATGCCGTTTCCCGCTATCGTAGTAATAATACCTGTGGTGATATCTACTTGGCGTATACGGCCATTACCACGATCAGCAATGAAGAGGTTACCTTGCTCATCTAGCGTCAATGCTTGTGGAAAATTTAAGCTGGCTTGTGTTGCCATTCCACCATCTCCGCTAAAATCACGTATACCATTTCCCGCCACTGTTGTGATAATACCGGTAGCAGCATCAACACGTCTTACCCGACTCTGCTCAAAATCTGTGATAAAGATATTTCCTACAGTATCTGCTACAACTGCCACAGGACTTATTCCAGTATTAATAGCAGGTATATCATCACCTAAGAATTCACTACTGCCATTTCCCGCCACTGTTGTGATAATACCAGTAGCAGCATCAACACGTCTTACCCGACGGTTGCCTTGATCGGCAATAAATAGATTACCGGCTTTGTCTACTGCCAGGGATTGTATATCGTTTAGTCCAGCCTGAGTTGCGGCATTACCATCACCACTAAACTCATTCCTGCCATTACCTGCCACCGTTGAAATTACTCCACTGCTTGCGTCAACACGAAAGACTCGATTACCGGAAAATTCAGCGATGAATAGATTGCCAGCATTATCTACTGCTAATGAATCCGGATCCAACCCTACCGTGAGCGCTAGACTACCCTCAGTGTATGCGCCTCTGATACCCTTGCCCACTACCGTAGTGATAATTCCAGTTTTAGCATCAATACGGCGCACACGGCAGTTACCACGATCGGCGACGAAGAGATTACCTTCCTTGTCCATTGCTATACTTGATACAGAGAATGTGACGCTACTATCCAATCCACTATTTCCATCTCCGGCATAAGTGACTCCACCTGCTACCGTAGTGATCTCTACACCGCTCAATTGTGATAGTGATTTTGACACAATATCAAATTCACGTTGTGCCACACCGCCAGCATTCTCTACAGTGAGCGTACGTGCGCCAGGTATCTGTTGTGCAGGTACAAGGAAGCTAATTGTACGTTTATTCTTGATAGTTAAATTGGTGACAGCACTATCACCCAACACCAACTTAGTATCGCGTGTGAAGTTTTTACCCTTAATAACCACTCGCAAGCCGCCATCCAACCCATCGCTCTGGCTGCTCAATTTTGTAATTATTGGAGCAGCAGATTCTGGCTTTTCCTGTTGCTGTGGCACTATAGCAGCCTCACCACCACTTGCTGGAGACTCAGAATAATCAACTTCATCCCCATTGTATGGCCACTTAACGCTACTGTCAGCTACTATGACAATATTGGCAATATTCACCAATACTGCTATTAGTAACACCAATATTGGATTCCTTATCGGATTCCTCATCGCCTCTCTCCAGTAACTCTTATTTTACTCTTTAACCTGATATTTAGCTGCACTTCATATGCCAATGGCGATTGGCTCTTCACCAAATACTATATCCTTATCTGTGGCAACAAAATAGCACAATCTAAATAAGCCCTCCAGGATAAGTGAGAAGTTCGCCAAGCCGGATACAATGTATCCGGTGGCCAACTTATATGGATACTTACTAACGATCTCAGCCGTTGCTAAAATTATAAAATATAATAAAG